>CAZPJQ010000148.1:0-3339 GCA_964586945.1 uncultured Candidatus Poseidoniales archaeon
ACTCTCCGCTACAACTACCGCATCACTAAGGTCGTCGAAGATAGAATTGAGCAGGTCGAGACCCTACTCAAGATGATCACTGGCTCAGACGACTTCGAGGTAGAGTTCGACGGTGATGATGTCACCATCACAATCCCCGAGTACCTCGGCTACGACCAGTCGTGGGGCATGGCAAAGTTCCAGCTTCTCCGTTCCCTGCGTGACAGTGTTGGTGTCCAGACCATCACTTTCCGCGATGTTCACCCCGTACGCGAGGTCGGCGAACTTGAAGAAGACGGACACGACCATGAGGGCCATGACCACGACGGCCACGAGCATGGCGAAGAAGAGTGAAACTCATCCGTGAGTCTTTACTCGGACCCCCAATGAGCGGCGACGACGATACGGCTGACGCGGTGGATGTTCCTTCCGATGTGCTACCGGATGACAAGTTCGACCAAATCGAGTTGTACGCATTCGCAGTCATCGGAATTGGCTTGGCCCTGCCGGGAATCGCTTATTTCCTTGGAGTGTTAGCAGATTCGTGGTATCTTTGGGACCTGATTGAGGTCAACATCTTCCAGCCGATAATCGGAGAGGGCGGTGGGGATTCGAATTACAATGTGGTTGACACAATCGCCTACAGTGTACTCTTGATCGGCTTCATCATCGGTCTGGGCGCGCTGCTAAGGAAGTGGGATATTCCATGTGAAGAGCGCACTCTATTCTCCCTCCTCCCATGGGTGGTTTGGGCTGTGCTGGTGGAGGTCAGCGAGGATGCCGGCCTATTTTCCACGGACGTCGATTCATTCTTCGTCTCACCCATCATCCACTTCCAGACGGCATTCTGGATTGTCTTGGTGGGGCTCTTGGTGCCCGCCTTTGTCTCTGGTGGAAAGCCTTCCAGCAAGACTGCGATGCCATCTTCGTCAGCTCTTTCAAAGGGGTGGGGTCAGATGAGCGACGAAGACAAGCAGAGATTGACTCCTCGATTGATGATGTTCATGGTGGTGATTGCACAACTTGCCTTCTTCTACCCTAAGGGGGATACTTACATCCTGCTCGGAATCGTTGGCGTCCCCATGTCGGTTTGGTTTCTGTTGGAATCGAATTATTCTCCTGTCAGGCAGAAGTTGAGCGAGTGGAGTCCTTTGGAGAAGAGCCTCCTGTTCGCTGGAATGGGTGCTTGCCTGTTGAATATGATAGGATTGGTTCAGTTCGCAACTGCCCAGTCAACAGCAGGTGAGTTGGAACTTTGGCCGGCCCTCTTGGTTCTAGGCGCACCGATGTTGTTCGTTGGAATGGCGCGCAATCATGGCGAGGAGGCGTTTCAGAATCTTTCCTCAGCAGGTGTCACTCCAGGTGTCCTTGGAATCGGTGTATCCCTGGCGCAGTGGGAGGCATTTGAGGGTGACGAACACGAAGCGCGAGAGGGACTGATCCGGCGTGCAGCGTTTGCGACGCCAGTGGTTCTGTTGGCCTTTTACGGGCAACTCGTCGACGGAATGGCCTCTTGGATTGGAGTCGACATATTCGGCTATTCGGAGAAGCATGTTCTCTCAACACTCATCATGCGCTTTGCCGGTGGTGATGAGGGTGGCAGCGGTGGCGGCTGGGGGTTCTTCGCGGTAAAGGCGCTTCTCGCTCTTGTCGTGATACTCTTCTTTGCAGAATGGCGATTTGAACACCGTTATCGTCACCTCCGGATGCTGATAATTCTCGGGCTTCTCACCGTCGGGCTCGCTCCTGGTCTGCGGGACCTCGGTCGCCTGATGCTCGGAGTCTGAAGCAATTCAACCGCCCCCTGTGACATCTTGCTGGGTCTTCTCACAGCTTGATGCTACGGCGTTATTGCAACTGCTTGAGCCGCACCGTTCAAGCACCTGTTCGAAATCGACCCTATGGGTCGACATGGACAGACTTCCGACTTCCATCCGCCGCGCAGACGATTCGTTCGTTAATCGAGAGGCGAGTAACAAGGCACTCATAGAGGCTCTTCGGGGTCGTATTGCCATCGTGAAAGAGGGTGGTGGTGGAAAGTATGTCGAGCAGCACATGAAGCGTGGGAAGGCGCTGGCGCGTGAGCGAATTGCTGAGATTTGTGACCCCGGAACACCATTCCTCGAGTTGAGCACACTCGCTGCAAACGGTCTCTACGACGGCAAGGCCCACAGCGCGGGGCTGGTCACCGGAATCGGAGTGGTGCACGGGCGAGAGTGCATGTTTGTCGCCAACGATGCCACAATCAAGGGTGGATCTTACTATCCGATTACCGTCAAGAAGCACATTCGGGCACAGAGAATTGCCGAAGAGAACCACCTTCCCTGTATCTATCTGGTCGACACCGGTGGGGCATTCCTCCCCATGCAGGACGAGGTCTTCCCAGACAGGGAGCACTTCGGGCGCATCTTCCGAAACCAGGCGGTGATGAGTGGCAAGGGAATTCCACAGGTCTCGGCGGTTCTCGGCTCTTGTACCGCTGGGGGTGCATATGTTCCGGCGATGAGTGATGAATCGATCATCGTGAAGGGCAACGGGACCATCTTCCTCGCGGGTCCGCCGTTGGTGAAGGCGGCTACAGGTGAGGAGGTAAGCGCTGAGGATTTGGGTGGAGCCGATGTCCACACCTCAAAGTCGGGTGTGGCCGACCACTTCGCTGAGGATGAGGGCGAAGCGCTGCACCTCGTTCGAAATGTGATGGAGAATGTCGGGCCGGCCTACAAAGTCGCGCTGGATGTCAAACCGCCAGAGGCGCCGTTCCACGATGTCGACGAACTGCTCGGCATCATCCCAAATGATAATCGCACTCCGGTGGATGTCCACGAAATCATCGGGCGTATCGTAGACGCATCACGATTCCACGAGTTCAAACCACGCTACGGGACTACGCTGGTCTGTGGATTTGCTAACATTCACGGCTACCCTGTGGGGATTGTTGCCAACAACGGAATACTGTTCTCGGAATCAGCGCTGAAGGCGACTCACTTCATCGAACTTTGTGGCCAACGCGGAGTTCCGCTCGTCTTCCTGCAGAACATCACCGGATTCATGGTGGGACAAGAATACGAGGCGGGTGGAATCGCAAAGGATGGTGCCAAGATGGTGAACGCGGTCGCCTGCGCTCCCGTACCGAAGTTCACTGTCATTATCGGAGGCTCCCACGGAGCTGGAAACTACGGAATGTGCGGCAGGGCCTACGACCCACGCTTCCTCTTCATGTGGCCCAATGCGAGAATCTCAGTCATGGGTGGACCCCAGGCTGCCCGGGTTCTCTCGACGGTCAAGAATGACCAGCGAGGCCGGGAGGGTGAGATGCCGATGGAAGGTGAGGAGTTGGCCGAGTTCGAACAACCAATCCTC
>CAZPJQ010000148.1:3349-3861 GCA_964586945.1 uncultured Candidatus Poseidoniales archaeon
CCTACTATTCCACAGCGAGGTTGTGGGATGACGGAATCATCGACCCTCGGGATACGCGCGATGTGCTCGGGCTCTGCATCTCCGCTTCGCTGAATGCACCTTTCCCTGACTCCGAATACGGCGTATTCAGAATGTGAAGGAGCAATTGGAATGTCCGATTATTCAATTGCAGACTCAATGCCGGAGACGGCACTGTGCGAGCTGCGAGTCGAGGGTGCTGTGGGACATCTCACACTTCGGCGGGAGCAGGTCTTCAATGCGCTCGATCCGCAACTCATCGATGAGGTTTGCGAGTTGCTTGATTGGAGCAGCGAGAGGTCGGCGGCCGAGCGGGGCGAGTTGGAGGACTTGGCAGGCGAGCGGTTCCTTCGAGTCATCGTCTTCAGGGGTGCTGGGAAGCACTTCTGTGCGGGTGCGGACATCGGTTGGATGCAGCAGTCGGGTTCACAGTCAGACGAGGAGAATCGAGAGGATGCGAAGCGCCTCGACCGTCTGTTCAACACTCTTTGGAG
>CAZPJQ010000148.1:3871-4513 GCA_964586945.1 uncultured Candidatus Poseidoniales archaeon
CTTTGGAGCCACCCTTGCTTTACCATCGGAGCGGTACAGGGCGTCGCTCTTGGAGGTGGTGCCGGGCTTGTTGCATGTCTCGACCATGTGATTGGTGAACCGAGAACCCGAATCGCCCTGTCAGAAGGGAAACTTGGAATTCTGCCAGCCGTCATAGGTCCCTATGTCTACAGAAAAATCGGCAGTGCCCAAACTCGCCGGCTCGCGATGTTGGCGAAGCGAATCGATGTTGACGAAGCGATTCGCTTGGGTTTGGTCGAACAGCAAGTGGGCTCGCCCGAATTCTTCGATGAGGTGATTGAGGGCATCATCGCCGAAGTGATGTCAACCGGTCCAGCGGCAGTCGCGGAAGCGAAGCAACTTGTTCTCACATTCGACAGGTGGACTGGGACTGACGAAGAGTTGCGAGAATGGACACTAGACAAGACCTCCCAGATGCGTGGTAGCGAAGAAGGTCAGGAGGGTCTATCCTCGTTCATCGAGAGGCGTTCTCCTGCTTGGCAGAGCGAGGATTAGTGGTCGACATGGGGGCACTCGACTGGATGACCGAGGCCCCCTTCAAATTCTCCAAGGTCTTGATTGCAAACCGGGGTGAAATCGCCTGCCGAATCATCCGCGCCTGTCGAGAAATGAGCCTCGCAT
>CAZPJQ010000149.1:0-2861 GCA_964586945.1 uncultured Candidatus Poseidoniales archaeon
CCGTGAAAGGCGAGACCCGTATGCCGAGTCCTCCCACAAGGATGCCCTATTCGATGACACCACTGAGGTTGAGGAATCAGACGATGACAGCGCACTTCACCCTGCCCTGGCTCCAGCACCCGAGCCTCCTGATGCACCTCCTGAACCGGCCAAGCCGGAAGTGCCTGAGTCCTCTGGAAAGATAGATTCGCATGTCGGATTGCCCGGCGGCGGTGAATACGCCGAGGCGGACGGAGTGACTTGGTATGTCGAGAAGGATGGGACTCGCTGGAAGATGGATTCCGATGGCGGCTTTGAGCGCCTCGATTGATCTGCACCGCGCCTTCGTACGCCTTGCGCTGCCGCTCTACTGAAATAGCATAATGCGACTTCACAAAGTTGGACCGACGGTTTGTTGAAGGACTGACCCCGCGGCCCCCTCCCATAGGAGTGAGAATATGCGCACCTGCTTCCGTTTTCGCCCGACCGCAGATGATGTCGAGGTTCTCATCGAAGGTGAAGCCGATTGGGTATCCCAGTGGCGCACCGAACTCGGTCTATCTGACATCGGCTGGCTAGAACGGTTGGGCACCGGTGGTAGCGTGGATGATGAGTCCGAGGAAGAATCCACAGGCAGCGTCGTAGCAACGAAGCCGTTACCCGGGCCAACACCAGACCCTAGCAAGGTGGTCACCGTGAGGCGCACCATCGGCGACATGAATCTCGATGAAGAGATGGTTAGACTCGGTATCCTCAAGTCGGAGTCGCCCACTGTCGAGAGCCTAATTGAAATTCTCGATGAGTATGACGAAGCACCTCTCCCCCCGAGCAGTGGAATCACTACTGAGCCGGTCTTGGAAGGATGGTTGAGGGAGGTTCTGCGGTTGGCGGTACGCCGGTTTGGTGTGATGGGTCTGCCCGTAGATGTGATTATCGAATCATTGGAGGGTCGCCACGACCTTGACGAAGAGTTGGTCGAGAATTGGATTGAGCGCCAATATGAACTCGGAAAACTGGTCAAAGTCTACGGCGGAGAGAGGCTTGGATATGGCCCCGCACCAATCTGGTTGGACGCGGCTTGAGGAAAAAATCAAACCACATTCAAGCGGTGGTAGCCACAAATTTCTCAGATGCTGCAGAATCCGTCGGCGCTTAGCGATAAATAACATTAATCGTTGTACTGCGGCCCGTTTTTTGACACATTTATCGCACACGCGCACAAAAGGGGTAATAAGACCGCCCAAAGTCGGCGTCCCGTATGTCGAGTCATACCCTTGAATTGAATGTGAACAAGGCACGAACCAAGGCGCTCTCGTTAGTCGTCTTGATGGTGCTGTCAACCTCGTTGGCTGCGATGGATGTCGCAGCGAGCAACTCGAAGCAATATCCGGTCACTCGGAATCCTCTGGATTTGGCGACCGGTGACTTCGATTGTGACGGTGACGATGATATCGTGACTGCCAGCGAGATGGGAAACTTCCTATCCATTTTGTGGAACGATGGTGGTACCTATCAGGAACGTAGTGACATTTGGATTGTCAACAATCAGTCCCGCAGGGCTGGCTTTACGGACATCGCCGATGTCGGGAATGTCGAAACTGGTGACATCGATGGCGACGGTAACGATGACATCGTCTTCTATCAAGGGAACATTCAGGTCTACCAATCCACAGAAGTCATTCGCGCCAATTTGACCGTTCTTCTCAACGACGACTGCGCCGGCGGCTTCAGTGAGGATGCAGTGTACACGATGGGCGACATCGTTTGGAACTTCGAAGTCACTGACATCAACGGTGACGGCGACGACGACATTGTAGCGCTCGAGCTACAAGACATCGCTTCTGGAACACAGCGTCTGTTGACATACCTCGGTGGCGCAAATCGAAACAACGCTGCGACCAACCACAAGATAACCACCCTCGATAACCTTGCCAACAAAGTCTATTCAGACATACGGCTCGGCAATTTCGGCGAGGCTGTTGTCGGTGGCCCGATCGGGAACGATTGTGATGACATGGATGCCTTCATCGCATTC
This sequence comes from uncultured Candidatus Poseidoniales archaeon, assembly GCA_964586945.1. Lineage (GTDB taxonomy): Archaea > Thermoplasmatota > Poseidoniia > Poseidoniales > Thalassarchaeaceae > MGIIb-Q1. Next base: position 2,015 of record CAZPJQ010000149.1, read on the forward strand.
AGGCCTGGCTATAATCCTGCAACAGGTTACGCTGATGGTGATTGGGACAATGTTTCAATCATCGAGTTTGATTGCACTCTCAACACCTTCTCGGCCTGGAACGACCCGAACAAGCAACATACCGTCAAGCTCTACTCCTATGGTGGTAGTTACGACATCGCCGACGGTGATGGCGACGGAAAAATCGACCTGATGGTGATAACCAACGGTTCGACACTTTCGATATCCAAATGCGCTGCAGCCCCATGCCCCAGTCAATCGAGCTGGGTGCTCAACCCTAATTCTCCAAGCATCGGAGACTTCCAAGGGGCTACTGTCGAGGCTCAGGACATCAACCAAGATGGTGACATCGACTTCGTAGTTCCGACCTTTGCGACCATCACCAATCTGCAGGGTGCTTCTGGCAACACTGTGTCATACTACACCTCAGAGAACTTGGATGACATCAACACGGTGCAGATTCTCCTTTCAGACGGGAATAACGGTTACCTCTCTCCACAGTCTATGCCGGTCGGTCGCCGACCAACGATGGTTCTCGTCGGTCAGTTCGCTGGCGGCCCTAACAGTGCGCTCGACCTCGCAATCGGCAACCGTGACTACACCTTCCGATACAGCAACGGAGCGCTCCACCTCGACACCAAGGGCTGCGCCTTCGACCCGCTGAACCCGCAACTGAACGGATTTGGCTGCGGAAACCTCGATGCAATTTCCATCGTGCAGTTGGATAACGAGGACATTGGGATATCCGGAATGTCTGTATCTCCCGCATCGTACAATCCTGAAACCGGTCGCATGACGGTCGGAGAGGGAACTCGTGAAGTGAATGTCACAGTCCAGAACACTGGAC
>CAZPJQ010000149.1:2871-4441 GCA_964586945.1 uncultured Candidatus Poseidoniales archaeon
CATCAGCGGCAGCATCGATGTCGAAGTCTCAGTGAAGGAGATCACTGGCGGAACTGACACCATCGTCTACTCGAATGACTACGAGTCTGCAGCGACGGTCAACTGCGGTTCAGGCTGCGTGTGGGGCTCCGCCGACTACGACGGCGAGGAATTCTTCTGGCACGAGGAGACTGCGACAAACCACTCGTCATCTCCACTCGGATATGACGCAGACATCAACCCGTCCGACTACATGTGGGCTGGGACGATGTATCCGAACGGCTCTAACGGCGGTGCGCTTGAGAGTGGATACCTCTCCAATCAGGACGAGGCAATCATCCTCAGCAATGTCGACTTGACTGGTGCCGATGCAGCAGAGTTGGAACTCGACCTCTTCTGCACGTCCGGTTACTCCGCGGTCCACTATGTGAACAGCCAAGGTCAGATTGTTGGCATGGTCATCTATGACGACTCCTGCAACATCGACATCTTCACCGAGGACAGGGGCTGGGTGCCCCTCATCTACCGTGGTGGCTACGATGCGATTCGCATCAACGAGTACTTCAGCAACGGAGGTTCGGTCGAGTACACGAGTCGAATCTACCACATCACAGGAACAAACCAGAGTTGGATGAACTTCACCGGTAACAACTCACTCGACCTCACTCCGTGGGCGGGTGATGTTGTGGATGTCCGCTTCAGGTTCCGCACTGGCTACTTGGGCAGCGTGGGGCTCGACAACGAGTCCCGCAACACTCAGTTTGACGGCATGGCGTTCGACAACCTCACCATCACCAAGACGGTGACCCAGTACGGCGCCATCCAGCCCGTTCAACAGACCATCAGCCTGAGCAACTTTGGTCCGGGTGACGAGGAGGTTGTGACTCTGAACGCCTACTTCGTGAATGACACCGAGTACATGCTCGAGGGTATGGTGGCCAGTCCCAGTGGCTTTGTCAATGAAGACGACAGCAACGACGACATCCGCTGGAAGATGAGCGTACTGAATCTCTACGACCCTGCCGTGAAGGAGATCACCTCCTTCGAACCCGGTCAACTCTACGCTGCAGGTGACATGGCAATCGATGTCATCGTCGAAAACGCTGGTAACACCGTGATGGACTTCGATGTCGAAGCCACAGTCTACACCGCTCAGCCAACCTCTCTGTTCTCCAATCCTTGCAAGGATGGCGAGGACTTTGAGCCAAGTGGCTGCGCCTTGATGTATGGCGACGACACGAATGGCCAGGGCGACATATACGACGATACGGACCCAGGGATTCAGAATGCCATCGTGCCGGGCAACCGACCACTCTTCGGTGGCCACGCCTACTGGTTCGGACACCCCGACACTGGCTATGGCGACGGTTGGAACGAGTCGATGACTCTCCAATCGATTGACCTGCGCAACATGGGTGGTGACTTCGCTTACCTAACCTTCGACTACTTCGCTGAATCCGACTACCTGACAGACTCCGACGGCAACATCGTCGGCGTCAACGAGTACGCTGGTCTTGAGATTAGCTGGCGCAAGGGTAGCCAGACCTACCAGGGGGTCGTTTACGGTTCGTGGAACGACTACAACGAGAAC
>CAZPJQ010000150.1:0-4428 GCA_964586945.1 uncultured Candidatus Poseidoniales archaeon
CGACAATGGACAACACCCGTTCTCACAGTCTCTGGATAACCACCCAAAATTGGCAACCTCCGGGATGCGAAGATGTTGGCTGCACTAGAGGTCCGGGTGGTTGGCTGTGGAGCAACTGGCTTAGCGGATTTGAGTCTGGTGGTGATAAGAACAACGATGGTGAGCCAGACCCCAAGTACTTCCTTTGGGAAATGAATGTCACAGGATTCACGTTACCTCAGACTGGTGGCCGATGGGCCCTCGACCCAGCGATGGGCAGTTTGCCTGACTCCGACTTCGACATTGATAACGACACCCTCGAGAATGACATGGAGGGCCCCGACCGCTGGAACACAAATCCAGTCAATGATGACACCGATGACGACAGACTTCCCGATGGATGGGAGGTCAAGTACAGCGCCTTGGCGATTGCTGAGGGGCTCATTGACAACAACTCTCTCGAAGCTCTTGGAGCCCGTGGACCGATGGACCCCTCGATGGAGGACAGCGACCTTGACGGGATTCCTGATGGCGAAGAGGACTTCGACCACGACGGACTGAACAGGACCATGTTGCTCAACAGGTTCTGCCCAGGATGGGAGGACTCGAGTTCCTCACTCTGTCACATCGACCCGATCGACCCCGAAGGCGCCAAGTTCTACAACGATCTTGAAAACTACACGAACTACGAAGAGATGCTCAACGGGACCAATCCGGTGTACAACGACTCCGACATCTGCCCAGACGGCTCACACTGCCCTGACGGAATGGAGGATGGACCCGAGGTCTATCACATGGATTCTGATGGTGACTCGATGTTCGATGGTTGGGAGTACTACTTCCGCTTCGACCCGTTCGATGGCGCTGACGCCAACCTCGATGTCGACCAAGATGGCTACAGCAACAAGTGCGAACACGAATGGCATACCAACCCGAAGCAGTCGAACAGTTTCCCTGGACAGGGCCAACAGTGCGACATGTGGGCGTGAACCAAACTGAATACCAACCTAGGCCATTGCCTCGTAGCAACGGTAGGAATTGGGGCGCTCTGACAGGTCGGGTGAGTAGCACCCTGAGATAGAGCAGTATCTCGCCCATAGGGCGAGACTGCTCAATTCCGCTGAATTTGATGCTTTATGGGTCACCCTTGATAGTTGATGGGCTACGGATGAGGAGTCATGAGGAGACATCGCGTCGCTCTCGCCGTCGCCCTCTGCCTCCTTCTATACCTTCAGCCAATAACTGACCAAAACCAGTTTGAATTCGCTCCCACATCACTGAGCGGGGAGATGGATTACCCTCCGACAATCTCGATTGACCAACCGCACGGCCTTGTCTACGATGAGTTAGTCGCCGTCACCGGGATGGTCTGGGATGAAGCGATTCCATCGGACCTACATTGGCAGTTGGAGAAGAATGGTGAGATCGAATTGGAAGGGAGCGTCTTGAACTCACTAACCGAAAATCTTGATTGGGCTAGTTCGGAGGAAAGAGCGTGGAATTGGAATCTCATTTTCAACATCAGCTCATTTACTCCTTGCGCCTGTGTCCTTGCTATCCATGCAGTCGACCAATCCCAGCAAATAACTGGAGATTCGATCATAGTTTTCGGAGGGGCTGATGGTGAATACATCGAGCCTCATCTTCTCATCGATGGGCCAAACCAAGGGGAACAGTGGCGGGGCGTCATCAGCTTGACTGGTTCTGCCGCAGAGGCAACCGACGCTGCGCTGACAATCGAATGGGCAACTCTCTTCTCACCCCAAGCGAGCCGCTCTTGCAGCCGTGGACAACTTGAGGAATATGTGAGTGTGACTGAGTGGAATTCGGCTACGGAGACAGTAGACACTCTCGGCAGATTTGAAGTCCCGATCGAAACTGCCGATTTGGCTGATGGCTGGCACCTGCTCGTTGCCCGCGCCTCAGACGGCCAAGGGAACTACTCTGCTACGGCTTGCACCTTCGTTGCGCTCCACAACCAACCCCCTATCGCAGTCATCACGGGACCTGTGGAATTGAATGAGTCAGCACTTGCTCACTTTGATGCGAGCAACTCGGATGACCCGGTCTGGGGCAAGTCGGGATTGCGTTTCACATTCATCGTTCAATCGAATAGATCCTCTTTCCCACCTGAAGTGCACGACCTAGGGGAAACTCGTAGTTGGGGGTGGTACGCCAACCAGTCCGGGACCTTTGAGGTGAGGGTCTTAGTTACCGACACCTCAGGGCTCTACAGCACAAACAGCACCACGGTAATCGTCCATAACATGGAACCGCTCGCTGCCGCGAGTATTGAGGGGACTTCTTTCGACTCGGATATCGTCATTCGATTACCCGATACCACGCACTGGGTCGTTGATGCATCACTGAGTACCGATACGGAGAACGATTTGGGGGGGCTCGACTATCTCTGGTACATCGACGGTGAGCCGAAGGCAATAGGAAGAGAGCAGGTCATCCGGAGGGAGTGGATTGGCGATGAGCGAGTGACTCACCTATTGACACTGAAAGTGACTGACGACGATGGTGAAGCAGACTGGGTAGAGGTTTTCATAGGAATTGAAGGGACTCAATCGGACCCGCTGTGGGTTCAGCCCGCGTCGCTCTCAGAGCAGTTGGTCAACTCGGTTGGGGGGAACCTGAACATGCTGCTAATCTTCATGCTGGCACTTGTGGCAATCGCCGCTCTCACGATGCGCCTAACAATCCATGACAGCAACTCAGACATACCTCGCTGGATTCCTAAAGGGAGGAAATCAAATGTTGACGAGGCGTTTGATGAAGGTGATGATTTCGATGTCGACGACGATGACGGCGAGAGTGAAAAGGCCGACGAAGTCGACTGAATGCTAAATAGGAGGCGTCGAGGACGGCGCACCATGTTCGACGGCCATGGTCTCGAGCTCGGCGAATCGCCAGCCAAGGTGGGTGGAGATGAGCTTAGGGCTCGGCAAGTCGAGATATGCTCGCAACTTGAGAGCGGTTCGGTTCTGTTGATTGTCAACAACCCTGAATCAATCCGCTCGGCTGATGTGGAGTACCCATACCGCTCAAACAGCGACATGCTCTACCTCGTGGGCTGGGAGGCGCCCGAAGCGGTTGCCTGCTTCCACCAGACCGATGGCAAGTGGCAGACCAGACTGTATGTGCCACCTCGAAATGTCGAGAAGGAGACTTGGACTGGGATTCGCCCCGGTCTTGAGGGGGCGGAAGCGGGCTATCCGGTTGACAAGGCGGTCTCAATCGAAGATATTTCCGAGGACCTCTCTGCCATACTCTCTGATTGCAAGTCTGTATACCATGTCCGCGGCCTCTCCTCTGAGGTGGATGAAATCCTCGATGCCTCGCTCCTCGAGGTCAGTCGGGAGCGGCAACGTCTTGGGACAGGGCCGGTGAACTTGTGTGACCCCCGCCCTCTGCTCGGCGAGATGAGACTCATCAAGTCTGATTCAGAAATCCAACAGATGCGCCATGCGGCCAGAATCGCCTCTGCGGCTCACATCGAGTCGATGCGGAACGCCCACGCCGGCATTGGTGAACACCAACTGCAGGCGATCATCGAAGGCTGTTTCAAGCACAACGGCTCGCAATGGTCCTACCCGAGCATAGTGGGTGGAGGGGACAACGCCACCATCCTGCACTACCACGAGAACGATGCCGAGATTGCCGGAGGTGAACTCGTCCTGATCGACGCCGGCTGTGAGGTCAACGGCTACGCCAGCGACATCACACGCACCTGGCCGGTAAACGGCAAGTTCAGCGAAACACAGCGATCCATCTACCAAATTGTCCTCGACGCCCAGGAGGCGGCCATTGCTCAGTGCCAGCCGGGAGTGCCCTACGATGGACCCCACCACGCGGCGAGAGAGGTAATGGCTCAGGGGCTGCTCGATCTAGGCATCGTGCCGGGACCGACGCTGGAAGATGCTCTAGGTGCCAAACAACTCGGCCTCTACTACATGCACAACACTGGGCATTGGCTTGGATTGGATGTCCATGATGTCGGAGTTTACCGACCTGATGACGAGCCCCGAGTATTTGAGCCGGGAATGGTAATCACGGTTGAACCGGGTCTATATTTCGGGGCATGGCGGCCCGATATCGAAATTGATGAGAAGTGGGCAGGAATCGGAATTCGCATCGAAGATGATGTATTGATCACGGTAGAAGGGCACGATGTTCTCACCGATGATTGCCCAAAGACCGTAGCAGACCTAGAGGCACTGATCGGCACACCTTGAGGTGACCAGATGAGTTGGCAGGACATTTTGGCAGTACAGTCCGGGGAGTCTCCCGAAAGGCTCACCGAGGAGGAGGCTGTGATTCTCTATGAGGAGGCTGACTTCAACGCACTAAGGCAAGTGGCCCTTCACCGACGTCGGAGCAAGGTTCCGGGTGGCGTGGTCAGCTACATGGTCGACCGCAACGTCAACTACACCAACGTCTGCA
>CAZPJQ010000151.1:0-4416 GCA_964586945.1 uncultured Candidatus Poseidoniales archaeon
TAGGCCCATCGGGAAGCCGGTCAGAAGCCGCTTCAAGTTAGTCGATTCATAGTCAGTGATGGCCTGTAGTCCACCATCGAGTGCGGTCGGCAGCAGGAGAAGTGCGATGCCGCCAAAGGCGATCATGAAGCGTCTGTCTGGGACATAGCACCACTCAACCCGTTCGTCGGGGAATACGGAGAGAATCGTGTCACGAATTGTCCAGCGATTGGCTCCCCGTCTGCTGAACAGGAGGGCAGCGAACGCAATCCCGGCGAAAATCCCTATGTCGCGGGTGCAAACCGGCATCTGGTTGCCGTTGATAATCAACGAGCGCTCATATTTCTGATGACAGTTGAGGTCGCCGAAGCCGTACACGAAGGCCGAAAAAGGGTCCAATTCGAGCCATGAGAACTTTCCACCATGCTCCGTCTGATCGTGCCCCACACTCCCTTCATCGGAATGGGGTTGGTTGCCCCAACTGCTGTCGGATGCGTAGTCGAACAGATTCGCCCGGCCGGAGAGTTCCGGAATGGTTCCAGTCGGCAGTAGGGCAGGTACGAGGAAAGAGGCGACGAGATATCCGAACGAGAGTCCGAACACCCAGTAGGAGACTTTCACCTCCCGAACTCGGTCTGTAAGACCACTGCGCTCGCCCATTGAGGGGGGGCAGCGCACTACTCGTCATCATCGTTTGGCCGTGCGGGGCCGCTCTATCTCGCCTCTCGGATGGTTACATCTCGACATGAGTCAGCCGGAATCGCTTTCACGCGTGGGCAACAGGAGGTGCCATGGTGGAGGTCGGCGTCAAGGACCTGTTCGGCATCAGCATCGCACTCGGTGTGATGGTGGCGACGATGGGTTCCTTCCTCGCATTGTTCACCATCGGATTGCAGGGCGACCTTCTCGAAGCGGTCAGAGTCGGTGTCACCTTCGGGGCTTCTGTAACTGTGATAACACTGCTCTACGGTGGCTGGCGCTTGTTCGAAATCAAGCGAGGCGGAGGCGAAGAAGAGGGGGTCGATAAGGTCGCATACATGCAAGATTTGCTTCGTCCAGTAGAGGCGCACGCGGCTGGTCTGCCGTGGGCCTCAGAGAAGCCTTGGAGGGTATCCACCCATGTCCGAACGGAGAGAGGAACCTTGAGCATCGACCTGCACGACATGGACTTGCCTGGGGCTCGTAGAATACTCGACCTACTGATAGTGAATAGGCCAGAAGTTGGAAGAACCCGCCTCATCACAGGGCGCGGAACTCACTCGATGGGCGAACCGAAAATTCGACCGATGGTACACGAGCGGCTGAACCTTGTCGCCACGGCACTTGACTGGCAGATGTTGGTGAAGGCGGGATCAGTCACGCTGCGACCGATGGGAAAGCGTCCCACCCTCAAGAAATGGCTGCTCCGATTCATCGTATTCGTAGGACCAATCACCGTTTCGATGGCTCTCTCCTTCCAAGACCTCGCAGGAAGCGGAGCCCGCGAACAGGGATTCTACTTCGGACTCGTCGCCGGCATCATCCTGACAGGCTTGCTCGCCTCCTACCGCGAGCGTTCTGCCTAGCAGATTGCCTTACCGGGATGACTCACCCGGTGGCCCCTAAATATGCTGATTTAGGGGGGGGGTCAAGAGAAACTAAGCCGTTTTGACTCACCCGCATACGGATTTTAGTGCAGCGTTTAGCGCTGAGTGCTCCTGTCGGGATTCGAACCCGAGTCGCCGGGATGAAAACCCGGAATGATGGGCCGTGCTACACCACAGGAGCGACAACGCGGCGGGGATGGGTATAGTGCATGAACGGTTCGGTCCGTTCACTCCTCTTCATCGCTGATGTCAAGGCCATCCCACCAGCGCCAGGCGGGGTATGCGAGGAGCGCACCCGCAAGTGTGGCAAGAATGAATCCCGGCCCCAACAGGAAGTCGAGAAACTGCTCGCCGTAGAGCCCGACAACCGCGACCTCGACACCAAATCGGAGAGAGCGGCCAACGAATCCGGCTAGCACGAACGAATACTTGTCCATCTTGCCGATGCCGGCGCACCAGCCGAGAACTTTGTAGGGAATCGGTGAGAATGCGGCGATGAAAATACCGAATGTCCCGTACTTCGTGACTAGCATGTTGAACTTGGCGACCGCAGTTGGACTGGCGAACCTCTCAAGGAGTGGGTTGCCGAACTTGTCGCCCATCCACCAAGCCACCAGTGAGCCGAGCACACTTGAGAAGGTGACAACCAAAAAAATGGAGACCAACCAAGTCGGCTCTGATGAGCTTGCAGCCATTGGAATCACCAACGCATCTGGAGGAATCGGCTGGATGAACGCCTCCGTGAAGGAGAGCGCGCCGAGGCCTGCCAAGCCGAATTCACCGAACCAATCGGTTCCTCTTGCGATGAACTCACTCCAGCCGCTCACGAGCCGCACGCCACCTCTAGTCCGCATGAAGGTTGCCGGTCCAGAAACAGATACGAGGGGAAACCGACACTCTGATGAGCGCCCCAAGACGCCCGCTGACCATGCGAGTGTTGGATACCGCCGCCCTCCTACACCTGCCGTTGCCAGAGTTGGACGGTGTCGTCGCCGACTCACAGAGAGATGAGATCGAACGTCTCTCTCCCGAACGGGCCTTCGCCCTCACCGCCACCAAGTTGGTCTGGCAACCACCCACGCCGGGCTCACTCCAACGCGCCCGCGAGGTGGCGACTGAAACCGGCGACATCGCCGGCCTCTCACCGGTAGACCTCGACCTGTTGGCGCTTGCCATCGAGTTGGAGGCGGTCTTGGTCACCGATGACTATCGGTTACAGAACTGCTGTGCAGCGGCAGGATTGGCCTGTGAAACTGTGCTGACTGATGGGATTCAGGAGAGTTGGACTTGGTTTCTCAAGTGTGTCGGTTGCGGGGCTGAGCGTGAGGGTGGTTCGGAGTCTCCGGCGAAAGGGGAGCACGGTAGTTGCGATGTCTGCGGCTCGCCGTTGAGATTGCTCAAGAAGTGAGTTTCAGCCGAGTTTGGGCTGCGAACAGCGGAAATCGCGGTTCGGTATTTTTGTGTGGAACCATGCGCCTGCGGCGATGTTCACTCCTCTTCGAGTTCCGCTTCGACTTCCGCGACGCTCTTCCCTTCGACTTCCACACCGACCTCTTCCGCGGCCTCGGTGATTGCTGCAGCCTCAGTCCGGCCGCCCCTCTCAAGATCAGCCTCTGTGTTCTCAGTGTGGCTGTCAGTAAGCCCCTGTTGGAACTCGCCCTTTGCCATTCCCAGCGAGCGGGCAATCTTGGGCAGTTTGTCGACTCCGAAGAAGAGCACAAACAGTGCCAGGATAATCAGCATCTCTCCGGTTGATGGCATCATCTTCGGTTCCCTCTGTATCCTTCGAGCCGGACTCATCCATTCAATGATTCGCCCGGCGACTCCCTTTGAATTCGGTTCAACCGCCAGAAACCGGCGGTAGGAAGGCGACTTCTGCAGCATCGGGAATCTCTTCGTCCGGCGAGCAGAGGACTCCATCAAGTGCCACCCGGGTGCCCTGTTCGAGTGAACTACCAAGTTCAAGTCGAATGGCGAGGTCTCGGATGGTGGAGCCGAGCAGGAGTGCGATTTCGAGAGTGGAGGTTCCAAAGGCTTCCGCAAGTGGGCCGAAAAAGCGCACTGTGACCTTTACAGCCTCGTTGAATTCCGACTCGCTCATTCGATTGACCGGGGGCCTAACATGGGTATAATAGGTGCCTCCCACACCACCGCTATATGACTACGGTACTGGAGGCGAAGGAACTCTGGAAGGTCTACGACACGGGCTCGACTAAGGTTCAGGCGTTGCGCGGTGTTGACCTTTCAATTGAAGCGGGAGAGATGGTCGCCATCATGGGTCCGTCCGGCTGCGGCAAGACGACGCTGCTAAACTGTGTGTCGAGTCTCGATGAGTTTTCTGCCGGTGAAGTGCTGGTTGATGGTCGCCCGCTTTCCGAGATGTCGGACCGGGAACGGACGACGATGAGGGCAGAGCGCCTCGGATTCGTCTTCCAGTCGTTCAACCTGTTGCCAGTTCTCTCGGCTGCTGAGAATGTCGAAATGCCTCTCTTGATAGTGGGGGTCCCACCCAAGGAGTCGAGGGAGAGGGCGCTTGGCGCATTGGAGGCAGTCGGTCTGCGCGACTGGGCTGGCCACCTGCCTGCGGAGTTGTCTGGAGGTCAGCAGCAGAGGGTGACAATCGCCCGGGCGTTCGTGCATGAGCCGGCGCTGATTCTGGCCGATGAGCCAACCGGTAATCTCGACACATCTACCTCAGAGGCGATTCTCGAACTGCTGGTGGACCTAAACCGAACTAGGGGCATAACCTTCCTGATGGTGACCCACGAGGAGGCAATCGCCCAGAAATGCACTCGCCGGGTGAACATCCTTGATGGCTTGATAACATCCGATGAGAAGATTCCTCAAGTTC
>CAZPJQ010000152.1:0-4361 GCA_964586945.1 uncultured Candidatus Poseidoniales archaeon
GCATGTTTCCAGGCTCGCCGAGCATATGCATGATGCAGACCGCACAGCCCCGCTCGAGCACCACCGCCCGCATGGCGGGATCCCTGAGCCCTGATACATCGTTGACCATGTCTGCGCCCGCGTCGAGTGCCGCCACGGCAACCACGGCACGCCGCGTATCAACCGAAACCAATCCGTCAGGTTTTTCGATTTTCAGCCGTTTGATGACCGGCACAACCCGGCTCAACTCTTCGTCCACATCAACGGGCTCTGCTCCGGGTCGAGTCGATTCCCCACCGACGTCAACCCAGTCAGCACCAGCCTCCCACATCTCAAGCCCAGCCTGAACTGCAGTATCCACGGAAGCAACTCGGGAAGCCGCGTGGAATGAGTCGGGGGTCACATTGACAATTCCCATTAGGCGAGGCCGCCCACAGGTCCGGCGTTTCAGGAAAGGTGCCAAGTCAGCCATAAGCGGCATCGGCTGTGGGGCATCGTTTATCATCCCACGCAGCAGCCAAACCGCTCGTGACGATAGCGGACGCCTCGTCTAGAGACGAGTCAAGCGAGCCAGAGCCTCGGCTTTCGGTAACTGATGAAGATGCAAATTTGCCCTCGCCGGAAAATCTTGAGTTGGCGGAAAGTGTCCTCCAGAGGATGCAGCCGAAGGACCGTCATGAGATGGGCCAGATGATTCACAGCCGCTCTGTAATGGGGGGTATTCTACTCGCCGCAGTCGGCATTTTTTGGTGGTTGACCGTATCGGTGATCGGTGACACTTTGGGTGATGCAGATTCGAGCCTGCCCAATTCGATGATTCTCAACTTGGATTTCTTTTCAGTGTCACTACTGATTCCAATTCTTGTCCTAGTGGCGACAGTCCTGCTGATGCACAGTAGAGAGAGAAGCAGTTGGCAGTCCGGCGCCACCGGCGGAGTTCTGCTGATCATGGCGCTTTACTTCACGCTGGAGCCAATCGGTTGGTTGGTCTTCACCGACAGCGGACAGCCCTCGATGATTCTGCAATCGCTACGAATCGGCGCGCTCGGGGTGATGGTCCACTTCGCCACCCACCTCCTGCTCGACGCCATCCTCCTCTCGTGGGTTCAGAAGTTGCTCCAGACCTTCCCACTCGACATCGCACCACTCGATGAGCCCTTACAGCTGACTGCTGGCGGCTTTGAGAACGCTGAAGAGGAAGCCGACTCCGCCTAATTCTGCGAGAGGGTACCTTCGATGACCGAGAAGTCACAGTCAATCACCGTGCTGAGGCTCGGTCATCGTACTGGTCGAGACCCACGCATCTCGACTCATATCGGCCTTACCGCACGCGCCTTCGGCGCTGACACCTTCCTATTGGCAGGCGACGACGACGCCTCTCTTCGTTCGGGAATCGGTGATGTCGCCGAGCGTTTCGGCGGCGAGTTTGAGGTCCGTCACGAAGCGTCACCGCTTGGCTTTTTACGCAACTTTGTCGAGGCTGGCGGGGTCGCAGTTCACCTGACCATGTACGGTCTGCCCTACCACGATGTCATCCGGCAACTCCAGCATGACAAACCGCTGGCAATCGTGCTCGGAGGATCGAAGGTGCCGCGTGAGTATTTCGAGATATGTCAGCACAATGTCGCAGTGGGCAATCAACCCCACTCGGAGGTAGCCGCCTTGGCGGCATTTCTCGAGTGCTACTCGGGCGGCGCGGCTCGGGCAGCTGAGTTTGAGGGTGGCAAGTTGGAAGTCCATCCGTCAGAGCGTGGCAAGGACTTGCGTGAAAGTGCCGATGAAGAGTGAATCACCCACAAGTGGGTGGCGTTAGCAGTCATGCTGTATGGTGAATAATGATAAGCGGCATTCAGGCACAATCCTAGGGTGCGAAGGTGAAGGCTGCGCACGGCTTCAGTCCCGGAACGGGCAAAAGAGGCGTTTCAAATCCATTTTCGGGCGTTGACGCAGCCGACCTGTTGCTCGATTCAGCCGGCACCGAACACACTTCGGCAACTGGCAAGGGCGTCCTGCTCCTCGCGGACGGCTCCCGCCACGAAGGCATTCTGTTCGGAGCACCAATCATCGGCGAAGGGGAGTTGGTCTTCACGACCGGAATGAGCGGCTTTCAGGAGAGCCTCACTGACCCATCCTTCGCCGGTCAGGTTCTAACCTTCACTTGGCCGCTGCTCGGCAACTATGGAGTTGCGCCGGGAATCTCTGAGTCTTCGGCAGTTTGGCCAAGAGGCGTGGTCTGCCGCGAATGGATCGACCACCCGGACCATCGCAATTGCATCGGCAGCGTGCACGATTTCCTCCTTGCCCACAATGTTCCGGGCATCACCGCTGTAGACACACGCGCAGTCACCCGCCGAGTGCGTGAGCATGGAGTGATTCTCTGTATGTTCGGCCCACTAGAGCAAGAGGAGGAGATGCGCAACCGTCTGGAGGGCATGACTTCACCGGATTTGGAGGACTTGGTCGACGATGTCAGCCGCGACGATGCAGTCCTTCTCAACGAAGGTGCAAAGGGTAACGGCGGGATTCCCATGCCACGGATAGCAGCCCTCGACTGCGGCATCAAACACAACATCCTGCGGGAACTATGCAAGCGCTTCGAGGTCCTTTGGACACCACCCGACTTAGCCTTCGACACTCTGGTAGATGAATACCAAATCGACGCCCTCTTTTGCTCAAACGGACCGGGTGACCCGGCTCACGCTGGCAAGGCGTTTGCTTCTAGAGAAACGCTCGCTGCCGGACTTGAAACGAAGATGCCGGTAATGGGAATTTGCCTCGGACACCAACTCTTGGGGCTGGCGACAGGGCTTGAGACATACAAACTCCGATACGGCCACCGGGGGGCCAACCAACCGGTCGTCGACCTCGTGACGGGAAAGGTCACCATCACCAGCCAGAACCACGGTTTTGCAGTCAACCCGCGCGGCACTGAGCCTCTCGCACCCCACCCAATTTGGCAGAGCCAAGGTGCACCCGATGCACTCTCCGATGCCCCTACCGAAGTTCGATTCGTCAATGCGAACGACCGTACCGTCGAGGGGTTAGATGTGATTGGTCGGCCCGCCTTCAGCGTTCAGTATCACCCCGAGGCGGCTCCCGGGCCACACGATGCGGCGCCGCTATTCGACCGCTTCTCGGAAATCGTGGCGAAGGAGATGAAGGACGAACTCCCACTATCCAAGCGAGGTGTTGCCTGATGCCTCGCCGAGAAGACATCCAGCGAATCATGATTCTCGGCTCGGGTCCGATTAAGATAGGCCAAGCCGCAGAGTTCGACTTCTCCGGCTCACAGGCTTGCCGGGCACTGCGCGCCGACGGCTTCGAAGTCATCCTAGTCAATTCCAATCCCGCCACCATACAGAATGACCCCGAGATGGCTGACCGCATCTACATCGAACCGCTTCTCCCAGATGTCGTCCGACGCATCCTCGAGATCGAGAAACCCGACGCCCTCCTCGCTGGAATGGGCGGCCAGACCGCCCTAAACCTCGCCTCGGCGCTAGCCCACGACGGCTCACTCACTCGCCTCGGCGTCGAACTCATCGGCTGCAATCTCGCCACCATCGATGAGGCGGAGGACCGCGACCTGTTCAAGCAGGTCTGCGAGGAGGTCGACCTTCCTGTCGCAGACGCACACGCCTGCTCCTCAATCGATGAGGTATTGCTGGCCGCAGAACGCATCGGCCAATTCCCACTGCTGATTCGACCGGCGTTCACCTTGGGGGGTCTTGGCGGTGGAACGGCATGGAACCGAGGTGAGTTGGTGGAGATAGCGAGCCAGGGGATTCTCCGTTCACAAATCGGTCAGGTTCTCATCGAAGAGAGCATTGTCGGCTGGCAGGAGGATGAATACGAGGTGATGCGTGACGCGACTGACAACTGCATCATCGTCTGCACGATGGAAAACATCGACCCGATGGGAGTCCATACCGGTGAATCGGTCGTCGTTGCACCCCAACAGACTCTTTCTGACCGCGACCACCAAATGCTCCGAGACGCTTCACTGCGCCTCATTCGTAGGCTTGACATTAAGGGTGGCTGCAATGTTCAGTTCGCCTTCAACCAAAAGACAGGAGAGTTCGTAGTCATCGAAGTTAATCCGAGAGTTTCCCGCTCGTCAGCACTCGCTTCAAAGGCGACTGGATATCCAATCGCGAGGATGGCAGCGCTCATCGCCGTGGGCTACACACTCGACGAACTTCCCAACCCGATTACCGGTGAAGTGACTACCGCGGCGTTTGAACCAACTCTCGATTACTGTGTTGTAAAAATTCCTCGCTGGCCGTTCGACAAGTTCCGAACCGCCGACCGCACACTTGGAACTTCGATGAAAAGTACTGGAGAAGTGATGGCCATCGGCCGCAGCTTCGAAGAGGCCTTCC
>CAZPJQ010000153.1:0-4289 GCA_964586945.1 uncultured Candidatus Poseidoniales archaeon
AGAACTGGCTGAACTGCGACCCGGCCCAACTCAAGAGTGCCATACGCCTCATCAACGAGCACGGCCGCGGCCGCGGTGAGAGGGGTCTGCCCAAACTCCTCCCCGGACTCAACTTCATCGCCGGACTGAACGGCGAGACAGACGAAACATACGAACTGAATCGGGAGTTGCTGCGCGGCCTGCGTGCCGAGGGGCTGTGGCTCCGGAGAATCAACATTCGACAGGTCGAGGGCGAGGGCTTCCAAGAGATACCTGAGCAGCAATTCCGCTCCTTCAAGGAGTGGGTGCGCAACGAGATTGACTCGCCTCTTCTCACCGAGATGCTACCTGTGGGTCAGCGCCTCAACGAGGTTCGCTGGGAGAGTCACGACGACAGGATCCGACTGCCGGCGCACACGACCGATGGCTCGCATCGAGAAGAATCGTGCCGCGGAAAGGCGGGCGTCACCTTCGGCCGTCAAGTCGGCGCCTATCCGATTCTCATCGGCTTGCCCTACCACGCTCCGCTCGAGACCGTCTCAGATGTGCTCGTGACCTCGCACGGCAAACGCAGCATCACCGGCGTCGAGGTGGGAATCGATGTCAACAGCGCCACCGAAAAGCAGTTTCAGGCGATTCCGGGAATCGGCGAGAAATCCGCTTGGAAGCTGGTCAGTGCCCGCGCTAAGGAGATGCGGGACGGTGGTGGGTTCTCATCGGTGGAGGAGGCGTTTGAGTTGGCTGGAGTTGAGATTCCCGAGTTGGCTGCGGCTGTGTTGGAGGTGAGAGCGTGAAGTCGTTAGTGGATGCTGCGAAAAAGTTGCACAGTGCCTGCTCAACTCTCAAGGACGAACTCGGGCCGCCACTCTCCTTCACATACGAGCCGCTCGACTACGCCTGGCAAGTCCACGAGCAGTACCTCACCAATTATGGTGGTCTGGGCGCAAAGACCGTGCTTCTAGGGATGAATCCCGGGCCATGGGGCATGGGACAGACAGGTGTGCCATTCGGTGATGTCTCAAAAGTGACCGATTACCTTCGTTTGGCAGGCGATGTGGGCTCGCCAACGGAAACCCACCCCAAGAGACCTGTTCACGGCTTGGATTGCACGCGGGGAGAAGTTTCGGGAACTCGCCTGTGGAGTATCATCGAGGAAATCTACGGCGGTGCGGACTCCGCTCATCAACGGCTGTTTGTTGTTAACCACTGCCCTCTTCTGATGTTCGATGAAGAGGCGAGAAATCTTACTCCCGACAAATTGCGGGGTGAGAGCGCAAAACGGTTGTTGCAGGTCTGTGATGAGCACCTGCGCGAGGTTGTCACTGCGCTTGGTGCTGAACGAGTCGTCGGAGTTGGGGCGTATGCCAAGAAACGAGCCGAAATTGGCCTAGGCGACCTCGCCGACAGTAAAGTCACAATCGATTCCATACCCCATCCGTCACCAGCCAGCCCGCTCGCAAACCGTAATGGTGGAGCCGATTGGAGAGCCGAAGTAAGGGCAGTTCTGCACTGACATAGCAGGGAGAACGCTCATGAGGCCGTCCGCGCCTCCGAGGGGCGGTGACGACTTGAGCGAGTCCAGAGAATCGAAGAAAATGGCAATCCATCCGGAAGACAGAGATTGGAGTGGTCCGCAGGGTGATGACCCGCGCACCTTGAACGAATTACTGACGAAGGCGGTCGGTAGAAATCAGGGCGAACTGATGTTCGGGACCATTCCCGCACCCGGCGCTCCACGAATACACCTGACATACGATGAGTTCGGCAAACTGGTTGACTCATGTTCCCGCTCATTGAGAGACGCGGGCGTAAGCTCGGGTGACCGTGTGGCGTTGATTATCGACAACTCGGTGGAATGGGCTGCTGCAGCCTACGCTACCAACGCGCTGGGCGCAGCCTACACCGCGATGTACACACATCAGCACGGCGCAGAATGGGCTTACATTCTTGGAGACTCAGAACCGACTATCCTAGTCGCCGCCAACACCGATGTTCTCGACAACCTATGCGAACACCTCCCCGCCGACGGCTGGCCAGCAGCGGGAATCGTTCTTCTCGGAGACGATGTGCCCAACGCATCCCCACCAGAGGGTGTCCCAGTTAGGCCGTGGAGTGAATTCGTTGCCGCGGGTGCAGCTTCATCTCCACTCGGTGAGCCGGCGACAGAGCCGCACGCGCTTGCGACGCTGATCTACACGAGTGGAACGACGGGTAATCCGAAGGGAGTCATGCTGTCGAACTGGAATATTCTCCACAACATCCTAGCGATGCAAGGCAGATTCCCAATCTACAAGGGTGACCGGACCGCCTCTTTCCTACCTTGGGCCCACTCATTCGGCCAAATGGGTGACCTTCACTTCATGGTTCATCAGGGGGTTCACATCAACCTAATTTCAGATGTTCTGAAAATCGCTGACGAGTGTCAAGAAATCAAGCCGCACGCTCTATTCGCGGTGCCCCGCGTCTGGAACAAGTTGTACGGCAAGGTGATGGCAGGTCTCAACGCTTCTCCAATCAAGAAGCGACTCGGAGCTGCCGCCTTCAAGAAGGCACGGGCGAGAATTGCTGCTGACGGCCGAGACTGCCTCAGAATCGAACCGAAGGGCTTTCTGGACAAAAAACTCGACAAGATCGTTCTCGGCAAGGTCCGGGGTCGCTTCGGGGGCGAAATGCGCTTCTGCATCTCCGGCGGCGCCGCCCTCTCACCCGAGGTCGCCTCTTTCATCCAATGTGTCGGCTTCTCGATGTTCGAGGGCTATGGACTGACCGAGACTTCTCCGCTGATATCAATCAACGGCTGGCAGGATGGACACCCCTGCAAACTCGGGAGCGTGGGAAGACCCATCCCCGGAGAGAGAGTGGTCATCGACCGTGATGCTTGGGACGACCCCGACAGTAACGATGGCGAGATTGTGGCCTACGGACCCAACATCATGCTCGGCTACTGGAACAATCCTGAGGCGACTGCCGAAGTCATGACCGAGGACGGCGGTTTCCGAACCGGCGACTTAGGTCGGGTGGACGATGGATTCCTGATGATTACCGGGCGGGTGAAGGAGCAATTCAAGTTGCAGAACGGCAAGTATGTCGCGCCTTCCCCGTTGGAAGAGTCACTGAAGTTGTCTGCTTTGGTTGAGCAATGCTGCGTTGACGGCACTAACAAGGTGAAGACCTTCACAATCCTTCACCCCAACGAATACGCCCTTAGGGACGCCCTGAAGGCTGCTGGACTCAATTCAAGCGGTGAGCTTTCGGACCTGTGCGCAGCGGAAGAGGTGCGCGCCTTTGTGCTAAAGTCCCTCACCGAGGAGATCATGGGGCCGAATTGGAAAGGCTTCGAGATATCTGGCAGCGTGATTCTCGACCCTGAAGAGTGGACGACGGGTAACGAGATGATCACCCCCTCACTGAAGGTCAAGCGAAGAGCGTTGTTCACCAAGCACAAGGACGCTATCGATTCGCACAACTGAGGAACCTAACGAAGTCCGAACTGCGGCAGCGTTGGCGACACCGAGGTGTCATTCGAAGTCGTCAGAGTAGCGCCACTGCTGGAAGAATGAGCCGACCAAGATACATGCGACGATGATCATCGCACTCTGACCGGTTGCCGGGTCGAAATCGTCGAGACCCTTCATGCCAGCAGAGGTGATTGCAACACCGGCAGCGACTGAGATGCCACCCAGAGACGCTGAACTGACGAAGGTGACCGCCTCTTTGGCATCCTTTGCGAAACGAGCCCCAATGATGAACGAGATGTCGAGAGCGACCGCCGCCACAATCCAGTTGAAATCGTAGAATTCGATTAGCAGTGAGAGGATTATCGCCATCACTCCCATTCCGACCGCCCCTCCGACGATGATGTGGAAATACTTCCCAAGTGACTGGCCAGAGTATCCTGCGAGCATTCCCACTCCGATACCGATCCAGATGGCTATCCTTGCATCGACCCCAAGGAAGGCGTTGGCGACGGCTCCCGCGGTGAAGGCGAATGGAATGAACAGCGCCCAAGCCGTGAGTAGTGGGATGAGGCGCGGTCCGGCGAGGGTCAGAGCGATTCCGAGCAGGATGAGCAACATACCGACGATTGGGCCGTAGGCGGTCAGAATCGCATCCAACTGCTGCTGTTGGTTCAGCGCCATGCGGCTCGATGGGCGTCAGCCGCTTGAATCCTCGGCCTCCTGCCCTGAGTCCTTTGGACACCTTCCGAATTGCTGATTTGCTGCGAGGGACTCCGCTGAACATGGTGAGCGGAGCCGATGGCGGTGTTGAGGCCTCTGCCGGTGTGTCCGGCGGTGGTGCCAGCATGCCCC
>CAZPJQ010000154.1:0-4264 GCA_964586945.1 uncultured Candidatus Poseidoniales archaeon
CCGCACAGGCCACCCTTCCCACGCCCTCGAGGATGACCTCACTGGTGTATCCGCCATTTTCGTCAAAGGATAGAATGACAACCTTGCCAACCAGATCGGAGGTTGGGAAGAGAATCCCAATGTCAGCGACTACCAATTCATTGACGCCGTCGCCGTCCAAGTCAGCCACATGCGTGCGCACGGGGGCTGCAAGACCTTCTGAGAATCGCTCTTCGACGCAAGTCCCTGAGCTGCAGTCGACATGTGCTATCTCAGAGTCAATTGGATGTGTCGCGAATATCTCCTCCGAACCATCACCATCTAGGTCCCCAAATCTCACATTGGCTACCGTTATGGTATCGGGGTCCGAAACGACCTCAACGAATTTGAGGCGGCCCGACCCATCTGAGCACCCCCCGTCGTCGCCTCCGAGACAACCTGCGAGCGGCGCGGCGAGTAGCAGCAGTACGAGGAGGGTCGCGGGCAGTCGCATGGGGTGAGCACGGGGTGGTCGCTTGACTATGTTACGGGCTCGGTGGTCAACGATGATTGCTCACCCGTGCGGTGAAATATCTCAAAAAAAGTGGCGGAAAAATCAGCCTACTCCTCATCGGAGCGTTGGTGGCTGCCGCATGATTCCCGCCTTTCGGATGCGGCGGCGACTGAAGCCGCTGCGAGGCGGATGAGCCCTTGCAGTCGAACGACTTCGATCAACTCCGTGTTCATAATCGGGCTTGAATCGGAAAGAGACATCTCTGCGCTGCAGAGGTTCTCAAGTTGTGATGCGGCACCAGCGAGGCTCGAGGCGTCTCTGCTCATCCCCATTGATTCCGACATAATCTCAGCGAGTTGCTGGGCGGCAGCACCGCGGGTGACTCCTCCACCATTGCCATGCAGAAGGGCAGCAACCCGGGTGGCGGACTCAGACAATGCTTCGTCAACTGAATTACCGTCACCAAACGAGGAGGTGGATGCGTGTTCCGCTGCGGATGTACCAGCGCATGAGCCACCGTCGAGCGCCTCGAGGAGGCGGTCGCCGCCAGTCACATCAGCGCCGTGAAAGCCGCTATTCGCACAGTCCCCCGCCGCATGAAGACCGGATACTGATGGGACGCTACCACTTCCATCACATGGCACTCCGCCGAGCGTCGAGGTGACCCGGGGCGAGAGAGGTATCACCGCTTCATCCATAGCAGCACCAAGCCGAGAGTTGACCCGCTCAGCGGTATCTGCGTACCACACCTCAGTGCCTCGGTCAAGGGCGCGGGCGTCGAGCACACATGGTTCACCCGAAGTCAGTACCACGGAAGCGGCGTGGAGGCCGGCGTCAGAGGCGAAGTCTATGTTTTCGCCAGAGGCGAGTCGGACAGAGGCGCCATCATTGAGAATGGAAAGCGGCAGAGAGATACCGTGCGAATCAACCGAGAGCGGATACCAGGCGACCATTTCGGTGCCGGAAAGAGCCACTCCCGCATCCGAGGCGAGCCACGCTCCCTCCCCAGAGCCAACCCCATCACCGTTCCATGCAGCCTGATAGCCATCTGTTGCGAGAACGATTGACTTCGCCTGCATGGCGACCAGTTCTCCTCGTTGGACATCGAGACAGATGATACCGGAGACGGAATCGCCATCGAGGGTGAGGGTTAGTGGTTGGATGTCGCCGCGCCGTGGAATCACCCGCTTGATGCACTGCTCCTCGAGGATAGAGTGAATCTCCCGCCCGGTGCTGTCGCCGGTGGTCGCCAACCGTGGTTGGGAATGACCGGGTGCCGACTGGAGAAGAGGATGTCCCTGTTCGTCTCGACGGAGGACCAGCCCCCAGCGCTCCAACTCGGCTAAATGGTTGAATGCCGATGCGGTTCTGAGTCGGACGACTGACTCGTCGCACTCACCTGCTCCTGCCTGGATGATATCGGACGCGTGGCTGTTTGAGTTTGTCTCGCTAGCCGATACGGAAAGGCCCTCGCACGCCATCCCCGCACCGCCACTGCCAAGCCCTCCCGATTCGAGAATGGTGACTGTGGCTCCGCTATCGTGTGCTGCGATTGCTGCGCGAAGGGCGGCTACGCCGCCTCCGACCACAATGACATCCCAAGCGTCCATTGAGGGCCGCCACCTGAAGCCGCATGATAAACGCGACGATGGGTTAGGTGTCTCGTAGAGACACCGCATACGATGCAGACGATAGAGTCAACATCGATTCCTCCACATATGGATTCGACACGAGCGCGGCAGGATTCGAACCCGCGGTCCCCGGCTTAGGAGGCCGGTGCATTATCCAGTCTATGCTACGCGCCCGGCACTTCGACCTGCCCGCCTATCATGACGCTTGCGCCTCTCAAGCCATGGCCATTCCATGACGAAGACCCGCTTCGGATACCTCGTGGAGGAACCTTTCGAACTGGAGTCGGGGGTAGGAGCTGCGGGAGAGCCGCGCGTCACAGCGAGCGAGTGAGGTTAGCAGTTCATCGTGCAGGACATCGGGTAGCATCAGCCGGCCAGAGGAGAGCACTTGGTGCAATTGTGAGATGATGTCGTCGCCGTCCAACGCCTGCTCGTTCATCAGTCGGTCTAACTCCGCCAACGCCCCGGACTGCACCCGCTTCTTTCGCCCTCTCTGCTCCTCCCAACGCCACTTGATGACGCGGCCGCGCAGCGCCATCTCGACCATCATTCGGCCGCCCTGCAGAGTGGATGCAGCGACCAGTCGATGGACCGAAGAACGGTCTCCCTCTTGACCCGTGTGAGTGATCAACTCGAGCGTGAACAGGGCACGACGCAGATTGCCTCCGCTTACATGGATGATGTCACCGATGAGTCCGGCCGCCGGCTTGATTCCTTCCTTGGCGGCTGCCTGCTTCAGAATCGAGTCGAGTCTATCAGTTTCCACCGCTGGAACTCGGATGTGCTGAGTCCTGCTTCTGAGCGCATCTATGATTCTGCTCGGCGCTCTGGCGGTGAAGATGAATCTCGAGGTCGCGGCCTCTGACTCCATCATCCGTCGAAGGTAGGGTTGCCGCTTTGGGCCGAGATGGTCTGCGTCTTCGATGACAATCAATCGACTGACCGGCACAACACCGGTTTCTGGAGGAGCCAATTCAACTCCTGCCGGAGGCGGGTCGGCAGCATCGGCACTCTGCCACATCTCCCGGTCGAAGGCCTCCAAACTGGTCCTCCCAGCCAAGGTGTCACTCGAACCCCTGCCGAATGGGCGTAGAAATTTCTCAAAGGTGCCCATCGCCCCAGAGGTACCTGACAAATCCCTCGCTTGCAGAACATGGGCCGTAGCCTTCCACCCCGGGCCGAGAACCTGCCGTGCGACCAATCTCCATGCTGCGGTCTTTCCAACTCCGGCTGGGCCGGTGATGAGAAGGTGGGGGGGGCTTCCGGAGAGGCTGATGGTGGTCAGCGTGCGCCTGACCTGCTCGGGCGCGGCGAGGTCGTCGAACCTACGCGGGGCGTGTGTCTCGAGCCAACTCGGCATGATACCGCATGAGTGGTTGGTGCCACAGTCCTTGAACTCGTCGGGGAGCAGAAGTCAACAACTGTTGTGCCGGAAAAATGTTACTGTTGTGCTAGGAAATTATTCCTATTGTGCAGGGAAATAATTGATATTCTAGCCGCGAATCATTTGGTAATGATGGAAGACGGCGCAGAGGGTGGTGAATCATCGGTCTTGGTTGGAATTCCGACTAAGGCTCCACCGGTTGAAGACCCACCACCAAAGGCGAGCCTGATGTCAGCCTATTGGGGATACAAGACCTCGACGACATTAGAGATGACGAGGACATTATTGACCATCGTTCTCCTAGTTTTCGCGACGGTACTATTCCTACTACCAGAGGGTAGAATACCCGTTTTAGAGCCTTACGAAAATGCAATTCTACAATTGAAATGGGGGGTGTGCTTATCCCTTCCTCTCATTCCATTCGTCATTTACTGGGACATTACGGGCGGCGCTAAGAAGTGGCGAGCAGAGAACGAGGACTAGGCGAACTCTCCGGGCCGGCCGAGTTCACGGTCTCTTCCAAAGAACCATTGTCAAATCCGTTGGATCCAACGGGGTCCGAACAAGCGTGTTTTTTCTAACCAAATTAGGATTGACGCCAAATGCGAGTAGCACCTCCCACCAAGTGCATGGCTGGTGCGGAACCTGTTCCTGATGTGCCGTTGCTGGCGGGTAGCGGTGGATTGCTGTCCAATGATACCACCCTCAGCCATGCCGAACGGCGAGCTGTGCTGCTGACACGTGATGCGGACACGGCTGAGTTCGAGGCGCTCGCCG
>CAZPJQ010000155.1:0-2630 GCA_964586945.1 uncultured Candidatus Poseidoniales archaeon
GCGGGTACCAGCAGGTCGAGCAGTTGGCTACCAATACCACCGGCTCCTACAATCAGTATTCTCATGTTTTTACTCATTTTGTTCATCTCCCGTGTTGGCACCCGCCGGGGGCTTCGGCCCCCGGCGAATACGCTTCAGTAAAGGCCCCCTACCAAAGGTGGTGTCACCAAGATGGTGGCATCATTCTCAGCCATCTCATCCCAGTTGGCATTAGCCAGTTCGGTGGCTTGCACCAGCCGGCTACCTGAAAAGACCCAGCCGCCGTGCTGTTCTACCAGCTCGACGGTCTCAGCCTTGGTCAGTTCCATCACGGTGTGACCGGTGAGGTCTGCGACCTCCACTCTCACTCTTGTCTCATTTTTTCCATTTTCTCGGTTCATTTTTTTCTCCTCTTATTTCTCTGTGTGACCAGACGCCCATTATTGGACTCTGACCCCTAATAATAGTACGATAGTGGCGGCTACCAATCATCCCCTAGGAAGTGATTGACGACCGGGCGAAGTTGTTTGATGCTGCGAGCGGTATCAACATCGTTGAGAAGCCCCAACGCCAACGCGGCGATGCGGTCCCCTAGAGGGGGAATTCGCACCTCCCCCTCTCTAGGAGTGTGGATGCAGACATGTCGATCCAATGAATCAACATCTGTGATGTTGGTCACCGCCGTGATGGGGTCACCGTCGAAAAGGCGGTTGCCATGAACGGTGCTCCTCCCGTCAATTAGGTAGGCCGCACCACTCTGTCCTTGCACCATCAGGCCGTGCTTCGAGGCAGTGATTCCAGATGTCGACTCGACAACCTTCCTCAGAAGTTGGAAACTCCTCTTCCGAGGTCCCTCCCAGTCCGCGAAGTAATAATCGCGCCAGTAGACCGAGTCGGTGATGATCCCCGCTTGAAGTTGCCAGAGAGGTTCCTGCCCATGCAATCCAAGCAGGATTTGGGCAATGGTGTGCCTAATCAGAAGGCTATCAGGGCTGACGAACAGCCAGCGACGCCTTGTCGAGTCGACGATGAACGGGTCTGTGTCCATCGCACGCACCCAAAAATCCCTCACATCAGAGGTCCTTCTGAGAGGGTTGGAGGCTAGAACGCCCGACAACACCTCTGCGAACGCCTCCTGCAGACGCTCGTCGAACCCAATCCACTCGGCTGACATATTGGATGCGTCCTCTTCTGAGAAGCACCAATGGTTTGAGAAGCGCCAATGGTTCAGCCCCGGTCTTGCGATGCCACAACCGTCGCCATCGACTGAGAACGCAATCTCCACAATGTCCTCTTCATGTGTCACGCATTCTATGCGCACGGGAGGATAGTTGCGAATGGACTCCACTGCCTGCTCGAACGGTATTGACCGATGGCCGACAGCGTAGTCATCGCCCAACAGCTGCAGAATCAACTCTAGCCACTGCTGCTCGTTCACTGGAGGACGAATCGGCTCGACATCGTCGAGGATGTCGCGCTCGTTCTCAATCATCTCGCGGGCCCATGGGGTGAGGTTCTCCTTGTAGCAGACCTCACGGTAGTGGTAGGGAGCACAGACAGCACAATGGAAACTGTAATTCAATTCAGCAGGAAGGTCACACGATTGACATACCTCAATCTCTAGGAATTCGGTGCTCAATCGAACGCCTCCCCATATTCCGCATGGCATCTCGCGATATGAGAGAGTTCGGTACCGATATCCATCATCTCCTGGAAGGAGAGGTTGAGCGAGTCACTATCTCGCATCAGCCAGAAGAATTGCAACTTGCTGATTAGATAGTCTCTGAGGGTGTACATTTCAGGCCTCTTGGCTGAGTTGAGGTCGTCTGCCAATGCTAGGACCAGTCCAGTCACGGCATCGAGAATATGACTGTCGTGATCCTTGGTCCACACACCTGCAGGAACTGCTGATTCGATACAGATGTGCGTCCAGCCGTTCCAGCCGTTCCAACCAGCGTCGACGCCTCCCCATACATCGAAACCGAACAGATGCGGCCCGAAAAATCTCAAAACGGCAGTCATGTCGTCACCCCTAGCCAACATCTCGGGCACCTTCTTCTCAAAGGCTTGAATCAGGTCCTTTCGGACGGTGACTCGTATCCTGTATAGGCTGGTGCTGGAACCTTCGGCTTGGAACTGAAGCGTAACAGTGTCACTGACGCTGTTTATCTGATGGTCCTCAACCCAACCTCCGACGGTTTCCATTGCTCTCATCAGCCAAGCCACTGACCTGTTGTGTCCTGGAATGCGGTCTGCCCGAAACATCTCGTATGGACCGAAGTCCTCCGGAATATCCGGCTCGGTCTGTCTGATGTCATCTGTCGATTGCGTACTCATCTCATCTCCTCCATTCTCTCTTGTGATTCCTGATGGCCCACTCAGCACCCTCCTGAGTGAACTTGTTCTCGAAGTGCCAACCACCGATTCCATCGGGTACGGTGCCGGGCCCTTGAGAGGGGAAATCTTCGATCTCGTTGCGAGCGAGGTGGTATCTAATCCGTTGGTTGATTCTCTTGGCGAGGTAACGGACTCTCGCCGTCTCTGAAAGCCAGTGGCGGCCGAATCCACATCTGCGATTCATTTCGAACCACTCCTCCGCTCGCTGGTGTGCGAGCGGAAGGGGTTGGCCACCCGACTCTATTTCATCGAAG
>CAZPJQ010000155.1:2640-4229 GCA_964586945.1 uncultured Candidatus Poseidoniales archaeon
GTCCTCGATATCGTCCAAGCTCCGAATGAAACTGATTTCAATTCTATCTCTAGTCATGTCGTCCCTATAGGTGCAAGGTTATGGCATATCCATTCATGTTTCTTGTTTTATGTGTTGACAGGGAGTAAATATGGCTCGCAGCCATACGAATGAGAGGGGGTTAAGGTTTGCCTTTATACATTATTTACTGAACATGAAGGATTCTTGATGTACTTCGGCAAACGGGTCCTCTAGCCTATGAGATACGCTGTATCCCTTAGTCCAATCCTGTCGACGAACGCTTGGAACTCCAAGAAGTCGGCCTCCGCCTTCTCCTCATCATCCACAATAATCCGCAATTCCTCCCTATTGACTTCCATAGGAACTGGGGGGTTGATGAGTTCTATGTGGATGGTTGTTTCGTCTTCTCCCGCCCTATCTGTCACGCGCGCTTGGCCGAGTTGAGGAAGGAAGACCTCCACCCCCTCCTCCAGATCTCCTATCGCCTTGGAACCAACATTGACTGTTCTCAGGTTGTCCAATGGCAGGTGGGAATGTACCTCAATGAACGCTGCGAGAACTGCCTCATACAATGTGTTCACATTCGCAGCATGGCATCCATAGGAATCGTGAACCATTGAAAGCGCGACGGGGGATTCTGGATTTCTGGTGCGGGAATAATTGGTGAGGGCCATATGCATGTGTGATGCATCTATGGAATGCGTGAAATTAGGTGGCGCCCCTCTCACTGATGCACCCTGATCAAATGATTCCATGTCGGTAACATAGATGGTTGTCTGTTTGTTCCACCAATTTCGGCTGAGGGGGCCGCATACTGCTAATCTGGGTGGATATTTCGCAACTCTGCCCTTGTGATTCAATACAACAAAACCCGATGGTGTGACCCATCTGAGAGCAGAATTATTGGGGGTTTTGCGGATATGTTTTGGCGGCTTTGACCCCTGCATAATACGGGTTTGCTTCTTCACTCCGTCATAACCTGGTGCGACAATGTCGAGGGCTGTACTATAATCTGACATCAACTGATTAACGAACTTCTGATGATCTTCGGCAGGAAATACATCCTTCCCTCCATTCTGGCCCTTCAATATCATCGATATCTCTTGAATCATGCCACTTATGCTGAAGTGTTGACCAAGTTCCGCATTGAACTTTTCAGTTCCAACTGTGTTCATGAACTCCTTTGCAGCTGACTTTGGATGGCCTCCGTATGCTACGGCCATGACTGGTTTCTTAGCGACATTACGGCGGCGCAGGAGTTTGTTGACTTCCGGTACCAAGAAGAATGAAAGGAAATCGTGTGGTTTTCCCTCGTCTCTTTGCTTCTTCCAATAACGATCTAGTTCTTCTGTCACCCTGGTGTAGATGTCCTCTGGTATCTGGCTTCTATCTCTTGAAACACCATCATCAAGGTCAGCGATGTTGGATAGTTTCGCCAATGTTTCATCCTGAAGCATCATCGCCGTGTGTTGGAGCCAATTGCTGGAGGCATCTTGCTGTATGGGCAGTCGTGACTCACCATACCCTTCGGCCTCTATGCCCGCCAACACATTAGCAAAGTCGAATGCTGCAGCCAAACGACGGAAGGT
>CAZPJQ010000156.1:0-4174 GCA_964586945.1 uncultured Candidatus Poseidoniales archaeon
ATGTGCCGATTGAGGAGTTTGCTATCGACCACTCGGCGCGGCCATCCAAACCGATGTCAATCAGCGGTGAGGTAGGGAGCCCGCCGCCCTCCAAATCGACTTTGAAGCGCTGAAGGTCGAAGTTCGCGCCATTCGCCGAAACTCGAAACTGCACACTCTGTGCAAACTGCTCCAATGTAGTGGTCCCGGTCGAGGAGAGAGCCGTCCATACCCCGCCGTCGAAACTCCCTTCCAAGGCTCCGTTTCCTGACATGGTCAGGTCAGCGGCAATCCGTGAAATAGGCCGTCTGGAGAGGAAGGTAGGCGAAACCGCGCTACCGCTGCCGGTTAGGCTGTCGCCATCCCAAGAGACTCCATTCAAGTTCCAATCGGGGGGACTCTCATCGAACGAATTGGCATAGATGCCTTGAATGTAGATTCCATTCACGATGGTCATCGACCCCGTACCACTCGCTGCCAGCGAAACCTTCAGACGAATCGCCGGATGCTTCTGCCAGTCGATTCCACCCAAGTCTGCCCATCGGCCCATCCGCCCTTCAAATCCATGAATTGGACTCTGAGTACTGCCGTCAAGGACGCTCCAACTGACTGCATCAACCGCCGCGTCCGAATCTATGCTCATCATCCCGTACGGCCCGGGAAGAGACCGGTAGTTGGAGTTGGTAGCGTTGGGCCCAAAGACGGGAGAGGTCCAGTTTCCAAGTCCCCCCGGTTTGGTGAGGCGCACATCATCCACGAACCACCAGTCACAGCAGGTGCCAGAGCCATACGGCAGACGGAAGCGGAATTGGAAATTGGAGTGGAAGGCATCACTTGGGAGGTTGAACTGGTCATTGCGGTTGGTGTAGCCCGGGTATCCTAGACCTGCGTTGTAGAAGGTAATCTGGCCCCAACTACCAGATGAGCGCTTGTACTCCACATAGAGATGCTCGCTCGAATCGGGGTCCTCTCCACACCCAGAGCGCCCCTCGGTCATCCAAAGCGCCATGATTCCTTGCGACAGGGCTGAGAGGTCGATGACATTCGAGGTCACCGTCACCGTTCCATGCCGAAGGGTCAGAGAGCGGCTGCTGCTGCCATTCGTGCCGCAGGACATCGTGTTGATGAGACCGTAGTTTCCGTTTGTGGTGCTCCATCCAGACGGCAATCCCGATGAGCCTTCGAACGACCAGTACTCATCGATTGCAGAAACCGAGAGGCCTGAGGTGTTGTAGTCGACTCCTTGGGATATAGCACCGCTTTGATTGAAGTCGGAGGGGTCGGTGAATGAGAGGCCTTCACTGCGAGGCAGGACCTTCGGAGAGAGTTCAAGGCCGATGCTTCTGACCGCTTCGCCTTCGGCTATGTCCAACTTGAATGAGTTTGAAATCCCATTCGGATGAGATGAAATCGTAACCGTTTCGGTGCTGTTGAGTGAGGCTCCGAAAACGCCCGGTGGGCCAGCGAGTTCACCTCCCGAAGAGTCAGGAGTGGAAGCAGGCGGAGCGAGTAATGTTGCTAAACTCATGGACAGCATCAGCAGGGCCAACGCGAACGGGACGGTAGGGAAAGGCTGCGCTCGCACAGTGCGACAGGGAGCCTCGTGATACTCAACCTTTCTCCTACAGGAGAAATGTTGTCTCATCTAGGCAGCAGGGAATCATCCGAATGGTTTGATTACCGACTGCGCATTCCCGGCACCAGCGTCGAAGCTCGGCGTGGAGGTAGTCCGCATGGACCTCGAGACGCTTGAGAATACATTTCTACCAGGCGAGAGTAGAGACAAGAAGGGCAGCGACAACATCTTCGCTTGGTATGGTAGATATCAACAGGCGAAGGCACTCGGAGAACCGGCGATTAACGGAACCGTAGGCAGCCTCTTGGAAAACGATGGTAGCCTAGCAATCAACTCCGTCGTAAACGAGACATTGAGGGTGCAGAGCGATTTCGACATCTCATCATATGCACCACTTTCTGGTCTCCCTGAATTCAACACGCTTGCTGGCGAACTGGCGATTGGACCACGCCTCGCCTCGCTGCGCGACTTGGGTCTTCACACCTCTTCGGTCGCAACCCCGGGCGGAACCGGCGCACTCTACCTGTCAGCAAGAACCATGCTCGCGGTAGGGGACACCATCCTGCTTCGCAGCCTTCACTGGGGGCCCTACGACACCCTCGCCTCGGAATGCGGACTTCCCGTCCGCCACTGGCCAATACTTCCTGAAGGGGAGGCGCCACACCCGAATGTCGACCTGCAAACTCTTGAGATCGAGTTGGACGCAATCGCCTCAAGTCAGGACCGAGTCCTATCGTGGCTGAATGATCCTGCCCACAACCCGACCGGACTTTCACTCGATGGTGGCGGTCGGGAGTTGATTCTCGACGCCTTCATCGACTGCGCGAGGAAGCATCCGAAGGTCGGAATCACGCTCTTCCTCGACACCGCATATGCTGTTTATGCCGATGAGCCCTACGGTTGGTCGGAGACCATCCACGCCAAGTTCTCGTGGGTAGAGTGGCCAGAAAATCTGCTCATCTGTTGGGGTTTCTCAGCATCCAAATCGCACACATTCTATGGGATGAGATGCGGTTCAATCGTCTTCCTGCACCCTTCAGAGGATTATGTCAGCAGACTTGCTGAAATCTGTTCCGTCACTGGAAGAGGGACTTGGTCGCTCGCGCCGAGGCTACCACAGGCCACTCTGCTCGACATTCACCGCGACGAGGAGAAGGCGGCGGCTTGGGCGACCGAGCGTGACCGATTGATGTCTTTGCTGAGTAGTAGGCGGGCACACTTCAATCGGTTGATTGAGGCGGCTGGAATCCCACTTATGCCATCGGATGACGGATACTTCGCGTTCCTGCCTTGTGACGATCCACTCAGCATCGCTGAGAAGGCTGCTGAGTCGCATTTCTATGCTGTTCCGATGGCCGGTGGCATCCGAATCGGAATCTGTTCAATCGCCACGCACGACATTGATCGAGCCGCCGAAGTACTCATCGCCTCATGGCGCGCCGTCGAGGAGTGAGGCGACTCCATGAGTAACATCCGCACGAACATGTTCATCGCATCATGGATCTGCATCATTCTCGCCTCCGGTCTCGTCTTCACCGGCGCTATGGGCCTCGTTGTGGGTGCTCCCATCGGTCTTGCCGGAGCTATCCTTCTGCTCTTCGCAATCGCCCGGGTCGACGAGCCGACTCCGATGAGTGAGAAGGCGATCGACAAATGGGCTCCCGACGGTGTTGAGATGCCAGAGGGAGTTGGCGGCAGCGTCATGTTCCGCGTTGACACGACACTCGACGACCCAATCAAGACGAGCATCCTCTGTGGAAATTGCGGTGAAGTGACTTGGAAGGAAGGAAAACGCCCCTCAAATTTCACCTGCCCGTCGTGCGAAACAGAACTTTGGGACCATCCCGAAGAAGAGGAGTGACCCTTAATCCCGCATTGCGAACGCCGCGGCGATGACGAACAGTGGAAGCAGGAACAAGGTCACAAGTGCTTTTCTTCGCACTGGTTGCGGGAGGGTCCACTATGCGATGAATCCACGCCCGCCGCGGGCAACCGTCAAGAGAGGCGCACCGGTCGACAAGGTGGAGGGAGCCGCTTGGAACTCAGCAACAACGGTCGCCGCATGCTCAAGGCGATGCGCGAGGAGCCATCCAAAACATGGGACCTCACCGATTTGCTGAGCGCTTGCGACTGGACCGACCAGGCGCATGTTGCCGGAGCTGGTGCAGCCCTCTCAGAAGCCGGTCTCGTAAGTCAGACCGAAGCGAGGACCACCCTCTGGAAACTCGCTCCCGAAGGGATTACCGCAGCGAAAAACGGCCTTCTTGAACAGCGAATCTGGGATTGGCTCTCTGAGCAATCCGGCAGCCCCGGAATGGCGGAACTGCAAACCTCGGAGGCGGTAGCCAAGAATGAGGCAGGAATCGGCGTAGGCCTGCTCAAAGACCTCGGGGTCCAACTTCTACAAGGCAAGTTCGAGGTCCCCGGCAACACAGGTGCAATCGTCGCAACCCTCGCGATGCGCGGCGACTTCATCGCCGGCCTCGCAGGTGATGGTGTGGACGGCTCTGGCGGAATCCCGGAATCATCCCTCGACACTGCCCAAGTCGACTACTTCTCCAAGCGAAAGGGGCTCATCACCTCCTCAGAGGATGTCGTCAGAACCTGGACTCTCACTCC
>CAZPJQ010000157.1:0-772 GCA_964586945.1 uncultured Candidatus Poseidoniales archaeon
CATCGGATTGAGTTTCGCCATCGGATTGAGTTTCGCCATCGGTCGCAGTGACGGCTGGATTTGTGTAGCCCAACATATCCCATGCAGTCCTTAGGTCTCTGAGGTTGATCTGCCCTCTGTCCGGTAGACTGTAGTCTTCGTCGAGGGTGGTGTAGACCATTTCCAAGTCTAGAAGTGGAGCGTGGATTCTTGGCCAATCCCCGCCGATTCCCATACCCATTAGCGTGTAGGCTGGGGCATCAACTCCGCGCAGTTCCCAAGCTGCCTCAAAGAGGTTCAGCCCGTCGCCGTATCCCCTTGTTTGGTAGCAAAGTTTCAGCAGGTCCCCTGCCTCCAAATTCTCCTCGATAGCAGCGAGTATCTCCTTTGAAGGAGGCGTCCCCTCCATGTCGTGAATTGAAGCAACCGTCGAGCAGCCAGCTTCCCTTGCTGCCTCAAACAGTTCTTCGCGATTTTTGTCGTCAATGTCCAACTCAAGGTTGATCCATGAGACTCCACTTGCAATCGCTTGCCGGAGAATTTCGATTCGGCCCACCTCATCGTCTGGAAATTGCCCACCTTGTCGGCGCGGCATGCAGGTGAAGAGAACGGTCTTTTCGATTCCCTTCTTGAGCTGCTCAATCGATGCAGCAACATCGATCGCAGCAAGCGGACGAGAGACAAATTCAACTGAGGTCTCTTGCTCGCCCTCCTCATTCTTGACGGTCACTTTGACTCGCTCAACATACAATCTGTCGAACCGGACCTCGACGAGTTCGACACCCTCCCCGGT
>CAZPJQ010000157.1:782-4173 GCA_964586945.1 uncultured Candidatus Poseidoniales archaeon
CACGGCGGCGGCGACCCCGGTCAGCGGATCGAGCGGCGCCACCGGCCAGTCCTGTTTAACGGTGATGTATCGAAAAGCCCCCCCTGAATGAGCCATCGGAGGGTTCCGAAATTGGCTATGCCAAGGTCCAATAAGCAGCAATGTGATTTACCTCTAAATGCCGGTTTCGGAGAGGAAATAATGCTAGGGTTAATAACCTGTCAACGGCCCCATTTAGAGTGCACAGGGGGTATCTACGATACCCCCTGAGAAAAGTTGGTGAAAAATAGATGTCTGACGACTACCAAGGCGACGCAATCCAAGTCCTCGAGGGGTTGGAGGCGGTGCGGCAGGTGCCGGGGATGTACCTCGGCGAGACCGATAATGGCGAGGCACTCCACCGTTGCATCTGGGAAGTTGTGGACAACGCCGTAGACGAGCATCTCGCCGGCTATAACGACATAATCGAGGTCACAATCCACAAGGGCGGGTCAGTCTCCGTCCGAGATTATGGCAGAGGCATCCCCGTGGACACCCACCCCGAAAAAGGCATCAGCGCTGCCACCGTCGTGATGACCAACCTGCACGCCGGCGGCAAGTTTGACAACGAGGCCTACAAGGTGTCCGGTGGCCTGCACGGCGTCGGCGTTTCTGCAGTCAATGCGGTATCGGAAGAATTGGTCATGACCATCCACCGAGAAGGTAGGATTTGGGAGCAGACATTCCACGCTGGAATCCCTGCTGCTGACATCAAGCCAGCTGGCGACTCCGACTCGACGGGGACCATCATCAGATTCAAGCCCGATTTATCCTTCTTCTCCAACATCCAAGAATTCGATTACGAGGACATAAACGAGAGATTGAAGGAAACCGCCTTCCTAAACGGCGGACTGGAGATTATCCTTACCGACGAGAGGGACGGCAGCGAGCCGGTCACCCACAAGTATGAGGGGGGGATCGCAGAGTTCGTCCAAGTTCTCGGCGAGAGGGCGGTGAGCCTCCATCGGGATGTGATCCGACTTGAGGGTGAGCGAGAGGATTCGGATGGAAAAATCGTCGAAGTCGACGCCGCCCTACTTTGGGGAGACGCCTACTCTGAGAAAATCCAATGTTACACGAACATCATCCGCAACCGAGATGGCGGCACTCATTTGTCTGGTCTACGTGGCTCCCTAACTCGCACCCTCAACTCCTACGGCCAATCCCGCGATCTCCTCAAGAAGGTCGGAAACCTCTCCGGTGATGACATCAGAGAGGGGTTGACCGCAGTGATTAGCATCAAGCATCCAGACCCCTCATTCTCCTCGCAAGCGAAGGACAAGTTGGTCACCAGCGAAGTCCAGGGAATCGTGGAAACGGTCGTCAACGACAGGTTGGGTGAATTCCTAGAGGAGAATCCTCAGATTGCCAAGACGATAATCGAGAAGGCGATTCTCTCCAACACTGCGAGAGAGGCGGCCCGAAAAGCGCGCGACTTGACCCGCAGGAAGGGCGTACTCGAAGGCGGCGGCCTACCCGG
The DNA here is from genome assembly GCA_964586945.1 of uncultured Candidatus Poseidoniales archaeon. Taxonomy (GTDB): domain Archaea; phylum Thermoplasmatota; class Poseidoniia; order Poseidoniales; family Thalassarchaeaceae; genus MGIIb-Q1. The sequence continues at coordinate 2,281 of CAZPJQ010000157.1, forward strand.
GAAGTTGGCTGATTGTCAGTCGAGAGACCCGGCCGAGTGCGAAATCTACCTAGTGGAGGGTGACTCTGCTGGCGGCTCAGCGAAGACCGGCAGGGATCGGCGGACACAGGCCATTCTCCCCCTGCGGGGTAAGATTCTGAATGTCGAGAGGCAGCAGAAAACCCCCGCGAAGGTCTTCCAGAACAACGAGATTCAGACGATGATTCGCGCCTTTGGTGCTGGTATCGGCAACAGGGACCCCGAGGCGGAAGAGGGCGAAGAGATGGAGGAGGGTCTGTTCGACCCGGCCAAACTGCGCTACAGTCGCATCATCATCATGTGTGACGCTGACGTTGACGGCGCCCACATCCGAACGCTGATTCTGACTTTCCTCTGGCGCTTCATGAAGGATGCCATCACCAACGACCATGTCTACATCGCACAGCCGCCACTCTACCAGTTGACTCGGGGCAAGGAGAGCCGCTACGCCTACTCGGACAGTGAGCGTGACGCCTACATGAAGGAATTGACCGCCGACAAGCCGAACGCCAAAGTCTCGGTTCAGCGGTACAAGGGTCTTGGTGAGATGAATCCCGACCAGTTGTGGACCACCACAATGGACCCTGATGAGCGAACTTTGCTGAAGGTGACCGCCGTCGATGCACTAGCTGCCGACGAGTTGTTTGAGATTCTAATGGGTGAGGATGTGCCCTCGAGAAGGGCGTTCATCGAGAAGCATGCAAAGGGGGTGACCAACCTTGACATCTGATGACGAAGAGCCGAAAATCAACATTGGCACCGTGCATGACCACGACATCGGGGATGAGATGCGTGAGAGTTACATCAACTACGCAATGTCAGTCATCATCGGCCGGGCGCTGCCCGACGTCCGAGATGGACTGAAGCCGGTCCACCGCAGAATTCTCTACGGTATGCACGAAGGTGGACACACCCACGAGAAGCCATTCACCAAGTCCGCCCGCTCCGTTGGAGAGGTGATGGGGAAGTATCACCCGCACGGCGACCAGTCAATCTACGATACGATGGTGCGAATGGCACAAAGTTTCAGCCTCCGTTACCCTCTGGTCGAAGGACAGGGGAACTTCGGTAGCATCGATGGTGACCCGCCAGCAGCTATGCGATACACCGAATCGAGGCTCGCTCGTCTCTCGCGGAATCTACTCGCTGACATAGACAAGGACACCGTCGACTTCGCACCCAACTTCGACGACTCTGAGCAGGAACCCACAGTTCTACCCGCAGGGCTTCCCAATCTACTCCTCAACGGGTCTGATGGAATAGCCGTCGGAATGGCGACCCGAATTCCGCCACACAACTTGAATGAATTGACAGATGCGATCCGGTTGCACATAGACGCCATCAAAGAGCAATCGCTCAAGTCGAAGAAGCCGAACAAGCCTCCAAAGATCGATCTCTCCACCTACATGGAGCACCTTAGGGGCCCAGACTTCCCCACTGGCGCGACAATCTACGGAATTGACGGCATCCGAGATATGTACGAGACCGGGCACGGTCGCTTCCACGTTCGCAGTGATTGCACCGTAGAAGATGATGGGGATGGCAAGAGGATCATCGTTCTGGCAATCCCATATCAGGTGAAGAAATCCGAAATGCTCGTCAAGATTGCCGAACTCGTCAGCAAGGATACCGTGAAGGGGATCAGAGATATTCGCGATGAGTCATCTAAGGATGGGCTGCGGGTCGTAATCGAAGTCAAGCAAAACGCCGACCCGCATGCGGTACTCAACCAGTTGTACAAGTCATCTCGACTACAGGAATCCTACTCAGCGAACATGATGGGAATCATCGAAGGGCAGCCGGTCGAACTCGACCTGCCAACGATTCTCCACACCTGGGTCCGGCACCGTGAAGGGGTCATCGAGCGACGAACTC
>CAZPJQ010000158.1:0-4162 GCA_964586945.1 uncultured Candidatus Poseidoniales archaeon
GTCAACAGTGAGGTGCCATTTCGAATCACCTCTCGCTCAGAGTCCGATTCCCACGCCCAGCCACCGTTGCGCAGCTCACCGAGCATCGGAACCTCGGCTCGCATGCGCCGCAACCGATAGCCATCATAGAGCACAACCGCAGCGACCAGAGCGACCACCGCAGTGGACACCGCTTCCGATGATAGCGAGAGCATCGCCATCACACATCCTCAGGGTTCCGCACCAAGTCTGTCCGAGCCTCGGACGAAGATGAAGACAATCACCGCCAAGAGAATCAGAACCGACAGTATCACGGCCGGCGAGAGCAATCCACCACCGGACTCAGTGCTCTCCGGAGAACCAATGGTCGGATTTAGCGGGTCGGCATCCTCAGAGTCAGGTACGCCGTCATTGTCGTCGTCATCATCCTCGATGAGGTCGGTTTCACAGTTCGGGAGGAGTGAGTTGGGAAGCCCGTCGAGGTCGTTGTCGGAGTGCGCGCACGCATCGAACGGGAAGGCGTCCCTGACATCGTCAATTCGGTCGTTGTCGTCATCTTCGTCGTACACATCCGGCCCACACTTCCGGTCTTCCTCCATGTCATACCAGGCGTTTGGTCCGTTGATCATGCAGGTGTCGATGAAGTCAGCGTCAGCGTCGTCGAGAAGCACGGTTATCGTCAACGCATCCTGCCCGAAACCGCCCCACTGGTCAGTCACGACCACGGTCACGATGTAGATTCCGACGCTACTGATGCTGTCCAAGGTGCCCGACTCTCCGATGAAGATTTGTGGCCCGGGTCCGTTCTCTCCCTGCTCCCTGAAATGCCATGAGAAGAAGAGTTCCTCTCCCTCGTCCGTGCAACCATCACTGAGGCAATCAGGATCCTGAGCAACCGCACTGAAGTTGATCCCCTCACCCTGCTGGACGGTGATAGAACCGGTCGGCTCGACTATCGTGACAATCGGGTCCTGATTTCGGTTGAGTTGTGCTGAGAAGAGAAGAGGGACCGATTCACCGATTGAAAAGGCGCCACTGCCGGCGACATATCCAGTTGCCGTGGCGTGCCAGAGTGCAGTCGTGCTACTTGATTCACCAACCTCCGACCATGTCCGGTAGAGGATTGGAACGGATGCCCCTGCTTCGCCCGTTGGGCTCGAGATGACCTGTTCGGGAACCGAGCCACCAAAGGTTTCGACCGTTACATCCACCCACGCATCGGTCAGTGGAATTCCGGCGTCACCCAGCACTTGGACCGTCCAGGTCGAGCCAGTCACGAGGCCCGCCTGTCCGAAGATTGAGATGGCGGTCGAGTCAAATTCGACCGGGTCCCAAATCTCAGCGAGGTAGGACTTTCCACCGCCGAGGCTGATTTCACCGCTCAAGGTCTCGCCTCGCGATTCGAAGCCGAAGCCGTTGGCGGCGTAGGCGACGGTTGCGTCGAACTGGTTGCCAGTGAAGAGTGGTTGGTCATTCTCGACATCACCCTCGTCACCACTCAGAATGACCGCAGTGTCGTAGTTTGAGACCGCACAGTCGGTGACGGTCGTGCGGTCAGCCCGTACACCATTCACCTCCAATGCAACACCACCACCGTCGCCGTGAAACACGATTCCGGAGAGTGTGCCGGTGCTGTTGGAGAGAGTGATTCCCGGTGAGCCGTGAATGTCTGAATCAGAGATTGTAGCCTGCTCGCTCCACTCCACCATCAAGGCCGCGGCACCGCTGCCAGCTGTGATGTTGAGCCCCTCAAGGGTCAGACCACCATCCACCATCTCGAGGTGAACTGCGGACAGAGGACCGTCGTGGTCGGTAGCATCGAGGTTGGTGACAGTTCCGGAGCCACCCCGCAGGTGCAACCCCTTCTCATTGCCCGGACCCAGCGTCACATCCTCAATCGAGATTGTTGACTGAGTCAGGAGGGCTGCGCTTTGGGAGCACGATTGAATGGTGGTTCCGGTGAGAGTGATTGAGCCACCATTTGCGAAGATGCAGTTGTCGCTCTGATGGAGCAAACCGTCGTTGACGAGCAAAATACCAGAACCACTCACCATGATGGGAGCCCCGTCAACCACCATGTTGCTCAGGCTCGCCGTTGCTGAGGCCGGTCCGACCGTTAGTGGGCCACCAATCAGATGACCGGACTCAAGATTGATGACGCCTCCGTCGGAGGTGGAGATACCATCCCAGTCAGTACCGGTGATTGTCGCCTTGGTCGACTCCAACACGCCATCCACGCGGATTCCAGCTTCAGATTTGACGGTCAGACTGACAAATTCAAGCAGTGTCATCGTCGTCCCTGCCGTGACGATGAGGTCGCCCTCGAGATAGTAGGGCGAGAAGGTCTTCTCCAATCTGAGCCAGCCGAAGGTCGAACCTCCGTCAATGGTTGACATCATGAAGTCGAAGGAGCTTGGAATACTGGGGTCCCAACTCTTCACCTGACTGTGCCCATCCTTCAGGACATAGACTGCGAGCACACCGGTGGAATCGTCGAATGTCTCCGTCACATTTCGATAGGTTGCAGTGTGCACCGCAATCCCCTCTGAGTTCGTCGTGACCTGATTCCCCTGAACGGTCACCGTCGCCCCCTCAACTGGCTCTCCCCAATCGACCACACGCACGAGTGCCGCATTCTTCAAGGCGAGATAGCCACCCATCGAAGGGTGGATTATTCCGTCGATGGAACCGTCATAAATCGATAGACTGCAAGTCTGCTCAAGATAGAAGTCACCTTCGACATTGACCCCACTCCATGCGAGTTCCTGCAACTGACAACTGGTGTGGACGTCGTTGAGAATGGTCAGACCGGCGCCGGACCCCTCCAGTGACTGACTCGAATTGCCGTAGACCACTGCGCTTGTCGAACCGCCATCACCCTGCAACGCTCCAGTGCCTTCGATTACTATGTCCCCGCCTGGCACCTCGAGATGGGCGTCGATCAGGACCACCTTCGCTGAAGTCGAGATGGTCACATCATGGCCTACTGCAGTAGTGAAATTGGCCCCGTAGAGCCGAGCCGTGACTCCAACCGGAACCACCCACGGCCCAGAGGTGGGAATCAATGGGAGTTGAACCTCGCCGCCCGGCGGCGAGAGTGTGGTGGTGGCACCGTAGGTGCCATCATTCGCAGTAACCTCTGAACCAGCAAAGATGAGAGGTAATGTGACCTCGCCCTGTCCATTGGAGAGTGCGTTGAACCCATGCGCCTCGACATAGACTCCAGAGAGCGGGTTCTCGGATAGGTCGGTCACGGTAATCGTCGACTCGGTGAACTCGTGTGCCTCGGTCACATCGACCCGAGCGTTGGTACCTCCAAAGTAGAGGGCCCCCTCACCCTCGGCATCCCAGAGTCCGTTGCTGCTCGAGGCGGGCAGGCTCCTGACCACCGCGCTCTGTTCTGCATCCACCTGCAGAGTCGCAGCCTGATGTCCGGCAGCTGTCCAAGTACCGAGATGCAGGTTGCCGTCAACGAGATGGACTCCGTGCTGGGAGTTCCCGGTGGTGAGCGAATCGAGCGCAACAGAGCCTCCATCGACGAGGACTCCGCTGCCAGAGAGCAAGCCCCCCAATTGGGAGGTCAACGAGGTTCCCGAGATTGAGCAGTCAGTCCTGCATTGGAGCCCGTCAGACCATCCTTCAAGGGTCAGCCCGTGGCTCTCTACATCGGCCCAGGTGACCGCCAGTCCGTATGAGGTGGAATCACTGCCGAGGAAGGCACGAGAGAGTGTCACGGAGGTGAATACATGCTTTCCGTCTATCAGTTCCAAACCATTCGATGATTCGTCTCCTGTGAAGGTTGAATCGGTCCAGAAACTATCCAAACTCGAGACATGCCCAAACTCCTCCCCGCTTGAAAATTGGGAGTCGAAGACATCCAATCTACCCGAGCCGGTAGCATCGAGAAGAGTTTCGGAGGTGGTCAAATCAACTGCATCAAAGGTCTGAACTCCAATTCCGCTCAGCCTCAACCCCTGCGAGAATCCTGAGAGTGTCGAGTCGCGCAAAGTGAACTGGCCTGATGTGGCAAGGGTGAGAGCCCAACCGGATGCACTCGTTCCGCTGAGTGTCAAGTCGGAGAGGGTGACGTCGACCAAGTCCGGGCCGATGACCACCAAATCCACCTCCCCGGTGACATTTGAGAGGCTCGCCCCGTCGCTGCCAACGCCGTCAAAGAGAAGCC
>CAZPJQ010000159.1:0-4062 GCA_964586945.1 uncultured Candidatus Poseidoniales archaeon
TCCTTGGCGTTTGTCGTAACCGAGAGCAAACAGAACTCTCAAATCCTCCCCTCCATTTTCTTTTCCGGCCCCGTCATGCGAGTGCATCAACGGCATTCTGATTCCCGCCTCACCGTCGAATGACAGAACAATCGTGGAGTCGAACGCCTTGCCTCTCTCCACAAGCTTCTCGTCGGTGATGGCCTTGGGCCGCAGCCAGTAACCGTGAACCCCACTTCGAGCATCTAGGGCGTTGAGTACACCACGGTAGGGAAATGGCCCATCGAGTATGAAGGCAAATGGCCGATGCGTGTCGATGACGCTGATGAGGAGGTTTGCGCAGCTGAGGTTCCAGTGACTTCTGGATATTCCTCGCAACTCCTTTGGATTTGGTAGCAGATAGACCCCACATCCATCCGGAGCAAGATCTGACGCTGCTTCATTTGTGCTTGCGATAATGACTTCGGCTCCGTATTCGTTCATCCACGAACGCGCTATGGATGCAGCCCTTTCGACGCTTGCCAATCCCTCTTCACTGGTCGGCATCAGTAGAAGGCAGTCTGACGGCTTGAATGGCTTCTTTGTAGTAGAGAGGCTCTTGCGAAGCTCTCGGCTCTTTAGGTAGTCATAGTTCATTTTCAGGAAAAGGAACGGAAAGATTGGTATGAGCCACGGCTTGCGAAACAAAGAGTCGGTTAGAAGCAGACCGAGCCTGAATGAGTAGGTGTTTCGCAGCCGTAGCAACTCCATACGGAGTGCTTCCTCTCTGTCGACTCCGCTTGGCGATTCACTAGTCATCACGAACCACCGCCGGTAAGTTCGTAGTATCGAGCGATTACATCTTTTGCATCTCCAGTCATCGCAACGCGACCTTCGTGCATTAGTACCAGGCGATCACAGATCTCACTCATGAGGCCAAATGAGTGGCTTACCAGAACGACAGTTCCCGACGCCTCAACCAAACCTAGAATTCGCTTCTTGCTCTTCTCTCTGAACTGAGGGTCACCGACCCCTAGTACTTCGTCTATCAACAGTATGTCTGGTTCGACTGAAGAAGCAATGGAAAGACCGAGCCTCCCCTTCATGCCCGTGGAATATGTTCTCAGAGGCATGTCAATGAAACCACCTATTTCACTGAATTCCAGAATGTCAGCCATCATTCCGTCCATTGTTTTCTTATCATGTCCGAGGATGCTACCATACAGGTGGACATTCTCCCGGCCGGTCAAGTTTGGGTTCATACCAACGCTGACCCCTGCAAGAAGTTGCGTCTGCCCAACAGCCCTCACGCTCCCAGATTCCGGGCGATATATTCCAGCCATGATTCGGAGGAGTGTGCTCTTGCCGGAACCATTGCGACCAATGACTCCTAGAACTTCACCCGGATTCACTTCTAGATTGATATTCTTCAGGGCTGTGAATCTTCGCTTGGTGGCCCCGTCACCGCCAGCCAACAGGTCAAGTGCCCCTCTTGCCACTGAGCGATCTAGGGGGAAACTCAAGGTCGCATCCTCTATCACGATGACCGGTGTCATAGGTACTTCACCACCTTCGCTTCCCAACGCTTGAAGACAGCAGCCCCAATCAACAGAGAACCCACGGCCCAAGCGATGCAGTAGACCCAGTGCTGTTGCGCTACTTCGAATGGAATCCCATCCACAGCGTGCCTCACCATCGTGATTGGAAGCACCATTGGATTTAACATCACGAGATCTGCCCATTTCCCTGAGGGGTCTCGTTTGTGTACCATTTCCAGGGTCCACATCACGGGGGAGAGGAAGAAACCGGCCCTCGTAATGAAGCGGAACAGGTGCGAAATATCCTCCGATATGGCATTCAGTGGAGCGAACATCAGACCTAATCCAATTCCTGTCAAAGTCGCGAGTATGAAGCCGAGGGGAAGCATCCAGAGGGCAGAGGAGGGGGCGATTCCAAGATACCACATGGCGGGGACGAGTGCCGAGAGGGACAGTGTCGACACACAGAGTTGAGTTAGACCAGGAACCACAGATAAAATTTCACGAGGGACGAAAATCTGCTTGATGAGAACTCCATTTCTGGTGAGACAACTAATGGTGCCAGTAAGGGTGCGGGAGAAATGACCCCATACAATGACACCTATCAATACCCAGAGCGGGTAGAGGGGCTCAGACCTGCCCGCGAGGATGGTAAACAGAGCGTAGTAAAGGCCCGATAACAGGAAAGGCTCTAGGAATGTCCATCCGTAGCCGAGAACTGCCCGCTTGTACTTCGCGCGTAACTCCTTGTGAACCAGATTGCGAACTAGATAGCGTTCCTCGTATATTGTCTTCAGGAAGTGGAATGGCCCCATCAGGAATGGAACCGGTGGATTCTGTTCACGCAGTTCCATCTCTTCAGACACGATTTGTCCACTCCCCTCTCTCTCTTCAGTCCATCGTTTCCGATTCACTAGATGCACTCGATGTGTATGGTGGGTTCTCAAGGTCGGTGTACTCCAAGTCATATGGTTTCGGCATGCTGCCCAATAATTCCCTAAGATTCTCTGTAACTCGCTGCCTATACTTCTCTGGAACCAGTTCAAGTCCCGGCTCGTAGATGCCATCGAACCAATTGAGGTCGATGTGTTCGAATCTCTGCAGTTGCTCCAAGTCGTCGAACATCCCGGTCTTCTTCGTGGCGTAGAGTACCATCGCCGCAGTTTTGAGCGGTTCCGTTGAAGAAAACTGCTGAATCTCTACAGAGGTGACATCGATTTCGTGGCCCAGCAGGCTGTTCTTGAAGAAGCACTTCCAACAACGGCCGCAGGTCTGTCCGGCGGGTGCCCTGAGGCACGATTGGGCCCAGTTCGCTAACCCCTTTTTGCGAACCACCTCCAAACATCCGGCTTGAGATATCATGTTCACGACGAGATTTATTTCAAGGCCGGCGGCCTTGAACGGAGGGGCCCATTTCCTAAACCAATTACAGTTTGGGAAGTCCCGAAAAACCCTTCCACCGGTGAGCCACGAGTTGTCGATAGGCATCCCAACCGCGATTGAGTCAAGGTCGAAGTGGTCGGCTAGGAGAATCAGGTGGACGGCGCAGGCGAGGTCGGTCGAGAAGCCGTTCATCTTTCCCCAATTGGTCCGGATATTCTCATGGTCCGACTTGATGACATGGATTTTTCGAAGACGACTCCATCGAAGCCTCTTGATGAATCGGTGGGCGTTGTCGTGCTTCAACATCGACTCAAAATCTCTCTCATGGTACGCCACTACGGTGTTTCGCGGCATCAGCAGCATCGCAGCGGTGGACTCTATTCCACCTGAGAAGGAGAGGCCGGGCTTGTTTCCGGTTTTCCGAGTCCACTCATGTCCTTCGATGATACCAGGGCACCAAGGATCTAGAATCACCCATTCTGCCAACTTGAGTAGGTCAGGGTGCGTGTCGGCAAGTCTCCATCTATTCGGCATATCCCAATGGTATCGGCCCGGCTCACAGTCAAGCCAGAGGCGATTTCCCTCTTGCGACCATTCAACCATCATTGCACCTCATGTAGGGTAGAGCACAGAATCTACTCATCAGCAGGTTCGGGGTCGTCGTCTCGAAGGTTGCACGGGAACGGTGAAAGCCGACCCTCTTCGGCGAGTATGCCAGCCTCAAGCAGTGCATCAGAAGTCCCACAGTCGAGCCAAATCTCCTCATCGATGCGGTAGAGCTTCGCCTTACCCTCCTTCAGGTAGGTTAGGTTGAGGTCGGTGATTGTGAATTTGCCTCCAAGCTCCCCAACCAGTGCGTCAAGTCGGTCCCAGAAGGTCTCGTCGAACAGGTAGATACCGCCTACAGCGTATGATGATGGGGCGACCTCCGGCTTCTCGACGATGTCCACCAACTCACCGGCATCGTTGAACACGGCCACCCCGAACCTCTCCGGGTCCGGCACTTTTCTTCCCAAGACGGCGCAACCGGGTGGCTCGACAGCGGTGTCAAACTCGGCGACCGCATCAGCCATCTCCCAGGTTGTGATGTTGTCCGAGAAGTAGACCAGAATCCTACTCCCTTCGACGTGTGGGCGAGCAAGGTTCAGGGCGTGGTGTAGGCCCAGCGGCTCCTCCTCGATGA
>CAZPJQ010000160.1:0-4052 GCA_964586945.1 uncultured Candidatus Poseidoniales archaeon
GGGTCTATTCCACTCTCGACGCTGATTCGGATGATGGCTCGGGACATAGCGAGGAGGGTGCCTTCTATGTCTGGAATCAAGATGAGGTCATTACTGCTCTTGGAGAGGCTGATGGAGCCGTCGCATGTGAGCGCTGGTCGGTCACCGAATCGGGTAATTTCGAGGAAAGTGGTAGTAGTGTGTTGGCGCTTGGTGAGGTTGATGGCTTGGACTCTGCCAAGGAGGAAGAGTTGCGCTTGGCACTTCTCGAGGCGCGCGCTGTGCGGGCGCGCCCGGGTACCGACGACAAGGTTCTGAGCTGCTGGAACGGGATGCTGCTGGTCGCCTGCGCCGAGTTAGATGGTGACGCTGCCATTCGCATCGGCTCTCATGTGGCTCGTGGTTTGATGGAGCGCTCGACCAGACCAGATGGCTCGGTCATCCGCACCCGCCGAGGAGAGGTGGACGGTGGCCCCGGCTTCCTCGACGACCATGCGTGGGCGGCTCTCGGTCTGCTCAACTGGGGAATCCGCATCGATGATGGGGAGTGTGTCGAGCGGGCACTTGCGATCACAGACAAGATGGTTGACGATTTTGGGGATTCAGAAGGCGGTTTCTGGCTTGCCACCGCCGGCCACGGTGAACTTCCGGTCCGACCGCGCTGTGAGTCTGACTCAGCGGTGCCCGGCTCGACCGCGGTGGCGGTGAGGTTACTGGCTACCTTGCTCGGAATCTGGCCCGCACACGAGTCAGCCGAGCGCTGGCGGGCTGTGGCGGAGGGGTCAGTCACCCGACTTTCCGGAAACTTGGCCCATCAGGGTCCGGCCTACTGGTCGCTGCTCAACGCTGCTGCCGACCTGATTGAGCCGTGGAGCGTCTGGTTCGTCCACCATGATGGCGACGAGCCTGAACAGGTTGGGGAGTTGCGGCGAGGCGCTGGTGTGCGGCAACTCGTAGTATCGTCATCCAGTGCTCAATCGGGCAAAGACCGAGGTGACGAGCCGTGGAAGGCGTGGCTCTGTGAGGGTCTCAGTTGCAAACCACCGACGAGTGATGGTTCAGTTCTCAATTGGAAAATTGATTGATAGGGGCGCAGTCAAGCGCTGTGTGGATTGACATTTCAGTCGAAGTTCGGCTCTCGTTTTTCGAGGAAGGCGTCAACTCCCTCCTCAAAGTCTGGAGTTAGGCTGGCTGCAGTCATCAATGCCTGTTCGAGGCCGAGTTGACTCTCGAAGAAGGTCGCGTTCTGTGCGTCGAGCAGCTGTTTGGTGCTCCGTCTGCTGACCGCTGACCACTTACCCCAGTCCGCTGCCACCTCTATCGCCCGGCTGACGAGTTGCTCCTGCTCGGCCACCTCATCGACCGCTCCCGCCTCAAGGGCCTCCTCACCGGTCCAAGTCTCATTTTCAAAAAAGAACCTCCTTGACCTCTGACTTCCCACGAGCCGGGGGAGTAGCCAGGTAGTTCCACCATCCGGACTCAGTCCAAGGGAAAAGAAGGCGGCGGCCAACTTCGCGTCGGGGGCGGCCACCCGATAGTCGGCGGCTAGTGCGAGTCCTAGCCCACCCCCAGCCGCCGCCCCGTTCAGGGCCGCAACATACACGGTGTCGGATTTGCGCAGTTCGAGCAGTAGAGGGTGGAGAATCTCCGTCAATCCGTGGACAACCTCACCAATCGTGCCGTCGTCGATGGCGGTACGGAAGGCGTTGATGTCAGCACCAGCGCAGAAGAAGCGGCCCGTACCTGTTAGAACGACGGCGCGGATTTCCGGATCTGCGAGCAACACGGTGAAGGCGTCGGAAAGCGCCTGCATCGATTCCAAGTCGAATGCGTTGCGCGCCGCAGCCTCGTCCAAAGTGATGAGCGCGACGCCGCTACCCTGGCTCTCAACGCTCAGTGCCATGAAGCGCGCTTGAGGTCCTCACTCTTGAATTGCATGAAGGTGATAAGAGGCGGTCGATTGGGGTGTGACATGATGCAGCGAGATGCAATCTACATCGGCGGCGAATGGGTCGAGGCCAACGGTGAGGGTACCATCGAAGTGGTCAACCCTGCTACCGAGCAGACAATCGGCTCAGTTCCGGTCGGCTCATCTTCTGATGTGGACGCCGCAGTGGCCGCAGCACGGACTGCATTTCCAGAGTGGTCAGCCAGTTCGTTGGAGGTAAGAATCGAGGCACTGAACGCCATTTCGGCAGCATTGAAGGAACGAGGAGAGGAGTTGGCCCAACTCATCACAGCGGAGGTCGGCACACCCATCGGATACAGTCGAATGGCGATGGTCGGAACCCCGCGCGTGGTAGCCCGTTCGTACGCAAAAATGCTTGAAAGTTACCAGTTTGAGGAGGAGGTTCGTAACTCGCTGGTGGTCAAGGAGGCGGTTGGTGTCTGCGCCATGATAACGCCGTGGAATTTCCCTCTTCACCAGATAATCGGGAAGGTCGCGCCAGCCCTTGCGGCCGGTTGCACAATGGTGCTCAAACCCTCAAAAGAGGCTCCCCTCAACGCCTTCGTCCTAGCCGACATCATCCACGAAATCGGTCTCCCTGTGGGGGTCTTCAACCTGGTCAGTGGCCACGGTAGTGACATCGGAGAAGTTCTCTCCAGCCATCCTGATGTGGACATGGTCTCCTTCACCGGCTCTACGGGTGCGGGCGTGCGAGTGAGCGAGGCTGCTGCGCCCACAGTCAAGCGAGTGACGCTTGAGCTCGGCGGCAAGTCGGCGAATGTGATTCTGGATGACGCCAATGTTGGATTGGCAGCGAAGATTGCTGTAAGCGCCTGTTTTGCTAATTCGGGGCAGACCTGTTCTGCGTTGACGCGGCTGATCGTGCCGGCGAGTTGCCGCGATGAGGTTGTTGAGGTCATATCTGCCCGGACGGCTGGTTACTCCGTGGGTGACCCACTCGATGAGTCGGTCAAGTGTGGACCGATGGCTTCTGCTCGTCAGCAAGAATCAGTCACCGAATACATTCAGAGTGGAATCGATGAGGGAGCGACCCTGATTGGTGGCGGGCTCGGCATGCCTGAAGGGCTTGAGTCCGGCTATTTCGTGAAGCCGACGGCGTTTGGCGATGTCACTCCCGACATGCGAATCTGGTGCGAGGAGATATTCGGCCCGGTGCTGGTCATCACGACCTACGAAACAGAAGAGGAGGCTCTCGCCTTGGCCAATGATTCCGAATACGGACTTTCCGGGGGGGTCTGGTCCGCTGACGAAGAGCGCGCCATGGCCTTCGCTCGCAAGATGCGTACCGGGCAGGTCAGCATCAACGGTGGAGCGTTCAACATTTCAGCGCCTTTTGGTGGCTACAAGATGTCTGGCAACGGCAGGGAACTGGGCACCCATGGGCTCGACGAGTTCCTTGAAATCAAGGCCATCCAACGCTGATTCCGCCGAAGATGACTTGGACTCGGCCTCATTACGAATCAATTGGAGACTGGCCTCGTGAGCGACGAAACGGCAAATCGAGCGCCCCGTCTGTTGTTGATAGCGGGTGCTTCGGGAGCCGGCAAGACGACGCTCGCAAAGACCGTAGCGCAGGAACTCGACTTCGACCGAACGGCGAGCAGTGACATGATTCGCGAGGTGCTTCGCTCGACCATGACGCCCGGTGACAGCCCCGCCCTTCACCGTTCAACTTACAGTACCGGCGAGACGGGAGATGCGGTCACCGATTGGCTCGACGCCTGCGCCGCTGTTGAAGGCGGTTTAGAAGCGGTCGTTTCGCGTGCGCGCAGAGAAGGAATTGATTTGGTCGTTGAAGGCGCTCATGTGATTCCTTCCAACAGACTGCTCAACGAATGGCGCACACAGGGTGGCGTTGCCATCGGTGTGGCGCTCGTCATCGACAACGAGTCGATCCACCAGGATAGGATTGTTGCGCGAGAGTCAAATTCTCACCGGGGCTCAGCCCGCTATCTAGCAGCATTTGGTCGAATCAGAGAGATTCAATCAGGGCTGCTCATCCGCGCCAAAGGGTCGGGATGGAAGGTAATCGACACCCACCTGCACGACGATGGGGTAGAGCGAGTTCGACAGTGGTTGAACGAGGCGTGGTACCAACAGAGGT
>CAZPJQ010000161.1:0-4036 GCA_964586945.1 uncultured Candidatus Poseidoniales archaeon
GCTGGGCTGATCACAGCTGCTCTGACTGTCCGAGGCGTCGCCCTCGCCGTCGCCGTCGCCATCGGCGTACCAGGTGGAGGCATCGGTGCCGTCCTCGTCGATCGTCTCGTCACAGTCGTCGTCGCAACCAGAGCCTCCGAACAGAACTAACTTGTTGGCGCCGGGGTCGAATGTCATCTCGCCGGGGTTTTCTCGATATGGTGCGCCGGTTGAGGGGAGTTCCAGCCAAGTCAGATTGATCATATCAAACGCCCAAAGTTCACGGCCGCCTTCACCCCATGTCGAGTCGTAGATGTAGGCAATCTCTCGCTCGTAATCCATAGCTGTAGCCATGTACGCACGGCCGCTCGGGTGACTGGATTGCAAGGCTAGTCTGGACCAGGTGTCGGTCTCACCATTGAACATCCAAGTCTCGTTTGAACTTTCGAATTCCGAATCGATACCTCCGAAGAGAAAGGAGCGATTCCAAGATTCCGAGAAGAACATGGCCCCGCCGAGAATTCCTTTGGGAGTCAAGAATGTCTGAATCTCCTCCCAAACCGCTGCCGCGGGGTCAAACGCCCAAGTTTCATTTATGCCCTCCAAACTCTCGTTTGAACCGCCATACGAAATGAAGACCTCCCGGCCCCCATCATAGACCATCGAGTTGCTAAAGTTCGCACTAGGGCGAACACCTTCGGAGTATGCCGTCCAAGTACCCGACCAACCGTTCCAGTTCCACAGCGTTGGGCTGCCATCTGCGGTCGCACCGTAGAGCAGTCCGTTTGCCTCACCATCGAAGCCAAAGGCGCCGGTACCTACTGTGTTCGGAGCACTGCTCTGCAATTCCCATTCGCCCGAACCATTGAGGTCGAGAGTCCAATAGTCATCGAGGTTGCCGTCCCAACTCCCACCCACCATCACGGTTCTCTCGGCGACCGGATCGTAGAACATCTGGTGGTACTGACGGCCGGTGGGGGCAAGAACCACATTTTCTTCGGATGTCATCCTGTAGAATTGGTTGGCGCCCAGATTTTCCGACAGATAGGAGTCGGGGTCTGAAGGGTCGCTAGGGTTGTTCTCACGGCTGGTCGCTCGATACCACCTGTCTTCGTTGCCTTTCAGCGTGAGGTCGAGATATGGCTTGATTTTTGAAATCGCATGAGCCTGCTGCTCTTCCGCACTCATCGTTGCATCGCCGTCGAACAGGTTGTCGAGGAATGACTGGTCATCTTCGTATTGGACATGGTTCGCTCCAATCACCTCAAGAAGTTGCCATCCACCCTTCCAATAGTCGAGGAATGGGATGGCGTGCTCGTTGGCTTCGGCCACCTCATCGACCGTGCCCGTTAGGAAGAGTGCGTGGTTGGGGGCTGCCTGGTCGAAGGCATCCAGAGTGGTGCCGGTCTGGTCGGTGTCTAGGCCGAGCCCGATGAGTGCCCTTGGAGGTTGGGCGCTGGTGCCTAGTAACCTCCCCCATTGAGAGTTGACAATCGCTGCAAGTCCAGCACCTATGCCATGGCCTGCGACCCCCCAGTGGTCCATGTCGATACAGCCCTGAATACCGGGTGGATCGCCCAAATCCCCCCCTGAGTAGTTCATGTAGCCCATCTTGGCAATCAACTCTGAATGGTCCATCACAGCAGGCCAAGCCCGGTCGGCGGAGCGCTCCTCACCGATTACAACGACGATGTATCCACCCCTTGCAAGACCTCGTCCAAGCCACTCGTATGCATCACGATCCTCGCCGTCGTCGCCGTGAAATACGACCCACGGATATGGCGCCCAAGCGCAGTCCACCGCCACATCTTCACCGGCAGAGGAGCCAGGGTAGTAGAGACGGACATCGATTTGATTCGAATCATAATCTTGGTAGGTACTATCCTGCCAACCGACCTCAAAGCGGTTTGGAGCCACCGACCCGGTGAAGTTTGGAGATTCCTCCCGCGCAGCAGAGGAGAGCATGGCGACGGAAGAGAACAACATCAGGAAAGTGATGAGGAGAGCCTTCCCTCGCGCGTGCGCCATGACTCGCTGCTTTGCAGCGACCGCCTTTGAACCGCTCGCCGTGCAGAGTCACCTGCTCAATCCTTCGATTGCGCCCATCAAATCCCGCAATGAAGGCAAATTGTCAGCAGATTGTGGCATGTACAGATGGCGCCAAGCCTCAAGGTGTTGCGCCACCAAAAGCCAACGACCGTCGAGGTACAGTCCCCACTCTGTCTCGACACTAGACTCACCCCCGTTCCCATCATACGAAACCGAGAGCAGAATCGGCGCCTCGCTCAGATCCCTGAGAGGTAATCTGTCTCCGCTTGGCTCACTCGCAGTCCCCGGTATAGCATCGAAATCAGCGTGAAATCTGCGACCACTATGCTCTGCGAGTTGAAGACCTTCAACCATGGCACTCCTCCAAGGCCCACGCCTAGAGAGTTCTCGTCGCCCACCCCGCCACCAAATCTTGCCGCCAGCTTCAACCCACGCAGCGGCGCAGGAGCGAGCTGTCGAGCCGCCTCCACTCATGCATAGCAACGGCTGCTCGCGAGTATCAAGCTGGCCGAACTCAAAGCCGAACTCTCTAGCCAGAGCAACCAGACCAAGACCGTCGGTGGCCGCCACCCTCCAGACATGCCCATCGTGGCGCATCTGGTTGACACATGCAATCATCGGGTCGCCTGCCACCCACTCGGTACCGGAATCGGGAGGCATTTGGTGCTTAAGAGGCACTGTGAGAGATATCCAGACCTCTCTCCTACCTGAGTCGCCGCCCTCATCCATATTGGAAAGGGCCTGCTTTTGGGCATGCCCCCAAGCGAGCGCGTTCACCAAGGTGTCCGTCTCGACTTTCTCAGCCACCTCGATTGTGACTTCAAAACCACTTTCACGCAACCGGTCAGCGACTATCCGGAACAAGTCCGGAGTGAGAGAGTGGTCGATTGGCTCCCCTGCAACCGCCGCACAAACCTTGACGGAGACGACCATTGAGGATGGGTGGACGGGGGACCGTCAAAAGCCCGCCGGAACAATACTCTGTGACTCAACTCCCGCTACGCGGGAATTCATCCTAGAGCGGCATAATCAACTCAAACGATAATGAATGATTGAATACCGCATGCTCAGCCGAGCCTACATGCCGAGCGACCTCGACATTGCCAACGGGGCAGAAATGCAGCCCATAGAAGAGGTGGCGTGGAAGCTAGGTCTCGGTGTCGAGGACATCGCCCGATTGGGGCGCGGTATGGCGAAGATAAGGTGGGATGCCCTGAAAGCGAGAAAGGGGAATGCGAAGGGTTCACTCATTCTGGTCACGAGCGTCAATCCAACACCGTTCGGCGAAGGAAAGACCGTAACATCCATTGGCCTCAATCAGGGACTTAATAGGCTCGGAAAATCCGCCACCTGCGTCATCCGAGAACCGTCCATGGGACCTGTCTTCGGAATCAAGGGTGGTGCTGCTGGCGGCGGCTACTCCCAAGTCCTCCCGATGGAACATATCAACCTCCATTTCACCGGTGACCTGCACGCAGTCACTTCTGCCCACAACCTCTGTTCCGCAATGCTCGACAACCATCTTCACCACGGCAATGCGCTCGACCTCGACCCCTCTCGGGTGATGTGGCCCCGGGTGCTGGACATGAATGACCGGGCTCTTCGCTATTCGGCCATCGGACTTGGTGGAGCTGTCAATGGATTCGCTCGCGAAGAGCGCTTCGACATCACCGCAGCGAGCGAAGTGATGGCGATTCTCGCACTCTCAAAGGACTATGCTGATCTCAGACAACGACTCGGCCAGATTGTAATCGGCCAGAATCGACTTGGCCACCCGGTGAAAGCCGAGGATATCGGTGCTGCCGGCCCGATGTCACTGCTCCTCAGAGAAGCGCTTCTGCCCAATCTGGTTCAGACGCTTGAAGGCGACCCCGCCTTCATCCACGCTGGACCGTTCGCAAACATTGCACACGGAAACTCCAGCATCATCGCTGACGAACTGGCTCTCTCAGTAGCCGACTATGTCGTCACAGAGGCTGGATTCGGCTCCGACATGGGTGCAGAGAAA
>CAZPJQ010000162.1:0-4033 GCA_964586945.1 uncultured Candidatus Poseidoniales archaeon
CCGGAGGTCTTCTTCGATGCGTCCGCCGATGAGCGCCGGACCGGCTTCCTCAGCATGACCGTAGGTCGCCTCTGCGGCGGCAAGTCGTTCGGAAAGTTCGTTGAGTCTTTGCAGCATCTTCCAAGTCCAGCCACCGATGATGCCGATCATCGCGATGAAGGCGATTGCGAGGAAGGTGGTGCCGTCTGCCATGTGAATCACCTGCGGTCGATTTCCATCTGTACTTTCGCCAAGCGGAGTTCCAAGTCGTTGACCGCCCAGACGAGCATCGCGTGACCGATTACGAGTACCTGAAAGGAGAACAGACCGAACAGCAAGACGGCCAATATTTCGGGCGCAAGTCCAGCCTCCGAGCCCCCTCCGATGACCGGTCCGGGATGTCGGTTCTGCCAGATTCGTATTGCGACGATTGTGAGTGGGACCAACAGGAAGCCGAACAAGCCTACCGTGGCAAAGGTGTCCCGGCTATCCTCGCTGTCGCCCTGAGTCTGGTGACCCACCACGAGGAAGAGGGAGAGAGCCGCAAGAATCGCATAGGTGTTCAGCCGCACATCAGTCAGATCCCATGGCGTCCCCCACTCAGCGGTCCCCCAGATTGGGCCGCTGATTATCACGCACATTCCATACACGAGTCCGAGATGAGCGCCGACCACGTGCAGTTTCCAGCCCCATTCCTTACGCTTGAGAAACCACATTGCGGAGCCGATGAAGAGTAGGGTGAAGGCGAGGAAGGAGGCCCAAGCGGCGGGCACATGCCAGAACAGGATTCGGTAGGCTTCGGGAGCTTTCCAGTCGTCGGGGTTGACGGCGGGTGCCCAGGTGAATCCGAGCCAAAGTGTGATGGATGCGAGGAGCAGTCCGATGATGGTGAGGGCGACGGCGAGGTTGGTGAACACCCTTCCCATGGTTGCATTCCAACGGCACGCTCGCTTCAAGGTGGCGGCGAGTGGGTCCGGGAATCATGAGCACGGACGGGTCACTCTGAAGCGATTAGTGGCAGGAAGAAGAAGATGGCGAGTGGGATTCCAATCCCCTGTGCAAGGCCTATCATCCCCTCTGTCGACAAAGCCGTTGAACTCGACCAAGTCAGGAAATCGATGATTAGCAGGAAGGGGTAGATGAGGATTGACATCAGTAGAATTTGGAAGGTCGCGCCTTGACGGCCAAACAGGCTCTGCATCGCGTGGATTCTGGCAGCGCCGAAAGCGATGAATCCGACGCCAAGGGCGGCTAGAATCGTCTGTGCGTCAATTGTCCCTAAAATGAGGTAAATGATCGGCACGGATACCAGAAAACCCCACACAGAGACGAACATCCAGTTACCCATCTGGACGTGTCCGCCATTGTGTGCATTCCACCAATCACCCGCCCGTGAGTCGGCTAGGAAGCGGAGCAGTCCGGGGGCTGTCAGAGCGGCAAGGAAGCCCGGTGTGAGGGAGAAGGCGGCACCCCAACCACGGTGTTCAGGCAGTCCGATGGCCAGGATCATCCCTTCGATGAGGATGAAGGCGAGCAGCGCAGCGGTTACTGCGGGGATGATTGAGGCGTAGGTTCTCCTCTCCAGCGGTGTGCACCATTGAGACAGATTTCCAGTGTAGAATCCCTCCTTCTCCCTCGGCTTGAGTTGCGTGGATTCGGGGGTTTCAGTGTTGCCCCCGCCAGTGTGCCGCCCAGCGCCCGTTTCAGACAAGTTCCCGCGGCTGATTCTCAGCGTCCGAGTTGCGAGGCCAAAGAGCTCGGAGTCATGCGTTGCGATGAGAAAACCGTGGCCTGCGGCGGCGAGACCGGAAATCTGCTCGGTGAGCGTCGAAAGGCTCGTTTCGTCGAGACCTTCAGAGGGCTCGTCCAGTAGGATGAGTCGAGGTTCGTCGCTGGCCAGCGCCGGAACGAGACCGGCGATAACTCCGAGTCTGCGCATCATTCCGTCAGAAAGCCAAGCAATCCGGTCCTTTGCACGGTGGCGCAGACCCCACTGTTCGAGCCGCTCTGCAGTCCATTCGTCATCAGGTTCGTGGCCTGCAACGCGCACAGCGGTTGCGACCCGTTCCTCTACCAGTTCGTCCTGACAAAAACCGCCACTCTGCAGGGTGAGCCCGAAAGGAGCGGGGCGGTTTCTCCGGCCCTCCGAATCGCGCGCCATCTTTCCCGCGTGGAAGACCTCACCCGCGCTGAGAGGAAGTAGGCCGGCGGCGGCTTCCAACAAGGTCGATTTACCGGCGCCATTTTCGCCGACAAGCAGAACGACTTCGCCTCTCGCCACTTCCAAGTCGACCTCTTCAAGCACTTGGCGAGAGCCGCGCCGAACCGAAATGCCGCTGACCCCGAGTAGAGGTGTTGTAGCGGCCATGACTCTTCGACTCGACTTTTCCGCTTGAGTCCTCCGCCCGCCACCCGAAGGGTGATTTGGGACACCTTGGCTCGGCAGGTTGGGAACTGTGGTGGCGTTGGGAGTGACACTTTCGCTAGGGTGGTTCGGGACTAGAAGACATTTGAGTCTACACTATGCTCAGAAGGTGAAGGGAGATGGTGGTGTGGGAATGGTCAGACGTAACTCCTCTGGGGTGGTTGCCGATGGCCGCCTTCTTGGCGTGTGCGATCGTACCCCTCGTAGTCGCTTGGAGACAGCGAATCCCAATTTCACTCGGTATGGTCATCTCTCTACTCGCCTGTTGGGCGCTGCAAACCGTTCTATCCTACTTTGAGGGCACACACCTCTTCCTAGAACTGACCTTCGCCGTTCTCCCCATGGTCCAAATGGACATCTCGCAGAGTTATCGGTTGGTCACGGCAGGTTGGCTCCATGCGACCGGCAGTGGAGGGGCTCTATCAATCTCCCATGTGCTGGGAAATGTGCTGGTAATCGCGCTGGTCGGAGTTCCTCTTGAACAGCGACTCGGTCGCTCTCGATTTCTCGCAATCTACCTCATCGGAGCAATCGCCGGCAATGTCGCATGGTGGCTCTCTCACTTGGGGGAGTATCGCCTCGCGCTCGGTGCCAGTGGGGCTGCGTTCGGGCTTCTGGGATGCTATCTCGCCTGTTGGCCGCGGGATGAGATCGAGTTCCCGCTGATTCTCATTCGGAAGTGGCCTGTGGCGCTGATCGCGCTGCTGAAGTTTGGCTTGGAAATAGTACAGGTCGGGATGCTGCACGGTGGTTTCACCGAACCCTCGTCGGTCGCCAACCTAGCCCACATCGGTGGCTTCTTCTTCTGCTATGTGGTTGGCCGTCCCATCGCTCAGGGTGGTCCGACTCCTCCCGAAGTACGGGATGGGGGGCCTAGCGCCGGCTCTCTGGAAAAGGGTGAGAGGCATGAGCGGTTGCGAAAGATGGGCAGCGTCAGCTCTGACCCGTGGGAGTCGGCCGGAAAGGCTCTGGAGGGCGCTGCGGCGAAGTCGCTTGAGAAGTTGAGAATCGAAGGAGACGAGTTGGAGACTCGGCAGGCGTGGCTTGAGGAGTTGGCCGAGCAGGCGGTGTGTCCTGAGTGCGGCGCATCCTTGGATGTCGAGGTTCACGACGAGGTTGCCCGGATGCGCTGTTCTCGCAGCAAGAAGCACCTTTACTGGCCTTGAATAGACGAATCTGCTCCTAAGGAGCAGTTGAAATTGGAGACGAACTTAACTCAATCGTGCTTATTAGCCGCTCCGGAGTCAGTAGACTCCGGGAGGAACTAGGGTGTCATTCAATCGAAATCACCTGCTGGCGATTATTCTCACCACGCTGATGCTCGCTCCGAGTATCGCTCTCATTTCGACTTCCGCTCAGTTGGGCGACTCTGAGCAGCCGATTGAGGTGTTGGATGACCCACTATCGTCACCCTCAGCACCAATTTTCATGGAGGGATTGCCTGCCCTCTACTGCGACGAATCGACAATCTGTCAGACCACGGAGCGGAGCCCTTCTGTTCCCAACGATGCTACAGTCACCGAGGAGCCCGGCTGGTGGCTGAGATACTATCCTGACCACGACTCGAACGGCTTCGACGATCGGCTGCAATATGTTCTCTCTGGGGAGTTCCAATCCGAATCCCCATCC
>CAZPJQ010000163.1:0-3968 GCA_964586945.1 uncultured Candidatus Poseidoniales archaeon
AGGTAGGTGTCTGTGACATAGTCGAGACCGTACTTTGCCAGCGACTGCTGCTCAGCCTTTTTGCCGGTGTCTAACATCATCTTGATCTGCTGCTGCCACCAACCGTCGGCAAACCTCGGGTCTGTCAGTTCGGCGTTCAGCGCCTCGATGTCCTTGTTCGAGAGGTCGTCGGAGGGGAGGTCGTAAGCGAGGATGTCGTCGGCGGTGATTCCGAGGTATGTGGCAGAAGGGGTGGCTAGGTATTCGGAGATGTGTGCGGTCTTGATGGCGCCATAGGCGATACTCGCAAAGATTCGGAACGACCACGGGTCACCGTCCAGGAAGACCACGATCGGCAGGTTCCACTCCTCGTTCATTCGCTTGAGAATCCGTCTAGTGGAGCGGGCGGGTTGCCCTTTCAGATGGAGTAGTCCGGCACGGAAGTCCTCATCGAAGCCGTTTTCGACCAGTCGGTCGAACATTCCACCGGTCTCGATTGCCATGATGAAGTCGACATCATGCTCGACCAATTCCAATTTTTCAGACTCGACATTGTAGGGAACTCCGTAGCCGGAGTCGCCGACATCGTCGCGGGCGTTGATTCTCATCCACTCGCCGCGCCGGTTTCGCTCGTTGACGGTCATGTTTCCAATCATCCGAGCGCCATCTTCCTCAGGCCGGAGCTTGAAGTCCTCGCGCATGCATTTGGTCACGATTTCCAAATCCTCAGCCAGATTGTTGCTCTCGTTCTGGTTTCCGAACTTTCCGTGGCCCCAACCTTCGGAGATGTAGTACATCTCTCTCAGAGTGGAGGACTTTCCAGCGTCAATCATCTCCTCGATGAATTCGATGATGTGGAGCGCTCGTAATAGCTGCCGTGCTGAGCGTAGGGAGGTAGCATCTCTTATTGTGCGTTTCTTGCCATACTTGTAGACTCCGAGTCGTTTGTCGAACTCGATGTTCTTCTTGGTGCGAACCGGGAGGGTCATCGTCGGAGCGGTCCCCTTCAACATTCGGTCGTGCATCTCTTGGGCGACGCCGTGCAGCGATTCGACGACATCATCAGTTGTCTTTCCTTCGCTCATTCATCCACCCCCCAGTCATTGAGGTTGCTCTGACCCGCCACTTCACTTGCCTCTCTCGGAGCAGTTTCGGCATCTGCGCCTCCATCTGCTCGGGGCTCTTCATCCGGTGATAGTGCAACCACCGAAGTATCAGCCGGTTCGGGTACAACCTCATTCAGCTCATCTGTGGTAAACTCATCTTCATCGTTGGACAGAAGGTTTTGTCTCTCAATCCCCGCCTCTTCCTCCCGGCGAATCTCCTCGAGTAGTTTCTCATCCAGCTTCGTGGCGCCGATGATGTCTCCAGCCCCGCGGAAGAAGACCTCAAATTCGGTCCAATCACCCTTTGTCAATCCATCCAAGGCGAATGAGACGGTGATGTTCTCGCCGGGCGGCAGAGTCTCCATCTTCCACTTTCTGAGCCCCTTCGCCTCCCGCCTACCTTCGTGCGACTCGTCGACGATTTCGATTCCCTCCTTCTCGGGCCAGGTGGCGAGTAGGGTGTATTGCCGGGGTCGGGCGGTGTAGTTGAACATCTGAAACGAACAGCGGGTGACCTTCTCGGCGGGGTCCCATTCTGTCGCCTCTTCTAGGAAGACCGCGTTCATGATGTTGGAGATGACCGGCGCAAGTGGGGGCTCCTCGCGTCCTAGTATTGCGCTTGTCTTCTTGCTGATGGCTGGCAGAATGACGTTGACCAGTTCGAACTTCTCCTTCGCCTTCTCCCGCTGCTTGTTCTTTCGCTTGTGGTTTCTAAGGCCCCTGCCAACCTCCTGCAGGGCTAGCCTGAATTCGCTGAGCACCTCCTCATTGTCGGAGACCGCCTCCTTCGCCTCGCTTGTGAACTGGACATTGGTGCTTGCAAGATGAATGAGGATTGCCGCCGGTCCCTTAGGAATCCCCCGTGCCCCAGGGTGCTCAAGCCCGTACTTCTTCCAGTCTACACTCTCAATCGCCTTGGTCAGCAAGCAGCCGCCCTGTTGGTACATGAGAGGAACTCGGTTGGCGAAGCGGAGCACTTCGACCGGGCCGTCAGCCGGCATGTCGATGCCGAAGATGAGCCCGACCTCGACTTGGAACGGATTGCCGGAGGCAACCGTTGGCGAGCGAGTGATTGTCGAGACGAAGCGGGAGTCAATCGCCTTCGAGAGCCCCTTCTTGATGAGTAGATCTTCGATTGGTGAGAGACAGTCGGTTGGTGGCGGCATGATTCGAACTTGGCGGAAGGCCGCCAACAGACCCTGTGCCTCCTCCGCCTTCACCGAGGTAGGCCGGCGCGCTTCGTCAATTTCCGCCCGAGCGAGGATGTCACGCGCCGCGCGCATGGAAACCCCAGAGAAGTTGCGGCGAAGGAAGGAGGTCATCTTGCGCTCATCGGATTCACGCAGGAATCTCTGGAGGGAACCGATCTCCAGTCCGTGTGGGTGAGGTCGAATCTCCTTGACAGGGGTGGGCAGGACATCGGTGACTCGGGGCCAGTCTCCTCCGTCAATGACGGCGCCACCCTCATCGAACACCCGGAAGCTGATGGAAGCGTGCGGATTGACGATGGAGGTCATCCGTAGATACTGGTAGACACTCTGCTTTCCGCGTTGGTACTTCGCCTTCATGCGCGCCTCGACTCTGACTCCGTGGGGAATAACCTCTCCTTCTGCATCGAACCAGTGATCTCGCTTCCTGTTGCTGGAAATCGCCTTGTTTTTCTTGGTGTCAAGACCGATGTTGAGGTGGACCGCAGTCGCTTCTTCCTCCACTTTCGAAATGACATGGGTGTGCTTGCCGGTCGTCAGTTGGCTATACATCACCACCCCGGTAATGCCTATTCCCTGCTGGCCCCTCGTCTGGCGAATGGTGTGGAATCGAGAGCCGAACAGGAGACTACCGAAAACCCTCGTGATGGCGTCGGGTGGAATGCCGGGACCGTTGTCCTGACTGATCATCAACAACTCGTCCTTTTTCCCTGGGACTTTGTGAATCTCTATTTCGATGGTCGGCAGATAGCGCGCCTCTTCGCAAGCGTCGAGCGAATTGTCGACTGATTCCTTTACCGCGGTGATGATTGATCTCTGAAGTGTGTCGAATCCTAGGAAGTGCTTGTTCTTCTCAAAGAATTCACTGATGCTGGCCTGCTGCATTCTGCTTTGTGCTCTGCTCATCGCGCATCACCGACCTCGAGTTCTCCCTCGGCCGAATGACGAGGGGCTTGCAAGTGGCAAACTCTCCCGCTCGGTGACATCTCATAAGTAAAGTGGCTCAACAATGTCGAGGCGAAGCGATGTGAGGTGTTTACGCCTCAGCGAAGATGTCGGGATGCCAGGCGACGATGTGTCCCATGAAGGCGCTGGCCATCACTGTCAGCGGGCTTGCCAGGTAGAGTCTGCCCGGTCCGGAGCGACCTTGGTAGTTGCGATTGATTGCACTGATGGTAACCTGCTCGGTAGTGTCCGAGACGCCCGGTCCAGCTCCGATACAGGCGCCGCAACCCGGGTCGATGAGCTTGATTCCCGCGCTCTCAAACATCACGTCCCAGCCATTAGCCTCAGCGAGTTCCTTCACCGTCTTGCTGCCGTACTGGATGTAGCACTCCACTCCCTCCGGGATGGTGCGTCCCGCCGCCAGTGCCGCCTCGACGACCCTCGCATAGTAGGCGAAGTCGTCGTCCTTTCCAGCCGTGCATGAGCCGGCGTAGGCGATGTCGACCTCGACCATGCCGATGTCGTCGATGTACGCCCCGTTGGTCGGGTCAGAGGGGATCCCCTTGTCGGGGTCGCCCGGATGGGCGACCATCGGGCGAATCTCATCGAGGTTGATGATGTGAACGCCGCCGTCGTACTGTGCCCCCTCGTCGGGCAGAACGAAGGCGCTGCGAATCTCACTTTCAGACATCCCCGGTCGGCGTGGCAGAAGCCACTCGACCGTCAAGTC
>CAZPJQ010000164.1:0-3958 GCA_964586945.1 uncultured Candidatus Poseidoniales archaeon
GAGAGGGGCCCTGTCGCTGGTCGAGCCAAGCCACATTCCAACACCGGTCAACAGGACCACGCTCAGGATGAGAGGCTTGCCAACCGTGCCGTCGGACCAGTCCAACCATACGACTGACCCGATCAGGAGGATGATGAGTGGTGCGAGCACGGAAACCAAGCGGGGAAGGGTGGTCGCACCGACCCGCCTGTTGTGCATCCATTGGAGTAACCCGAGGGTCACGAACGCGACCGCTTGCAGCAATACTCCCCATTCCGCCGGCATCCAGCCCTCCGCGCCAGAGGCGCCGTGGCAAAATCCGCTGTCGGCAAGCAACTGACCACATGAGACGAAGAGAATCCAGCGGGTGATCCAGAAGGTGCCGAGGGCGGCGAAGAGGTGGCCAAAACCGAGGACATAATCGTGGACGATGGACAGCGCGCCGTGACGTCTGTGCTGTACCTCAACGAAGGCGTAGGAGGCGAGAACGAGTGCTGCCGAGCCTAATCCGAGGTAGAGAAACTGAGAGTCGGAGTCCAACTCGCTGGTCATGAATCTCCCGATTGCTATCATCAGGGCGATGACACCGCCAACTATCGAGAAGACCATGCCTGCCTTAGCCGCGTCAATATCTGGAAGTGTGGAAGTTGGTGGAACCACACTCACCCCAGGTTGGTAGGTCTGGGGCTGAACAGGTGGTGGTGCGGTAGTGGGTGCGACATCTCTGAATCTCGAGCGAGTGGGTGCTGAATCCTCTGTCATGGCTGCACAATTGTTACGCCGACTTATGAGTTATCACCCGACACTCCCTAGACGAGGCTCTTGTTCACCGGTAATCAATACCATGATACCATGATTCGGGGGTGCGGGAGTTGTGCAAGAAGTCAGACTCCATTGGAACCGCGAATCGATTGCGAAGTCAGACTTCGCCAAACTATTGGAATTTTGTAGATTGTTTGAGGTCGTGGCGCATCTTGATGTGCAGCCAGAGGGAGTCCGGCAACTGGCGAAAGTTGAGTATCAAAACGGCGGTAGCGCATCTGACTTCGATAACTTCGATTTCATCACTGTTGAGCAGACCATCGGGCCAGAAAAGGATGGAATGGAAACGATTGTCGTGATGAACAGCCACCCAATCGTCACCACTGCGATTCCATTCGTTGATATTGCGGTGATTCCGCCATACTCGATCTCCGACGACGGGATGGTGCTCACCTTGCGGGGAGTGCCCAAAGGTATCAGCGGCTTCCTCGCAGCCACCAGATTGGTACTCCCTCCAGACAAGGTATCGGTGATTTCCCAAGAGGAGCCGAAGCACGAAGCGCTTGAACTGCTCGGTGAGAGGCAGTTGGAAATCCTGAAACTCGCTGTTCACCACGGATACTATGAGGACCCGAGGGGGATTTCAGTTAGTGCGCTCGCAGAAAAACTAGGAATCGCCCGGAGTACCCTCGGAGAACATCTGCAGTCAGCTGAAGCGGCACTTGTGAAGTGGGTAATCGAAGAAGATTGAATCAATCATTTGCCAGCTGCAAATTGGCGCGACCCGGCTGAGCATCTCACTCCTCGCCGTCTGAACTGCTCTCGTCCTCACGACCCATGGCAGCAGCCAAACCGTCAGGCTCGGCTCCCACCAAACCGATGATTCCGGCCACAAGCAGCCCCAATCCAGCGAGGTAGATCAGCGCTGTGACATAGTCGATGAAGAAGGCGCTTCCGCCGGTGTCAAAGTTAGTCCAATAGGTGAAACGATTCTGATTTTGGATGATTCCACTCTGCATCGCATCAACCGTATCTTGGTCAGCACCGCCTCCGGAGACAATCATGAAGATTGGTTGGAGGTCAGCCTCCGTGGGTGGGCCCGCGGCCTGTGCAGACATGAGTCGCGTATCGAGATAGAAGTGACTCGTCGATTCACCAGCCACGATAATCCGTGCCGTGTGTTGAACCTTCAATTCAACCTCAGCGCTGAAGTAAATCGGTACAGCCCCAGGGAAGATGTCAGTAACTGATTTCTGGTTTGTCAACTTGCCCTGAATCGAACGCTCTCCCGGCGCCACACTGGCAGTCCACACCTCTACGGACATTCCAAGATGCTCCCCATCCGATTGTCGAATCGGAGCAGAAATTGCGTAGTCTCCAAGGTTTAGGAGGTCGCCATCACCTGTGATGAAGCCCCCGGTGGTTCCTGCGAGACTCTCTGTCTCAAGTTCACCAAAGGTTGCCTCTTCCATTTCAGGAGTCCGCCAAAAGAGGTATTCCGAACCATCTTGCAACAATGTTTCGCCTTTGTCGCAAGCGCTGCTTTCGCCCGTGCATATTGTGTAGGTCGTGCCGTCACCGGTTGAGACATCCGGTGAACCGAAGTATGTCTTGTTGGTTTCCAATGACTGCCAGCCGAGAGATTCATCGTTGACATTTCCGCCCAACTGTGCCATCAACGGGTCCCGCCATCCGAATAGCCACTCATCAACTGTGTGAGAGACGAACTTCGTGGCGCCCGGGTATCCAGTAGCCTCTTCTCCAAACATACCGTCAAGCAATCCAGGTATCTGGACTTTGAACATCAAATGATAGATGAAGTAACGCAGGGCTGCAGCTGAGCCATTGTCAATCCCATAGATTTGAGCGACTAGTGCATCGTCCCAAGTCAATTCCGTACCGCCCTTCATGGGTGTCAAGGTAGCGGGGTCGACAGGAAGGGTGTGGCCGGTGACCTCACCGTATAGGAAGGCAGCAGCTCCATCTCCAGTGATGCCCATCGGACCATAGAGGATATTCTCAGTCTGGTCATAATTGAGGTCCACATCACCAGTGGAGCCCCAAGCCGAAAACATCCCAGAGCCCCAAACTCCACCGACATTCAGGCTGGCTTCAGCATAGCCACCGATGAGAGGGTTCTCGCTTCCGAACAACGCATATTGGTATCCACTCGCATTGAGCGTTCCTGAACCGCCAGTCAGAATCAATGGGAATGTCGTCTCATCGAGGAACCAATCTCCGGCATAGAAACCCACCTTCTGAAGGTCGGTGATTCCGATATGGTAGTCAGCCATAACAGCAAACGGATTCTCCTGCGCAGCGAGCAGGAAGAGAGCGAAGCCTTGCATCAGCCCTCCTGAATCAGAGACCAGTAGGCCACGCGGAGTGCCTCCATCCATGCCGTAAAGGACGTCGTTGAGAACAGAGTGGTTGCTAAGCCGCGCGCCGCTCACCTCGTAGAACCGATTTTCGACTTCGTTGATGTCATCATCCCAGTTCTCATCACCACCGCCGTTCTGTGCATATTCGCCAGCGACTAGCGCGTACAACGCTTGGTCGCGAACAAATGTCTCACTCTCATTCACCGTTCCTGGATCTTCCCCGGCGGCAGTGTAGCCGAATAGTGCGGCTCGCTGAAGTGAAGTGCTGCTTTCTTCAGGCACCCCAAGTCCGACGAATAGAGCGGGACCCCACTTACTTGTCAGGGCTATGGAGACGCTGGAGTCACCCGGGTCTGTGGCGCTGAAGTATGCGTAATCGGCCCAACCCCAAGTCGAGTTTGGTCCACTCCCATCGAGCGCGTTTGCAGTCCGCTGGCTTGGTACGCCGACCTCCATGTCGTTTTCGACCATCTCAGAGCAGAAGCCCGCCTTGGACATCTGCCCCCCGATGATGTCGATGAAGAGAGAGGTCGCGCCGATTCTCTGTGGCTCGAAGAGAATGTTGAGAGCAGTCACCGGGGTACTTGATGGTGTACCGCTCTTCCATTGGTATGTCTTGACCTCAGAGTAAGTGAGGGTTCCGGCCTCGCCGTCGTGTGCCAGAAAGTTCCTCTCTGTGGTGATTTCGTAGGTGACCGGGCCTACTTTCTCATACTCCGCATCAGTTTGAGGATTTGCCATTATTTCGTCAAGATTTGTGAGATTCCACGCGTAGTAGTCTCTCTCACTCGTCGATGTCAGCCAATCCTCATTTACCTCCGAACAATCGTCATTTG
>CAZPJQ010000165.1:0-3945 GCA_964586945.1 uncultured Candidatus Poseidoniales archaeon
CCTCCGGCAAGCTCACTCTCATCCAGTTGATCCCCGAATGTATCTGAGTCGAAAAGCAAAGTGTGCAACTCTGCCGTCGCGGCTCCGTCATCATCAATTGCAATGAATGCAAATGTCGTCATCAGGTAGCGAACATCTGCATCAGTTGAACCTGGAACCGAATTGGCAAGAACCCAATTCGTCACTGGTATGGAAATTGAATCGACTGAAACAGCGTCTGTAGAACTCTGGTCGATTGTGCCATCCAAATCGAAATCCCAGCCAGAGGCGACAATCGTCCCGTCGATGTCTACCATTGTTCTGAATATTTTGAAATCGTAACCAGAGTATCCGATGAATGAGCCGTTCGTTGGTGAAAACACTGCTGTACCTTCGATTTCCTTTGCATCGGAAATACTGACCAGCGGCGCTAGATTTCTCAGTATAGTTGCAGAAGTCCCATTCTGTCCAGGCGTTCCGGCCCCTCCGGTCGCTCCTGTCTCACCGGTCAGATCGATGAACATCCAACCATTGCTCTTGCAGACATAGAATGCGGACTCCGATTCAACGAAGTAGAGGCGTCCTTGAGTAGCATCCTCACAATCCGGTAATCCGTCACTGCTGGCAACGGAATATACCTCCCAGTCACCAAGAGTGGTGCCCGTATCGTCTGGGTCTTCACCATCTTCATTCTCTACTTGCTGGTTGAAGAAGGCATATCCTCCAACGCCCATCAACAGCAATAGCACCACAATAGGTACCAAAACCTCAATCTTACTCATGGAATCTGCTAGCAACTCAACCGGATAGAGTTTATCCATCATTATTCAGGCTCGAAGTCGAGGATGACCTGACCATGCTGATCCCAGCGAACAACTGGCTGGAATCCTTCGAATTGACTGGTGGCAAGTGCATCTCGCAGGCGCGCCATCACATCCACTGGCAACTCGACCATGAAGCCCTCTCCGGAATCGAAACGGCTCGGTGTCGGTGGGGCTGGCGCCGGTGGCTGAACCTCAGGCATCTCAGTAACAGGAGTCGGGATGTCCCCACTCGGGGCCACCTCAGCAGCGACAGCATCTCCGACGCTCGGCTCGGTAATATCCGGATAAGGAGCATCTGCAGAGTCGACACTAGTGGTAGCGACCGCAACAGTCTGCTCAATCGGCTCAGTGAAGCCACTTGTGATGTCTGAAGTTTCAGCACTTTCGTATGTCACTCCAGTACCGGCCATCTTGACCTCTGCACGGTTCATGTAGAGGAAGCCCTGACCAAACAGCGTCAACGCAGCGAGCAGGTACATCACGCCCTGCATGACACCGTTCTCAATGTCACCGGCCACGATGATGATTCCTGTGGGAATCGAAATCAGCGTGTATATGCGGCGCCAACCTTCGTCTCTCTCAAAGCCGATCAACATCTGAAAGCCACCGAATAGCGAAAGCACCGCTCCGAACAGCCAGAGACCTGGGTCTTGAGACAACATCAGGGCACCGAATGGCACCATCAGAGCACCGCCGATTCCGACATCGCGGGAGAGTTTGATAACTTCAGTGTCAGAGATTTCACGCCACTCAAAGTCCCAGTTTCGCCATGATGCCCAAGTATAGACCAGCCCACACATCACCAGCCAAGCGCCAACAGCCTCCATAGCCCAATATCCATCCGAGAGTTGTTCTACACTGTTTCCAATCGCAAACGCTTCGAGAATCGAGCCGCCCATCAGCAACCACTTCTCTCTCCGCACCCAAGCGCGGCAGGAGATTCCAAAGGCACTCACAAGGAAGGCAATCCCACCCCAAACCGACACTGCGAGCAGGCTGAAGAACAAGACGTAGAGAAGTTGTGAATTCGATATCAATTTACGTGTCTGGGCGTACTCCGCCTTCACATCCACCGACCCAAACGGGGGTTTCCCGGACAGGGCGGGAACAGCATGTGTTTCCATCACTCCACGCCAGAAGGCGAGATGAATCAGCCAGCAGGCGAAGACGGTGACCGCTGCTGCCTCGGGGAGCGGATTGCTGCCCCAGAAATTCTCCTCGATGGCTACGAAGGTGAGGGAAGCCGCGAATAGTGGCGTCCAGACCCAAAAAATGGACAACTTGCCGGTGAACCAGGCTGCGGCGCAGGCGACCAACACCACCGCGAAGAGCAGTAGGTGCGGCTCTGATACGAGTAGATGAAGGCCGACGATGAGCGAGAAAACCGGCACTACGAGAGGCATTTCCTCATTGGGAGAATCTGTCGCACTCGTACTGTTTCGATGGTCCTTCATGAACAGCGTGAGAGGAACCAAACCGAGTAGGATGAAACCGAGGCCGGCCCAGACTGGCAGTTTGAGGAAGAGCAGGAGCGAGTGTTTCTCGGCGACCAGGAAATCGATGCTCGGGGCGAGGTCTACGATCGTGTGGGGTAGCAGTCCGAGAAGGGCGACACCGAACCCGTAGGCGAAAGGAAGCAGATTGATGCCGACTTGTCGTCGATGTCTGATGGCCCTTGCAAATACGATGGCTAACAGTGAGAAGAGCAGCAGTCCACCGGATGTGTCGAGCAGGGCGGTCATCATCAGACCTGCAAGCAGCCAGCCAGCGGCACCTCCCTCCTCTCTTTCAACACCCTCCTTCATCAGCATGAAGTGGCCTAGAAGTGGGCCGGAGAGCAAAATCACGTCGAAGGCGATTTGTGGCAGCAGGAGAGCTGTTGGGTCGCCTGTCAAGATCTGTTCGTGAATTCTGAGCGACCAGGGCAGGGCGCTCAAAAAGAGCAGCCAAGCCCCTGCCGCGCGTGTCCGATTGTCCTTGGGAAGTTCGAACAGAACCTCTCTCATCAGAACCATGATTGGAATCAGTAGGAGGAAGACAGCCCAACTCTCATTCAATTGTGATGATGCTGCTGAGAATATCATCAGTGGGAGGATTAGACTGAATCTCATCGCCGGTCCCCATGTGGCCTCCTTCATCCGAGTTGCAAGCGGGGAGGAGGTCACGGACCAAGTGGCGGTTTTCGGGTCCCAGCCCTGAACATCTATACCCGAACCCAAGAGGCCACCCAAGACATGACCGACATCGTATTCGAGGGACCTCAGGTGGCGGCCGAGACCGTAGAGAATGACCGCCAAGAAGAGCGCTTCAATCCCGAGGTCCTCAACGCCTATCATCTCCCCAAACCCGGAATCGAGCCTGCCGAACAACTGCAACAGCAGGATGGCTGCGCCGGTCAGCAGGACCAGCACTGATATCTCACGGCGCTTGGTTATGTCATCCTTAGCAATCCCTTCCGCGTTGATGGCCGTTCTTGCCACCAAGAATGTCAGATATGCGACGAAACAGAGGGGAAGCAGTGCGCCGTCACCAAACAGCATCTCATGCGACAACAGGATGAGCGCAACAGCGAGGTGATGAGGGCCCTTTGAGAGACGATTATTGTTTGAGCCGACCTCGCCGAGCAGCAGTAGAGCGGCTGGCGGTACAATCAGGAAGAGCGGGTCGAGGCTTAGGACATCGAATGGTGAGCCGAAGGAGGATAGCCAGTCGACGAGGAACCACGAGGCGGCTAGCATGGCATAAGTCCAATCCGAGACCCAACGACGAGTCTGGGGCCGAGTCAGCATGTAGGTGAAGGCGATGAGCGCAAGCGCCCAAGCGAGCGCACTCCCTGGTGAAGGGACGAACGAGAGACCGACTGCGAGGCCGATCGGCATCCATGGAACCCGCCGCATGTGAACCGGCAGAAAGTAGCCGACGAGCAGCGCCAACCAGAGGAAGAGTGGGAGTGTCAGGAGAGGAGCGCCCACCGTAGTTGCGAGCACTACATCATAGCCGTTCACAAGGGCTGTGAACTCCGCTATCACCACCAAGACGACTAAGGCGATTGAACCGACTTGAATCATCGAGCGAGAGAGGCCTTTCGCGGAGGCGAAAACGCCCTGCATCAGAACGACCAAGGCAAGCAGTGAGAGTCCGG
>CAZPJQ010000166.1:0-3943 GCA_964586945.1 uncultured Candidatus Poseidoniales archaeon
GGGTCTTCTACCACGGACTCCTCTTCTTGACGGGCTGCATCGCCGCTCCCACCTGAACCTTCTCCACCTTCTGAATCAACGCCGTCGAGGTGAATTTCGCTGTCGTAGTCGGGTGCTATGTCCTCCTCTTGACTTACCGCCGCCTGTTGCTTTCGGCGAGTATCTCCGCCTCTCGACTTCTGGCTACGGCGAGTCGGCCGGCTCTTCTCGGCGGCTGATGCCGGCCGGAGCAATCCGAGCAGATAGAGAACTCCGACGACTACTATGGTCGCACCGGCACCGTACAGCAAATCCGAATCGACTGGAATGATGGAAGTCTGTGCCTTGAGAATGAGGGAGGCGTTGTTGTCGCCAAGGTCATCGTCAATATCCCAAGGTGGCTCGCAGGTGAGAAGTGCGTTGACCGGCAGGTCGGCGGGACCGGCAGGCCTGTCAATCGTAAGTTTGGGCGAGATGGAGGCCATGACATCGATTTGCAGGGTCTTTTCCCAGTTCCCCTGAGAGAGGGTCACTTTGCAGTGAGGGCTGTCAAGAATCTGCTGGTTTTCTCGGCTGATGAGGACATTCACCCTGCCGTCACTAGCTTCCTCGAGAGTGACTCCCACATTCCATCCAGTTGCCCGGATGACATAATCTTGCGAGGCACTGGTAGCAAGTCCCCCATCGCTGTTGTAGAGCAGAACTGTCAGAGTGTGAACGCCGGCAGTACGCTGCCAGTTTGAGCCACTCAGGTTGACCGTCGCCTGTTGCCCACCACTGACAGTGCCGCTGAGTTGCTCGATGATGCTGCCATCAGCGGTTCTGAGGATTGCCGTCCAATCGAATGGCGTCGTGTTGTTCCCGATGGCACAACTGGCCAGTGGGTCGGCGCTTTGGTTGGTGTCGAGTGTGCATGAAATGCTCCTGACTGTGGTCGATGCCTGCATGTGTGCAGAATACCAGAGGGTGATACTGCCCGTCGAAGTCGCCAATGTGATTTCTCCGTCGCCGTCAGGCGCTGGCAACAACCAATCCTGCCCGTAGGAGCTAAGGTTACCGCTGGTTGCGGTGCCGCCGTTGATCTGCTCGCCATGGAACGAGACCAATTTGTCATCGCCGAGCGCACCCCACATCACTGGACTGGAAGCCCAAGAGTAGTCCGAGTGAATGATCGAGACATCCACGACTCGGAAGTTTCCGCCCGCATCGGTGAACCGAAGTTGAACTTGGAAGGTGGAATGGTCCCAACCGGAATCAGGTACCAAATCGATTGGCAGTCCGCGCCACTCGTTCCATGCGAGGTTGACCTCGGCGCTGCTCGGTCCCCACCCTGTCGGCAACCCAAGGATTTCCACATCAACCGTGTTCGGTGCATTTCCGGTGTTCTGGATGGGTATTCTTGCCATGCCTCCTTCATCCGACACCAACCATTCTTCCCAAGTTGTTTCCGGGGCTTCAGCGGTGAAGCCGTAGTTCGGTCGCACTCTTACTGGTAGAATCATCTCTCCCAATCCGCTTCCGTCGCCATTCCGGCTACGGATGGTCAACTCGACGGTGGGTCCGGAGAGGGCACCATCGGGTGGCGTCACGAAGGCCTCGAATTGGATACTTTGGCCAGGGTCGAGTGAAGGCAGGTCTGACGGTAGGGAGAGGTTCCAACCGAGCCCGTCGATTGCGCCGCTGATGAACGGCTGTGAGGGCGAATTACCCCGTTGCTGGAGGAGCAGGGTGATGTTTGAGCCATCTGAGGCGACATCTAGGTCGCTTCCCGTGGCGCTGACCAGCCAGAGAGGGAGGTGGATGACTTCCAACTCGAGGAGGAAGGTTTCGACGGCGATTCCATCTGCGCTGATTTGTAGAGTGAGACTCACCGTGGTGCCGTTCCAAGTGAGTTCAGGCGAGGTGAATGGGATGGCAATCGTCGTACTCTGATTGACCGCGAGGGTGCCGCTGCTGCCGTTTCCAATCTGCCAGCCAGTGGTGCTGTCATTGCCCGCCGAATTGACTGTGAATGAGGTTGTGATGTCGAGCGAGTCATCGAGGTTGCCCACATTCTGGACGACAAGCGAGAGGTCATCCGATGTTCCTGGGTTGACAAACACCCCGGAGCCAGAACCCTTGCTGACCCCGCCATCGTTCAAGGTAACCTCCCACCGGTGGTCTTGTCGCGCCTCCACCTCAAGCGTCGCCACGGAGTAGACGGCGTCGTCGCCGTGTGAACGCAGTTCGAATTCGATAATCATCCCCTCGCGAGCGGGCGTGTCCGCGGGAAGTGTGACTTCGATGGGAACCTGCCGCAGACCTGCAGCGCTGATGGAGTAGGTTGGAGATGGTATCGAGAAGACTATCCCCGGGTCCTCGCTGAAATTCTCATTCGGCACCATCCGGGCTGTCAAGTCGTAGACATCCGGGCCGTTGCCGGGATTCTCAAGACGCAGAACCACCCAATCCGGCTCTGTGACGTTGAATTGCGCCGGAACCTCGGTCGGCGCGACGATTGCAACCGAGGCGCGGAAGACTTGCAGCACCTGCAACGAGAAATGGACACCGTAACCCGAATTGTTGCTCTCATCGACATCAAACGGATGGTATTGGGGTGGTGCGTCGACCGGGAGGTCGAGCGTGAGGGTGCCTGAGAGGGCAGAGGCTGCCGCACCCGAGGCTGTGAGTGTGTTTCCTTGGATGGTGAAGTCACCGGTAGCCGCCCACACCCAGCCGGTGTTGATCATGCCAGAAGATTGCAGCACCCACGAGAGATTGTCAGTTGCGGCAGGCAGTTGCGCATCTATCGACCAAGAGAGCCCGGTGGCCGGAATGGTTCTCTGATTATCCGGGTGAACCGCCACTCCGTTGGCTACGAATGTCAACTCAACATCTCGGCAGACCTCTTCCTCGCCGGTGCCAATGCAGATGGTGAGGGTTGATGAGACCGAATCCCCTAGGGTGGTGCCGGCAGGGACGGGAAGTTTGGCGTGCAATTCTCGCTTTTCGCCGGGTGCGAGGGTCAGGACATTGACGACCCCGTTTGTGTCGTGTAGAGTCAGGTCGTTACTCCATGAAGTAGGGTCCCAGGCGATGTCGGTCGCGGTTTCCTGCGCGTTACCTAGATTCTCGACGAGGAGCCATGCATTCGCATCGGTTCCGGGGATGCCGTGGCCGGTCGATGCTGCCGTCCCGTCAGGGCCCCTAACCGAGAGGCCGCGGGTCCGATTCGCTTCGATTGGAAGTATTGCTGAGTAGCTGATGTTGGCGTCGTCATCGAGTGTCATGGTGATGGTTGCGTGGCCGTTGTCAGAGCCGAGCGCCTCGGCAGGCGCCGTGATTCTGAAGGCGGCGCTCCAAGGCTGCTCGGAAGCGATGGTGATTCCCGACGAGCCACCCGGGGTGATGTCTTGGATCGTCCAGTTGTTCGGAAGGCCAGTGGGGTCTACCGACATCGTCCAAACCCCGGTCAACCTGCCGGTCGATGAAATCGAGAGGGCAACATCCTCCTGCCCACCAGGGTCGACCATCACCGGGTCGGGTGGTAAGCTGATGGAAATCGCATATGGTTCGACGATAATCAACTCGACAATTTGCTCGTCATTGTCCAGTCTCGCCTGCGTGATGTTGTGATAGGGGTCGAGAACGAGGCGAGCTTCGTGAGTTCCCAATGGGGCAGACATTTCGATGGAGAAGGTGGCAAAGTTCCCATCCTCTGGCGACGGTTCTACCGGGTCTAGCGCGGGCAGGCGCTCGCGGTGGACCTCGACATCATCCCAGTAGAGCACGGCATCGACGGGCGAAGCAGTGCTAGTGGTGCCGACATTCTCGACATAGGCAGTAATCGTGAAGCTCTCATCTGGGTCTGGCTGGCTCGGTGTGAATTGTATTCCACGTCCATCAGCAAACGGTCTAACATCTGGTGCCGCACGCGAAATCAGCGTATCTCCTATGAGAATATCCAATGCACCATCGCCATCGA
>CAZPJQ010000167.1:0-1977 GCA_964586945.1 uncultured Candidatus Poseidoniales archaeon
GTTTCACGACGACGGCAACCCAATCTCGGTCTGCAAAGTCCAAGAAGAACTCCCAGAACTCTCGTTCATAGGAGGGCCACTGCGCCACTTTACGGAGTTTACGTACGGCCCCTCGCACGGTCACGAATGGGTCGATGGCGCCGATTGGAGTACATTCTATCGAGGCAGCTCTCGTGACCGGATGCTGGGCATTTTCACCGCGTGGTAGTTCCTGCCGGTGTGGCGAGGCGCTGCAAACTCCGCGATATTCGCAACCGCCACATCTCGCCATATCACCGATTGGAGCCTCATCGAGTGGCACACCGCCTAGGCCGAAACTTCTGACGGGAGTCGGATTTGCCGGAAAGTCCTCTTCGTTGAACTCCGATGTCTCCCGCAGCCTAGCATGGAGCCCCTTCAGGCGATTCTCCAGCCTCAGCATCGACCGCTCATCAGGTACTGGAATCTGCTTTCGTGCAGGTGCTCCGAGGTACCATATCTGTAGGTCAGTAGGAACTTCCTGCCGTCCGTGAGTAACCCACCAGAGATAGGCGTAGGTAGCCATCTGGTCGACATATCCGAATGAGAAATCCGAGGTTCCATCGCTAGCCTTTACATCGAATATTCGCACTTCGCCTGTCCATCTATAGACGAGGTCATACTCTCCGCCAAGCCACCCTTCTGGGTGAGTGGAAGTCAATGAGAAGGTTCCCGCATCCGGGTCGCAGAACCAGGGGCGAGCGATCTCCCACGCCTCGCACCATGTCACGTCACCTTCTCTTGCGCATGGGTGCGGAAGTGAATGGCCGTATGGGAATCCGTCAGGAGAGGGCCATTCCGGCCGCCCCTCACCAGCGCGCCATTGAGCAAGGTCGGGGCCGCCATCAGCATTCAGACACAACTCTACCTCGTCGAGATGGAAGTCAACTCCGTTGGCAACCCAACTCTTCGCGGCATCCATGTTGGCCGCTTCGAACTCATCCCAGTCACCGACCCGATTCGCATCGGCCTCCCACTCGGCCTTCACTGCCGCCCACTCTCGGGG
Source organism: uncultured Candidatus Poseidoniales archaeon (assembly GCA_964586945.1). Classification (GTDB taxonomy): domain Archaea; phylum Thermoplasmatota; class Poseidoniia; order Poseidoniales; family Thalassarchaeaceae; genus MGIIb-Q1. The sequence continues at coordinate 1,025 of CAZPJQ010000167.1, forward strand.
GAAGTGAACCTCAAGACGCGCCAGTGCCCACTCTCGAAGCGCCGCTCGACTTGTGGGCCACTCCGCTTCGGGCAGAACCTGCAATCGGGGGCCTGGCCAATCAGCATCGTCCAGACATGAGGGGCGCTCCTTCGGCTTCTCTTGACCGGGCAGAAGAACCTCTTCGAGCGGTGAGTCGAAGGTTTTCGAGGAGTCATTGGAGGCTACCAGAACAGGGCAGTCGCGCATGATTCGGTTGAGCGAGCCTTCGACGGAGTGTCCCATCCCGAAGATTGGCGGATGACCCCCTTTCAGGCCGAGTCCGTAGCCATTGTACCACATGCGCGGGCAGCGCCTGTGCATGTCCGCCTGAGTGTGAGAAATCCGTTTGAACGGCCCAATCGGGTCGTCATCGGAAGGGTCGCAGACTGGCATCGAACACCCCTTTTACATCGAGGGGATTTGAACCCTGTCACGTTTGTTCAGCGCTCTTCACTTCAAGTCGCGTCTGGCGGGAATCGATTCTGAGTTGAGGAACTCCGTCCCGCCAGCCCAACTCTCCTGCCAACACGCGCAGTCGGTCACCCACTCTCAAGTCCTGGAATGTCCGTCCAATCGACTGACCAAAGGCGACCACTTCGATGACGTCTTCGCCATCCCAAAGGTGGCAGGTCTCCATGCTCCACTGCCTGCCGCGGGCGTTAATCCCACTCATGCCGCCTCTGCTGACCACCAGCCCTGAGAGGTTGGCGCGCGTGGGAATGAGGCCCAATCGAGTGAATTCGACATCACCCGCTTCAGCTGCTGGTTTGATTGTGGAGTGCTCGTCGAGGTAGAGCCGGGCCATCCTTCGCCACTGTCCTGGCGCGACATCCAAGAGAGCGAAGTCCTCTCCCTCAGGAATCTCACCAAAGGCTTCCGAACCCATCTCCTCGACCACAACATTGGTGCTTCCCACGACCACCGTTGCCCCT
>CAZPJQ010000167.1:1987-3908 GCA_964586945.1 uncultured Candidatus Poseidoniales archaeon
CACCGAAATGGTTCGCCAAAGGCCCCCAGTGTCCCTTCAATGTCCCCTTGACATGGAGTCGGCGGGGAATTTTGGAAATCGGAGTGCAAGGCGCTGTTGGAGTCAGAGTTTCTGCCAACTTCGATGAGTCGGATATGTCTGGTGAGGCTAGAGTTGCAAGCGCCTTCGTCCTCGCTAACTCCGGCGCTGCATCACAATACGCGGCACCGGTGCAGCGCTCGCAAGTGATCGCCTTCGCCGCCTTTTCGTCAGTGACAGGGAGTGGGTTTCCGCCCGGCGCATGGTTCACCCATGGAGCTGGGTCGGCGGGTGCGAGGTCAGAGGGGTGCAATCCCGAACTAGTCATCTGTTCGTGTGTGTTTTTCCAGCGCTCAACTTCCGATTCAAGAGTCTCATCGTCGAGCAGGTCGACCATTTTTCGGAAAGGCCCGGAAAGATACCACCCCTCAAGTCCTGAGAGAGGTCCTTCGACGACTCGTCCGGTCGGTCTGCCGTCCAAATCTCGGGTGACTCTCCAGAGCCATTGATAGAAGCGCAGTTGCCCGATTAGTCCAGTTGAATAACCGCTCGTTCCGGCACTCGCCTTGATGTCGCAGATTCGAACAGTCCCGTCCCAGCGATGGACCAAATCCATCTCACCAGCACCCCATCCATCGGGATGAAAGAGCCGTTGAGGTTCCTCGACGCGCGGGTCCTTGACCCAAGGTCTTGCGATTTCCCACGCTTCCCACGCGGTGACCTTTCCTTTGCTCTCAAATCCGGCTACCGAGGCGCGCCCGGAATCTTCTGCCGGTTTGACCGGTTTCTCTCCCCAGCATGGCGCTGGGACTGAGAACGGGTCACCCGCTTTGCGGTAGTCTGCCAAGTAGGGCCCGCCATTTTCCCCGATGCAGCGGGCCACCTCTTCGATTTGCAGTGTGATTCCGCCCTTCACTAAATTCTCGATTCGTGAATCCTGAACCTCTTCGATGTCGCGACCAACTGCCTTCCAGGTGACCTTCTTCCAGCGAACTCTCAACAGTCGCTGAATCTCAGCGACAAGCGCAGGAAGCACCAAGTCGCACCAAGCGCCAACCGACGCCAAGTCGGTAATTGCAACTTCGCCATTCGCCTCGCTCGGCTCAAGTCCAGACTGTTCGCGACTGAAGTCAACCCACGATGAACGGCCAGCCATGACTTCGCCATCAGCGGATAGCCGTTCCATGTAGAGCCCGCAGAGCGCATCCTCGACGACAAGTCCGATGATCATCTCAGGGACAGTCGCATCGTTGAGCCCAATCCTTCGCCGATAGTGCCACTGGCGTGGGCAGCGCTCCCAAGTGACTAGACCACTCGCGGAAATTCTACGCCTACTTTTCCCGAGGTAACCGGCACCGGGTGGGAGGACGACGGGCATGGTTTTCTCACCTCAGATGTAGTAGTAATCGTCAGACGCCTTCTGCGTGCGGTCCTTCTGGCTGTTTTCCTTGTTGATGCGCGGCCGCTTCGAGTCATGGTCTCTCCGGAAGGTCACCCCGACCCCCTTGAGGAACCGGTTCATCCCCTGCCTCAGTGGAAGTGGCCCCACAGCCAACCCCTCCTTGCCCCCTTCGCCTTCAAAGACGAGCAGTGAGTCGCTTACGATGTCGATGAAGTAGATGTCATGGTCGATGACCAGCGCCGACTTCTCATTCGACTCCATGGTGCGTCGAATCGCCTTCGCCGCCTCCATTCGCGCATTTGCGTCCAAGTGGGCGCTCGGCTCGTCAAGCAGGTAGAGGTCAGCGTCGCGGCCTAGGCAGATGACGATGGCGACCGCCTGCAACTCGCCACCTGACAACTTAGTCGCCTGCAACTCGAGAAGCTGGTCAACCTGTAGTGGTCTGACGACGCGGGTTTGGAACTCGCCGACATGCCAACTGTTGCCGATTTCAGCGTCGAG
>CAZPJQ010000168.1:0-1614 GCA_964586945.1 uncultured Candidatus Poseidoniales archaeon
GGACACCAACGATGACAACGCCTCAATCGTTTTCGACGGTGACATCATCGTCTTCCACTCCGAGACTGAAAACAACACCAAGATGGCCGATTCCCTTCACATCGATGGTGACATCAGCGGCGCCACAACCGGCACATTCGGAGTCCTCAGAAACATTGAGAGTACCGGAAACACCGCCAACTCGACTGGACAACTTTGGCCGGTCAACGTCATCCACCAAGAGGACTGGTTGAACTTAACAGCAGGTGGTCTGATAGGTGGAACTGGCCAAGCACAATCCTACAACGAAACCTTCGACCATGAGGTCATCTACGAAAACTGCACCAACCGTACTGTCTACTACCGCTGGTACGAACAGTCCAACACCCCGAGCCAAGGTGAGGAGTGGCCGGAGGATTCCCCATTGAACTGGGAGATGAATACTACCACTCCCGAGACAGAGTGTACCATCGAGGAGGAGGGGGAGGTCGAGGAGGAGTCGGACCTCGGGAACCTCAATGTCAGCCGAGAGACCGGATTCGCCCCCGCAGTTCTGCTAGTGGGCGACAGCCTGGGACTCTACAGCAGCGAGTTCATGCACCTTGAACTGACTGCTGACAGCTACGAGGTATACACCCGCGACGGCCACACGATGGATGTCACCAGATGGTCGGGGAGTTACGGAGAGGATGGCAGCAACGCCACAGGTTTGGTGGTCAACGACGGCATTCTGGCAGGGCTCGTGGCAGAGGTCAGCAGGGCAGTATTCGTTGACATAGACGATGAGCAGGACGCTTGGTTCTGGGAGAATCAATCGCTTGAGCGAGTACTTTCACCGAATATCATCTCCTCATCGGAGAACACCGCACCAACAATCGTTGCTGTCACACTACAGGAGGGGATGGTCGTCAACGAAGGAGGAAATCTCGTCCACATCCAGGTGCAGGTGGCAGACCCTGACTGGAACATGCGAACCGTCACGGCCGACCTCTCAGTCCTCGGCTTGGGAAGCGTGGAACTCAACGATCTGGGTCTCGATGGTGACATCATCGTCCACGACGACAACTTCACCGGCTCCTTCCTCTACTTCGGCATCGACTCCGGAAACATCTCCGTCGACATCATCGCCGCCGACGCCTGGACCAGCACCACACTTGCAAGCACCCTGACCGTGAGCCACCGTGCCCCCCGATTGGTCGACTTCACACTCAACCCCGGCAGTGTCCTACGCGGTGAGGCACTCACCGTCACGGCACGCGGATTTGACGCACTAGGAGTGACGAGCATAGCAATCGACCTGCGTGGAGAGGGTGGTGAACTCTTCGAACTGACAGATGATGGGGGTGGCCTCTTCTCCGGCAATGTCACGATTCCTTCACCAGTGACGCCCGGTCAACTTCTGCTGCCGGTCAGGCTGGAGGATAACGGAGGCGGATATGCCACGGTCACCAGAATCCACACGACCAGCACTTCGGTCGGTACCGGCGGAGATGCGTGGGACGCAGCGACGATTTCGATTCCGGCCCTCAATGTGATTAACGAAGGGCCATCGATTGCCAACTTCACCATCCTCAGTGATGGCCAACCGGTTGAGAACATCATTGTGCCAGATGTAGGAGATGGCTCCTCAAGCTA
>CAZPJQ010000168.1:1624-2702 GCA_964586945.1 uncultured Candidatus Poseidoniales archaeon
CTGACGGTCGAGGCCTCGGACCCCGACACGGTTACGGTGGTTCAGGCCAGATTGGGGATGCTCGCGCCAATCGGTCAGGACAATTCTTGGCTGACCATGAAGGATGACGGAGTGGGCGCTGACGCGGTTGCCGGCGACGGTGTGTACAGCATCGATATCGCTGTGCGAGAGGGGCTGCCCGCCGACGCGGTCGAACTGCAATTCCGCGGCATCGACGTTTACCTGGCGACCACGGACCCAATCCACACAGAGACGGTTCAACTCAACGAGGATGATGTCGGGCCCGCATCCAATCCGGGTGAGGTCTTCTTCAACTTCGCATCGGCGACCGCGGTGATTCTGATTCTCCTCGGACTGCTTCTATTGGGTGGCGGCATCGCCATCGTCGTCATACTTCGAAGAGGTGGCGACATGGACGAGCAACTAGGCATCATCACCGATTTCAACAAGTTGCAATAGGCCCGCAGTCATTCGTTTAGAGTGCGAGCGCCGGGGATTGAACCCGGGTTCAGGCGTTGGCAACGCCCGGTGATAGCCGCTACACTACGCTCGCAGTAATCGCTCGCCACCACCCTGCCGTTAATACGGTTGCCGACAAACAATCCTAACTAGACGCTGCCAAGGACTTGCGCTCTCGGCCGACTCCTTCAAGTCGGAAACCCCATCCCGAGGCGGGGACGATATGAGCGACATACGAACCATCTACGTCGGAAAGAAGCCGGTTCACGTCTATGTGGCAGCAGTATTGCACGCGATGCAGGCGGGAGACCGCGAGGTCGAACTTGTAGCGAGAGGCAACGCGATTCGCATCGCAATCGACACCGCCGAGATATGCCGCCGTCGTAACGGCCACATCGCCGGTCTGCTACCCGCGGAGATGAACAACAAAGGGGTCGAAATAGGCACGGAGAAAGTCGAGATGGAGGATACCACTCGAATCATGAGTTTCATCAAGATTCAGCTCGAAGGTGTCGGTGACTTCCCCTCAGATGAGGAGTGATCACTCCACGGCCTCAGCCTCAGCGACCAAGTCCCTAACCCTCATCTCAAGGTTATCCCGAGTGGCGCGATATTCCTC
>CAZPJQ010000168.1:2712-3852 GCA_964586945.1 uncultured Candidatus Poseidoniales archaeon
CCTCGAGTGAACGACCGACCGGGTCCGGAATCTTCCAGTCCCTGTCAACATCAAAGTCAGTGCAGTCGACACCACAACCCATGCTGATGACCAAGTCCCATTCCTCGGCATCGAACTCGCTGGTCAGCCTCGGCGTGTGCCCTCTGATGTCAATCCCCTTTTCCCTCATCACTTCAACTGAGTGAGGAGCTACCGAAGTTGCTCCGGAAGTGCCACAGGAGGCGGCGGTAAGCCCGAGGTGGTTGGCCCACCCCTCTGCCATCGGGCTACGACAGGAATTTCCGATACAGACGAACAGGACCCGCATGGACTAGAATCACGCCGACACTACATCAAGCATGGCATCTGTCCACCCAACCTCAGAGCCAACTGCCCACCGGGCGCGAGCGCAGGTTGAAAGGGCTCCCTCAATTCGACCGACCATGAGCGACTCACCCATCTCTCACCACTCCGGCGACAAGCCTCCGGAGAAGCCGCAAGACGATGAGGCGGCAGGCGCTGACGCACCCTCGACTGAGGAGCAGAAGGCACAGATGGAACAGGCGTACGCCCAGATGCGCCGCAAGTTGCGCATGACCCAACTCGCTGAGGGAATCAAACACAAGGTGATGGTGCTCTCCGGAAAGGGTGGTGTTGGCAAGACGACCGTCGCCACCGGACTGGCACTCGCACTAGCTCGCCAAGGGCTTTCAGTAGGTCTGATGGACATCGACATCACCGGCCCGAATGTCCCGAAGATGCTCGGTGTGAGTGGCGCTGAACTCCATGTGGAGGAGGGCCAAATCCATCCGGTTCCCGGACCGCACGGTGTCAAGGTCATCTCGATGGCATTCCTACTCGAAGATGAGGACGCACCGGTCATCTGGCGCGGCCCGATCAAACTCGGTGCGATTCAGCAGTTCATCGGTGATGTCGCGTGGGGTGAGTTGGATGCGCTAATCATCGACTTCCCACCGGGTACCAGCGACGAGCCGCTGACCGTAGCCCAGTCTCTTCCCAACATTTCCGGGGTTGTCGTTGTCACAACTCCACAGGATGTCGCTCTGCTCGACTCCCGCAAGTCGATCAACTTCGCCAAGACGCTCAAACTGCCCTGCCTTGGGGTCATCGAGAACATGGCCGGTTACACGCTGCGCGGCA
>CAZPJQ010000169.1:0-3841 GCA_964586945.1 uncultured Candidatus Poseidoniales archaeon
CAGCTGATTGCTCCAGCGCCTCAAGCGCCGGCATCCGCTTGTTAGCGAGAAAGGTTAGGCAAGCGCCGCCGCCGGTGCTGTTGTGATCGAACTTCTCACTCAATCCCCGTTGCACGACCAAGGTGCTGGTGTGCCCTCCGCCGATGATGACGAAAGCTTCGGTTTCTGCACAGACGTTCATGATCTCAATCGTCCCGAAGGCGAAGGCGGGCTTCTCAAAGTAGGAGGCGGGGCCGTTCCATAGCACACAACCGGCATTCATTACCGCCGGCCGGATGGTCATCAGAGTGCCAAGCCCGACATCGTAGATCGGGTGTTCCGTAGGCAATTCGCCAACTGAGATTGCGACTCGCTCACCATCTTCTTCGATGGCGAGGTCTATCGGGAGCAGCAGCTTCTCCGAATACTCCTCAACCACCTGAACCGCCATCTCCCAAGTCCTCTCAAACTCGCCATCGAGTGAGTTGCGAATGAAGGCCTCATTGTCCTCTCCCAAGGAGTGACCCGAAGCCCACAACATCAGATTGCCAACCACTCCCACTGGGACGACTGTGTCAACTTGACCCCGCTCCAACAGGTTGAGAGCAATGTCGAGCGAATCGTCGCATTTCACCCCGCCGAGAATTACGGTGTAGGGCCTCGCTGGGTTCTCAACCGCTGTGGCAAGCGCTGCGAGTTCGTGTTGCATCAGTAAGCCGGCATAGGAGGGGAGTACGAGTGAGAGGCCGGTAATGGTGGGCGAGTTCCTGTGCGCGCAGGCAAACGCGTCGCAGACGAAGGCGTCGGCCACGGAGGCCAGTTTGGTGACCATCTCACAGCCCGCCAACTCTTCAAAGTCGGATTTTCGAAGTCCCATTTCCTCAGGGTGATCGCGCACATTGTCAAGGAAAATCATCTCTCCAGAGTTCATTCCCTGAATGGCCCGCAACGCCCTCTCGCCACACACGTCATCGATGAACGTGACCTCCCTTCCCAAGAGTACCCCCAACAATTCAGCATGCCTCTCCATCGAGGTGAAGTCGGTTTTTCCCGGCCTTGACTGGTGAGCGAGTAGGACAACCTTCGCATCGGCCAGGCGGCGCATCGTCGGCATTATTGCACGTAGTCGGGAGTCGTCGAGGAACTCGCCAGTGACCGGATTGAGAGGCGAATTAACATCTACGCGCACGAGAACAGTCTTGCCACTGAGCCGGACATCGTCCAGCGTCAGGAACGACGTCATTGAATTCGCCGAACCGCGGACCGCATTTAGCCCGAGCGGTGTTGTCGGCGACACCGGGTAGGCTCGGCAGACTTGACGCGATGCAATCGCGCGCAACGGTTTCGCATTGCGAATATTTCGAATGCCCAACGATTAAATGCAGTCCGCCAACCTCGCGTAGTTTGGGGCCGGGATGCCACAGAACGGGAAGAGTGGAGCGAATGCTCCCAATAAATCGCGCACTGGCAAGGACCACGCGCGCGCAGTGTCACGAACAGCGAAGAAGGGCAACAACGGGGAGGGCGCCAGCCGCAGCCGTGTTCGCCGCGGAAGTACCCGCACCTCGGCGTTTGGAGTCTCCAAGAGAGAGTCCCACGACGCATCTGAGTTCTATGACTCTGCAATGTACAGAACCCTGCCAAAGGAATCTGATGTTGGTGTTGCCGTGGAATTGCCGGAAAGGTTCGCTGATCGGGTGGTCTGCCAGGACGCCCGCAAGATGCTAGTTGACGGAGAGAGAATCCCTGACAATTCCGTGCACCTGATGGTCACTTCACCGCCCTACAACGCCTCAAAGACCTATGACGAGGACCTCGACCTCTCAGAATATCTCGACCTTCTCAAAGAGGTCTTCCAAGAGTGCTGGAGGGTCTTGGTTCCTGGTGGGCGCGCCTGCATCAATGTGGCGAACCTAGGGCGCAAGCCGTACATCCCGCTGGCCTCGTTCATCAACCAAATCATGCTCGACATCGGCTTCATGCAGAGGGGAGAGGTGATCTGGAACAAGTCGGCTAGTGCAGGCGTTTCCTGTGCGTGGGGGTCATGGAAGTCGGCGTCTAACCCAACCTTGAGAGACGTGCATGAGTATATTCTGATCTTCTCAAAAGGGAAGTTCAAACTCAACCGAAGCAAGGCTGAGAGGGAGGAGGGGCGTGAGGACACCATCCACAAGGAGGAGTTCATGGACTGGACCAAATCGATCTGGGATTTCCCCACAGAGAGCGCAAAGCGAGTCGGTCATCCCGCACCATTCCCGGTAGAACTGCCCCGTCGCTGTCTCGAGTTGTACACCTTCTCAGGTGATGTGGTGTTGGATCCGTTCGGCGGTTCTGGCTCTACTGGTGTGGCTGCGAAGCAGAATGGCAGGCGATTCATCGTTTTCGATGTCAACGAGGACTATTGCAGCCTCGCTGAGCAGCGTATTGCCGACGAATGCTGACACTGTCCACCATTGGCCGATAAGAGCGATTCCGGGTTTGCCTACGCCAACGCCTTTGGATGAGGCCTCCCTCGCCTAGACCGTGGAGTGGGACATCTCAGCGATTGAGGGGCCCGACGGGGCCGACTGGCGGGTTCCGACCTCTGAGTTGGCCGCCCGTCAGACGCGGACCGCGGCGGCCTTGTCTGCGACCGGAGTCGAGTCGATTCTGGTCCACGACCCGGTCGACCTCTACTGGCTGACTGGCGGCAGACAGGCTGGGGCGTTTCTGCTCGGTGCTCAAGATTCAGGCATCGATTCGGTTCATTGGGTGAGAAACAGCGCAGACCGCGCCCGTTGGGAGGCAGGCGAAGATGATGCTCCGCACGAAATTGTAAACCATCCACGGACCAAAGAGTTGGCCGATTCCGTTCGTACGCGCGGGTGCAAGGATGCGCCGCAACTACAACTCTCACGAATACCCCACTCTCAGGGTTCCTTCTTTCAGGGAATCCTTGGTGAGGCGGGTGACTGCACCCAACTTCTGTGGAATCTTCGAGAGGTGAAGAGTGAGTGGGAAGCGGAACAGATGCGCAGCAGCGGGCAGGTCAACTGCTGGATGTTCGAGGCGATTTTCGATGAGGGCGGCGAGGGAGTCGCTGAAATCGAACTCGCCGCGGCGGCAGACTCAGTTAGCCGCGCCGCAGGCTTTGGTGGTCACATCATGATGCGAAAATGGCCGATGAACTGCGACCGGGTAGTCATCGCCGCAGGTCACTCGGGAGCAGTTCCAACCTACTTCGATTCAGCTGTCGGAGGCACAGGACCCCACCCGATGGCCGGCCTTGGAGCCGGCTTCCACAGAATCAAGCCCGGCGAGCCAGTTCTGGTCGACATCGTCCACTGCCACCGCGGATATGTCTCAGATTGCACCAGGATGTTCAGCGTCGGACCGCTCGATGCGGAATGGATGGAAAGGCTCGACAGGATGGTCGAGGTTAGAGACTCGGTGGTTGGAAGTCTGGCTAGAGGAGATACTTGCGAGAGCGCCTGGGAGGCTGGGACGAAGATTGTGCGAGAGTGCGGTTTGGACGGCCACCTGATGGGGATGCCACCCGAACAGGCGCGCTTCCTGGGTCACTCGATTGGGCTCCACCTCGACGAAACTCCCGTGGTCGCTCGCGGCTTCCCACGCCCACTTCTTGTCGGGGGCACGATGGCCATTGAGCCGAAGGTCATCTTCTCTGATGGCGCCATAGGTGTCGAGGATTCCTGGTTGCGGACTGAGGATGGCATGGAATGCCTAACTGCAGGCGAGGATATCCCGCTTCACCAAGAGTGGTGAATCGCGCGCAGGGTTCTTGAGAGGCAGGTGCAGGACCTGTCACATGGCAGCCAAGCCGTGGTCCCCCTCACACATCGCTGCGGTCGCTGCGCCATTC
>CAZPJQ010000170.1:0-862 GCA_964586945.1 uncultured Candidatus Poseidoniales archaeon
CTCTCGGTAGACCAGACGGCCTGCAAAGTTGGTCTCAGAAGCCTGTATCATCACATTGAGTGGTGAACCGGTCCCTCCAGTGAACTTGTATGCCCTGATTCCCCAACCGAACAGAGAGTCGCCCTGACGATCCCAAATGCTGCCCCAATTGCTGTTGGTGTCGGTCAGTTGCAACTTGCAGAACTGGGAACTCCCACAGTTATCGAACATGTCGATGTTGTCAAGCCCGTAGGGATGCTGTGAATCGTCGAGCAGGGTCGCTACGGAGAAGTTGGCGAAGATGTCCGGCATGGAATTTCCAATTTGGCCCGGTGAGCCGGGAACTGGATTGTTAGCGATGTTGACGATTCCAGCGCCACCGGTCGCAGTGTCAGCGACTAGACTCTGGATTGCCTGTCCGCCGCCTAACTTGGAGGCGAGATAGAGCATGAAGAGGAATCCTGCACCATAGTCAGCGATTGACTGATTCCACCAGCGGACCGAGATGTGCGGTTGTTGGGCCCAGGAGTTGGCGTGGGAGATGACCGTGTTAGTCGCCCCGAAGCAGAGGTATGCGGCCATATCCGCATTTCCTTCGTCTATCCAAATGTACTCAAATGGGTCCCGAGCGTTGTGTAGTAGGTGCTGCAACTCGTGCGCAAGAATCGTGTTTGCCCAACCCAAGTCGTTCACATCGACATAGAGCACTTCACGCTGACCAGACATGCTGGGTGAGAAATATCCACCTATGTTTGCAGGACCATCAATGTTGTAGATCACCACCTCAATCTGGCAGTTGTTATCCACATCGGGAGCAGCTCCGAAATAGGTCGTGTCAACCGAATAGATGGTTGAAGACCAAGCGGAGGCCAAGTTGTTCAGA
>CAZPJQ010000170.1:872-3755 GCA_964586945.1 uncultured Candidatus Poseidoniales archaeon
CGCCGAAGAGACGGTCTGCGAATTCTCGACGATGAATGCGGCGTTTGGAGTCGTCTTTTCCACCGTGGCCGCAATCTGCCCTCCGCTCGTCGATATCGTGATGCCAGTTCCTTCGCTGTGAGGGATGCAGGCCTTGCTGGTCGACTTGCCGTTCCCACCCTGTTCAAACGGCATCACAAGGCCCGGATATTCCGCCTCACCCCATGCGAGCTTGTGGAGTCGAGTAGCAGACCACAGAGGTTCATCGTCATCGACGAAGAGGTATCTCTTGCCATTTATCGTCGGATCGAAGTTGGCAATGTCACCGATGACAACTCCGCCGGCGTCGACGACTTCAGCCTCTTCAGCAGCGGCAGCACCGGCAAATAGCGGTGCTAGCACAGATGCCAGCATCAACAAGACAAGGAAAACTGGGGTTTGAGTCTTCATTCAATAACCACCGTGAGGATACCTACGGTATCTCACGCTTGCTCACTCTCAAGACCTATTTAATAGCCCTTGGTGCATCGTTCATACATGATTCCGGGCGGTTCAGTGACCTTCCTCCGAAATCACGCCCTCATCATCGCCGCCACACTTCTCCTGATGGCCGCTGCACCACTTCCAAACGCAGCGTCGGACGGCCACCCAATTTTCGGCGTTGATTACTACGAGTTTGGAGTCAATCAGACCATCACGCACGACGATTCCGCCTTCACCCAAGGACTCGCAATCCATGAGGGTAGGATGTACGAGAGCACCGGGATTTACAGTCAGTCGGAACTCCGAGAAATCGACATGGAGACGGGTGAAGTCCTGCGCTCCATCTCATTGAACGAGTCTGAGTTCGGAGAGGGGTTGGCGGTGGTCGGCGATGAGTTGATTCAACTGACTTGGAAGTCGGGGGTGGCTCACCGTTATTCGATTGAAACCTTCGAAGAGGTTGGCAACTACACCTACGAAGGCGAGGGCTGGGGGTTGTGTTCAGATGGGGGAGAACTGCTCTACATGTCGAATGGTACGAGCACCTTGACATTGCGGAATTCGACCGATTTCACAGTCGTCGGTGAACTCAATGTCACGCTCGATGGTGAACCCCTTGACCGGTTGAACGAACTCGAGTGCGTCGGTGGGATGATCTATGCGAATGTCTGGTATGACGATTCCATCTATATCATCAGCAGAGATTCGGGTGCTGTTTGGGATGTGATTGATTGCAGTGCCCTGATTCCTGAGGAAGCGGAGCCTAATCATGTTCTCAATGGAATTGCCTTCATGCCGGGTCACAACACGACACTCTACATCACCGGGAAATATTGGCCGGTGATGTACGAAGGCAGCATGAGAGAAGTTGCTGAAGACCCTGTTGAGTGGCAAGAACCTCTCGATGACGATGAAGTTACAGGCTGGCTGATATTCCTCATCGGGCTCATCGCGGCGGCGCTCACCTACCTCCTGTGGGGGAAAGGCTTCGACAGCCTCACCAAGAGCCGAGGGGTTCACAATCCCCCCGATGGCACGGTCTACTCGGAGGGTGAGGAATGAGCGCTGACTCTGACAGGCAGAAGCGTCTCGATGCGCTTCGCTCAAGAGTTCGAGAGGAGCTCGTCGATGAGGGCGTCATCGAAGACGACGAGGAACTAGAAGTGGTCATCGAGGACGAAGATGCAGCATCATCAATTTCCCTCAGTGATAGGATTGCTCGCCGTCGACGGCGCATGGGACGCGCTAGGCAGAAGCGCAAGGAGGCGGCATACGATGCAGTCCGCGACGGCGGCGACCCATCGATTGTCAGACTGCCAGCAGCACTGCGCGAGAGAGCCGAGGAGAGCTGGGTCCTCAACCTCGCAGTCCTTCTCATCATAGTCGGAAGCGTGCTCGGTGCCGCGAGCGGCGCTCTGCTGCTCAGCACCGACCCGCGAGACCTAGTCTCAAGCTCACTATTCGAATCATCAAACGAAGCCTATGTGCACGGTCTGTTGCTCACCCAACTCGAGACTGAAAACGGCACTGGTGGAGACGGCATGGAAGGGGTGCAAATCGATCTCATCAGGCTCTCTGACGACAGTTCAGAGGCGCGCACACAGAGCAACGAGCAGGGCAGGTTCACCCTATCGGACGTGGCGAGAGAACCGATGTTGCTTCGCATCCAACACGAGGGCTATGTCACCGTCGAACGGACCCTAATTCCCGGCGAGGTTCCAGACCTCACAATCACCATGGTGGCAGGCGAGGGGGTCGATTCCGCCGACCTTCGCACTGAGAGTTATCTCGAGGCGGCGCTGCAACTTTCAACGGCGATTGCAGTCCTCACCCTCATCAGCGCGGCCACTGGAGTAATTGGAGGATTGGAGGCGAGAAAAAGCGAGAGGTATCGACGGACACAGTGGTTGTGCGGGCTCGGCCTGTTCAGCCGTGGAGGCATATTCTTCGGGCCGCTGCTGATTCTACTCGGAATGGCTCTCCTCATGCTTGCGAGACCTCAATTCGACGACCAAAGTTGAATCTTGGTGGCGATATCTCTCAGCACTTCAAAACCGAGTGGTTAGAATCGAGGGAAGTGGAGTTTATCGCCCCCGGCGTTTTGTGAGTGTACAGAGGCGGTGCCATGTATCTAATCACGGTTGAGGGAGGCGATGGTAGCGGCAAAGGCGTAGCCACCAAAATCATCGCTGAAATCTGTGATGAGTTCTCCTTCACCGATGTTGCCATCACGGCCGAACCTCGGCGGGACCACCCACTGGGGCAGTTGGCGGTGGAGGCCGTACGAACCGGAGAGGCAGGACCGGTTAGGGAGGCCAGCATGTTTGCAGCAGACCGTTTGGCCCACTCGCAGGCGTGGATCATTCCGAAACTCGAGGAGGGTCTGGTGGTCGTCAGTGAGCGAAATGTCCACTCTTCACT
>CAZPJQ010000171.1:0-305 GCA_964586945.1 uncultured Candidatus Poseidoniales archaeon
GGTGGTTAAGAGAAGTGTACCTGAGAAAATAATGTGCAGGATTCCTGCGCCCCTGAGTCCAACCTTAAGTAACGACATAATCAATGATAATCCCCCTAAAATTAAGTTGACAATTGGGGAAATAGCAAACAGAAAAATCGCCCATCCTAGAACTCCCATTCCTTCACCACCACCACCACCAGATCCAGACGGCCCCCCAACTTCGCCGGCAACTTCACCGTAGAGTTGAAGCATCTCTAAGCCTGTCGCGCTTCCAAGAAAACCGAGGTCAAAACAGGGCAACAATAGCGAACCAGCTATAATTA
>CAZPJQ010000171.1:315-3722 GCA_964586945.1 uncultured Candidatus Poseidoniales archaeon
ATTCTTGTACCTATTACTAGCGCAGTCATTTTAATTAAGTCAAGTAATCCAACTACAGCACGGGGATATGGAGCTATTAGTATTCTGATAATTTGGATCGTTAGCATATTTTTCTTATTCTTAATACTCTTCTAAGACGATGCAATACTGTATCAGGTCCTTGTGAGTCTGGAACCTTGTGCGCCTAAATGATAAATTACTGCGAAGCAAACCAATTACCATGAGTCACAGTAAGTTGATACTTAACATAGGATGGCTATGCTTACTTGGTGGACCAATTTTCTACATCTTAGGATTAAATATGGATAAATTCTACTCTTCTGATGTTGCATGGGCTCCGGCATTAATGTTGTGGACCATAGCTTTGATCTCAGTAATTATCGGTATTGGCTTAGTGATTGCAGGGCTTCTCATGAAACCAAAAACTGATGACGACACAATAACAGTTGATGATGCGAAGTTAAACTGATTGAATTTCTGTTCAAATCCTTGTGGATCTGAACCATCACTCCTCTTCGGTCAGGATGGGAATCAGAATCGGAATCGGACGAAGCACCGCGTCTCGCTCACCTATGAGGTCACCAGCCTGCACTGAATCCTCGTCGATGTCCCACTCACCCTCAGGAGTGAATTCGTCTAGTAGTTGAGGCTCGTAGGGCCGCTTTGGCTTGCGACGGGGCATCATCTGTTCACCCGCATCCAATCGTGAAATCCGAGAGAGGCGGCGCTCAATCTCGAGCATCCGGTCAGCCATCTCGACCAGATTCTCGGGCTCCGCTCCGTCGATGCCGTGGGCAATCAATTCCATCTCCGTCTCCAACCCTAGGAGTTCGTCCTGATGGCTACGCAGACGGGTCTCAAGTCGGTCGAGGAAGGAATCGCTCATCATGTCGACACGGGGGACATCCGGCCTCGGAACCTCGAGGATAGTTGGTTCATCAGCTCGGTTGATTCTCTCCCTCGCATCCTCCAATGC
Source organism: uncultured Candidatus Poseidoniales archaeon (assembly GCA_964586945.1). Taxonomy (GTDB): domain Archaea; phylum Thermoplasmatota; class Poseidoniia; order Poseidoniales; family Thalassarchaeaceae; genus MGIIb-Q1. Next base: position 1,292 of record CAZPJQ010000171.1, read on the forward strand.
GCTCCTCTCCCTTCCCAAGTGGCGGGCGAGCAAGGCATCCACAGCGTCAGCTGAATCGTCAGGAATCAATTCTGGCGGCTGGTATTCGTCAACTCTCGATTCCAATTCAGAGACAATGTCGATGTTGGGCTGCGCCTCGCGCGGTAGCACGTGGTCAAGCACATCCCGTACGATTCTCTGCCCCGTCTGCTCCGGGTCCCACGCTACCAAGCCGTCAGAGCCACGCATCGGCAGTTCCTCGCCGGAGAGAATCAGGCGGATGTCTTCGGCGCCGAGTGGCTCAGCACCCGCCTCGATTGCGAGCGACACCGTCTCAAATCCTGCCGCCGCCCGCCGCCAATCAGCCCCAGCGTGGGCGGAAACCGCCTGCAACTGCTCGTCAGAGAGTGCGAGGCCGCGACGGAGGGCACGGTTGCGGAGGTGGAGTAGGAGTGTGTCCGGCTCGGGAAGCCCGAGGTTCACAGTGACCGCGGAGGCGAGTGAGCGAGCGAGTGAGCCGGAAGTCGCGACTTCTTGGTCGGCGGACAACACCACCTGCACCCCGAGGTTGAGGCAGAGATCAACCATTATTCCAAGCGCGTGTGAGGCTTGTGCGTCCACCGAAATGAGTTGCAGGTCGTCGATTATCAGCGCCTTGCACCCTTGCAGTGCCGAATCCCACCCCTCTACGGGTGAACCGGGGAATGAGCCGCCGGAAATGAGTCGCACCTCCATCTCGGGAGACTGGTTCCAAAGTGTCTGACCTAACGCCCACAAGAGATGACTCTTGCCTGAACCGGCAGGGCCGACGACAACCAACGGGTTGAGACGAGAGCCAGGATGGTCGGCAACCTCGTTTGCGGCCGTCGTCGCTATTCTGTTCTCCGGACCAAGTTGCCAATTGTCCCAAACATAGCGCTCGTTGGATTGCAGGATTGGTGGCCACGCCGGGCGCGCAGCGACCAGTTCCTCTGCAACCGGTTCGAGAGGGCTCGTGGCGGTTGGCACCGGCGCCCCGGTACTCATCGCATGGCCTCGCCTCTGTTCGGCGGAGGGGCGCCGCGCCGAGCGTTGTTCAGCCAATACCTCTCTCCAGACCGGTATCGCCTCGTCGCGCGGTTCAATCTCTTCATCCGTGAGTGAAAGGCTCCAGGCGGGACTGTCTGCTGGAATTGATTCTCCGGCGGCGTCGATGTCGGTCATCGGAGCGGCCGCCTCTACACCCTGGCGCATCCTGCTCAATCGCTGTGCAGCGTGGCTTCCATAGCCTCCTGTGCGCTCGCTGACGGCGGCGGCTGTCGTCTCGCGGAACGGACCTTCGTATGGGCTCTCCATCGGCGGGCGATGACGGCGCTGGACATATTGACCGAGACTCGAGGATGGCCCCTCTCCATCTGCTCCCTTGAGAACTGAATCCATGGCCTTGTCAGAAAGCATTCGACGGCTCTTCTCCAATTGCTCTTGGAGTAAGGTGCGTCGGCCGATGTTGTCACCTCTTCTTCTCCGCAGGGAGCAGTCCCACTATCAACAATGCCCGCAGGGCATCAACCCTCCAAATCGGTCAAAAGAGAAGTGATTTCATCCATATCCTCAAACGACAACAACCTCTTCCTGTAGCGCTCGCAGACCACAGGGTCCACAACCCCGTTCTCTTCGAACACATTCAGTCGGTTGAGAAGTTCAGTAACTCTCTCCGAGTCTTTTTCCATCTTTTTCAGTAGTGTCTTGCCTTCGCTGGCATCTGCCTCCAATCGCTCGACTAAAGGCTGAATGTGGTGTCCTTTTTCGGCCAATTCCGTGACTCGCCCCAACACCTCAAGCTCGATTCCCGCTTCATTGAGAACCTGTCTCCTGTCTGAGTAGAGAGCTGCCATCTCGCTGCCGACGACATACTGTGTCAGAGTACGCACCTTCTGCGCCCTCGTGGCGGCAACGCGGGCCAATGGATTGTCCGGCTCATCAGGTGCCTTCGCTCGCCGCCGAGTCTCTGCGGCTGCACCTGCCGCAGCGCTCCAGGAACGGATGTTGAGCCGCGCCGGGGTGGCGCCCTTCTCAGCCGGAATCAAGTGGCGAACCCCTTTCGCCCCCTCTACGGCAGACTGCATCTCCGCCAACTGAAGTGCCTCCCAATCCCGCTGTTCGTCGGTGACCCAATCACCGACTTTACGTGCTCTTTCACCCGCTTCACCCATAGATGAAAATGCCAGCCCCCACGCCTCGTAGCCCGGAATCTCCAATTGACTTGTGATCTCCCTGCCATCCACCGCGGCCTTCCGCATGGCGGCGCTCGCCATTTCACGGCTTGTCAGCGGAGTGGGAACTGAGATTCGCTGTTCGGACTCTCTTCGATGATTGACAGTGGGAGCCCTCGGGCCGGCTGGAACCTCCTCTTGAACCACTGCGGGTTGGGCTGACTGAGGTGACGCCTCAGGCTCATCTTGGACTTCTTCTG
>CAZPJQ010000172.1:0-3718 GCA_964586945.1 uncultured Candidatus Poseidoniales archaeon
TCCTCAAGCCCGATAGGTCAGCGATGAACCCGGAGCGGGCAGTGATAGCAGGTGCCTCACCACTCCAACCAGCAGCGCCGGGGTGACCACCTCCTTCACCCTCCAGCCGCAGAGCGAGAGACTCCATCATCTCACCGAGATTGCACCCCTCAGAGACCGCCTTGCGGCTGGCGCGGGCAACCAATCGTGTCTCATCCTTCGCTCGCCTTACAACCAGAGCAACATCAGCACCCGCTGACATTAGAGTCCGAGCAACTACTCCTTCGTTGGTGCCGGCCCGAGTGTGAAGCAGAAACCACTCGCCCGCATCGATTGCCTCGACTCGACTCAAAGCCTTGGAAATCGCAACCTTTTGGGAGTGGTTCAACTCATTCGATTCCATCTCTTCCACGAACGAGTGGTAGTCTAGGTCGTCATGTTCGACCATTTTGGAGGCAGCAGCCAAACTTCGGGAATCGGCGTGCCGGAAGCGGCCGGTGTCGGTTATGACGCCAGCTAGTAGGAGGCGACGAACTGATTCGTCAATGGAGGCGGGTCTGAACTCATCGAGATAGGAGAACACCATCTCAGCGGTTGAGTGGCAATCCCAGTGAAAGTGTAGGTCGGCAGAACTCCAGTCGGCGCCCCCGGTATGGTGGTCAATCGCACAGATTGGGACCCCGGCCGGAAAAGACATGCCCACCTGACTTGGAGAGGCGGCATCGACGACGACAATACTACCCAAGGTTCGAGGCCAGAGCGGCCGATTTCCATCCATGAGATGAAATTCTCCCTCGGTCGTTTCGAGGATTCGCTTTGCAATAGAGGATGAGTAGAGACCGCAGGCGCGCGCCGAGTCACCCAAAGCGTGGGATAGGGCACAGGCGGAGCCGATGGTGTCCATATCCCCATTCTTGTGAGAGACGATTGCGATTGGGCCTCTGTCGACTGCTGATTGCAGCCATTGGTGGAGCACGGAGAGGTCGGATGTCTGTTGGCTCACTCTGCTCCCTCGAACTTCTTCACGATAGACTCGTACTGCTCACGAAGGGATTTTTCCCTCTCTTCAATTCGAGTTGCATGCTCAGACAGTCGTTGAATACTATTTCGCAGGTCTTCGGCTAGGGCATCTCGGTCGCCTACCTCAAGGAGAACTGGGCCGCTCTGCCGGTACACGGGTCGGTCCTCTTCCTGAGTGGCCAGCGCATCCAAGGTTCCTTCAAATTCGTTGATCTGGGCTTTCACGGTCGCAACCTGTTGAGCAGCCAGTTGTAGTTCCTGTACAACATTCTGCAGGTCGTTGCGCATATCGTTTTCAGTCATTCACTCGCCTCCTGTTGATTGAGAGGCGCGGTCGGCCTCGGTTAGGGCTTCGGACGCCGCCTGTAATGAACGAAGCGTCGAATTCAATCGCGCCCGAAGGTCAGAGATTGTCTCTGATTGAACATTGACGGTCAATGAATCGTCGTCTAGGGTGACTTCAGCGCCCTCAGTCGTCAATGCGGCGGCAAGAGCCGCTGCTATGTCACTCTCAGCAATAGTCAAAGAGGCGCTACAGCGCTCACTCTTCTTCGGATTCGCCACCGTCGTCTCCCTCCGTGGCGATCTCGGCAATGGGTGCATCATCATCCTCTTCTGCTGCCCGCTGGCGCTCAAACTCTACTGCCTTCTGTTGGGCGATGAGGGCCATATCGGTCGCAGTTGCTCCTTCAATGGAACGGCGAATGATTCGGTTGTTGGCGTCAGTGCCGCGCGTGAAGGGCTCCCAGACTCCGCCGGCGAAGGTGTGGTCGCACTTGCGGCATCTCCAGATTCCCGGCGAGTCGCGCCTAACCTTCTGATATTGGCAGACTGGGCAGGTGTAGTGGCGCTTGACTTTCTTGATTGCGGCTGTCGCTCGACGGCGCACGGACACACCATAGCGAGGACCGAATCGAGCGGCCAATCCGGCCTTCTGAGTTCTCTTTGACATAATTGTCACCTCACAGGTTGTTGACTATTTCTTGGAGTTCGGATACTCGCTGCCGTGCAGCGGTCATGATTTCGTCGAATTCGGTCGCTGTGAACACACCCTTTAACCCCTTCTGAAGCGAATGAACATGGCCACCATCACCAAGGGTGATGTGGATGCGCTCGTCGCCACCGACCTCCTCTTCTCGGGAGGCGTCGTAGACGAAGCGTCCGCCGACCTTGTGGTAAGAGCACATGATGGGCATCAAGGAAATCGGTAGTGGGTAATCCTCGCCTACATCGAAGCGCTCGGCTGGGACGATTGCGTTTTTCAGCGCAACGATTGCTGCAAGCCCGAAGGCGTCGAACATATTGCCGTCATCACTGATAGCAAAGCAGTCGATGATGACCTGCCACGCCTTCTCACCGGGAATGATGCAGAGGGCGTCTACGTCGAGGCAACCAGACTCGCGAATTCCACGGTCGACCACACGGCCCATCTCGATGCTCTCTGGACTTGGTGGCCCAGGTTCGTAATGGCGACCGGCAACTGGGCGCAGCTCTGCGCTCGTCATCAAGCCGCCCTGATTGGGTCGGTCTGGGTAGGGTGTCTGAATCTGGAACTTGATGCCGACGAAAACGATTGTATCGCCCATCGTCACCTTTGCTGAACCCTCTGCGTTTGGTAGTGGGTTTACCTCGATGGTCAACTCTCGACCATCCCATTGACCACGGCCGTCAACCCGCTCGTCTCGCTCTGCGAGTTCGGACAGGTGGTCGCGTAGGAGACCGGGAACTAGTGGGTTAGCCATTATTCGCCACCCCCATAGCGGTCTGCAAGAGCAGCGACCATAATCTCGTGAACGGCTTGTGCCGCATCGACATTGTAGTCCCATGCCTGCTGGAATTCCTCAGGTGACAAGTCGCCATCCATCTGTAGGAAGACCAAATCGCCCGTGTTGGGAAGAACACCCATCGGAAGGTCCGCCTCCCCAAAGTTGTCCTCTTCCTTGTTGAGGTCACAGACTACGACGCCGTTGATCTTGCCAGATGCCACACTGACGACCATGTCGGTCATCGGGATGCCGGCGTCTGCCAAAGCTACTGATGCTGCAGTCAGTCCTACACAACGAGTGCCTGCCTCTGCGCATAGAACTTCAATCTCGACCCGTATCTTGCTTCGGGGATAGAGTTCGAGTTGGACGACGCTCTCAAGAGCATCTGATGTCACCTTGCTGATCTCTCTGCTGCGTCGGTTGAATCCAGGACGCATTCGGTCAGTTGTGCTGAAAGGAGCCATGTTGTAGCGTACATCGAGAACTGCTCGCTCTTGACGAGATATCTTTCGGGGATGCGCCTCCATCGGCCCATACACAGTTGCAATCGCATAGTTCGCGCCCCAGCGAATACTCGCTGAACCATCTGCAACTGGAACCACTCCAACCTCAATCTCAATCGGTCGCAAGTCACCCGGTCCTCGACCGTCTACCCGCTTGCCATCTTCATCTATCATTTGGACGTCGCCATATCCACCCATTTCATCACACTCTCCGTATTCTCAACTGTCAAGAAGACCCTGTACTCGCCCCGCAAGGCCCGGTGCATGACCGGTCTCACGAATCATTTTCAATGCATCTCGCACGAGACGAACGCCCTCAGGCTCCCCCTCTATCCAAAGACGACCGTTCTGCCCCACGATAATGCGGCAGTCGCTCGCCTCCTTGAGCATCTGAATCATCGAACCCTTTGAGCCGATGATCTGTGCATTCAAGTGTGGCGGTACTTGGTC
>CAZPJQ010000173.1:0-3680 GCA_964586945.1 uncultured Candidatus Poseidoniales archaeon
GTGAGTGAGGTTAGAGCACTCGATAAGTGCACTCCACCATCCGGTATTGAATCAGTTTGGCTCTGCTTTGCTTCCCGGTATTGTTTCATGATCCGCCCAGACCACTTCTCGGCCACACACATCTCCTCCTAGTCTTGCGGAAGCTACCCTTTAGGTCAAGCCCGCTCGTAGCAAGCGAAAGCCATGTCGAACATGTTCTTGTCATCAGAGCGAACAGTCTCCCGACTGATCTCCTCCCAGTCGTCCCAGTTGATGTAAGGGAACCAGGTGTCACCATCCACCTCCGCCTTCACATGAGTCACCAACAACCGCTCGCACCTAGGAAGCAGGTTGGCATAGATGGCACCGCCACCGATGACCCACGCCCAACCCTCAGCACCAGCCTCGATTGCCGCTTTCTCAATCGCTTCGCTCATGTCGTGGACAATCTCGATGCCGGGAGCGAACCACTCCATGTCCCGAGTGAGCACGATGCTCATTCGGCCGGGGAGGGCCCGCCCGATTGCCTCGTAGGTCTTGCGACCCATGATTATCGGGCAACCGATTGTTGAACTTTTGAAATGAGCCAAATCCGCTGGCAGATGCCACGGCATCACTCCATCCCTTCCAATAACACCGTCTTGGTCCATTGCAACAATCATTCCCAGTTTCATCTTGTTCACCTCTAAACACTAATTGGAGCCGCTATGTGCGGATGGTGGTTGTAGTCAACTATCTCAATGTCATCATACGAAAAGTCATCGATTTCCGTACACTCTGGGTTGAGTCGCAGTCGGGGGAGCTCGAGAGGTGGTCGGCCAACCTGTTCGCGGGCCTGTTCGAGGTGGTTTGTGTAGAGGTGGGCATCCCCAATCGTGTGAACGAAATCCCCCGGCTTGAGTCCACAGACCTGAGCCATCATGCAGGTCAGGAGAGAGTACGAGGAGATGTTGAAGGGCACTCCGAGGAAGACATCCGCACTCCGCTGATAGAGTTGGAGCGAGAGTTCCCCGTTCGCCACATAGAATTGGAAGAAGGCGTGACAGGGCTGCAATGCCATCTTATCCAGTTCCCCTACATTCCACGCCGAAACGATGATTCTGCGCGAAGTCGGGTTCTCCCGAATCTGCTGCACCGCTTGTCGAAGTTGGTCGATGACTCTCCCGTCCGTGCTCTCCCAGGCTCGCCACTGCTTGCCGTAGACCGGTCCGAGATTTCCGTTCTCGTCCGCCCAAGCATCCCAAATCCGCACCTTGTTCTCCTGCAGGTAGCGAACATTGGTTCCGCCGGAGACGAACCAGAGGAGTTCGTGGATGATGCTCGGCCAGTGAACCCGCTTTGTGGTGATGGATGGAAAGCCCCGTCTGAGGTCAAATCTCATCTGATGTCCGAATACTGAGAGAGTGCCGGTTCCAGTCCTGTCATCTCGCTCGATACCCTCGCTGAGGATGGTCTTGATGAGGTGCAGATACTGATCCATGCTTACGCCGGACACGGTGGGGGAATTGACGTACTAAGAACATCGCCCATCGAATGCGAGAAATCTTGCTCTCATGGTGCGCCGAGCGCAGATAAGGTTGCGATGGTTTGGTTGGTGAATCTGCGGTACAATTTCCGTAGTCCCTCTCGCCTTTCCTTACTGTTTAGAGAGTGCAGACGGTCAATCTCCTCGTCGCTCAAATCTCCTCCGTCCGCTTCCCCAATCCACTCGTTCCATGTGATGCTGCTGCCGAACCTCAACTCAGTCCTCTTCCACACCCTCGGATGGAAGGGTTCGCCAGGAGCTAGAATGTCGCGGGCGCCGTCGATTCCACAGACCAGAACAGGGACATCGGGGAAGGCGGCCGCAATCCGTGCGACGCCGGTCTTGCCCGGGCCGAGGTATGGTGCCGAGGTTCTCCGAGAGCGAGTGCCCTCTGGGAAGATGCCGAGTGGACGGCCGGAGGAGAGAATGTCCGCGGCGCGCGCGATGGCTCCCTCTCCACCTGCGGCGCGGTCGGTCTCGATTTGGCCGGTGGCACCCATCAGTTGTCGCCAACCGAGTTTTTGGAAGTGCTCGTCCTTTGCGAGGTAGAACAACTTGCGTCTGCAGGAGAATATGACCAATACCGGGTCGACATGAGAATTGTGGTTTGCGGCGGCGATGAACGGACCCCGCTTCGGGATGTGCTCCGAGCCGGTGATTTTCAGATTGGTAATGACATTGAGAAGCGGAATCGCCAATCCAATCAAAATGTTGTACATCGGTGTGGGTGGCAAAGGTCGGCCTGCCGGTTCAATCGCGGTCAACTCGGCGAGGCGCGACTTTCCCGCCGCCGTTAGGGTGGCCATCACACCGTCCCCCTCAAAGCCCGGTTTTGAGGGTTGCCGGGGCTAGTTCGCCAACCGCTCGGTTCATGACCGAATCGCCGGTCGCCGCGCCATGCGAAGCAGAATGTTGGTGGCGTTGTCTATTCTGCTCATTCTTCTCACCCCACTCACCGCTCCAGTCGCCGCGGAATGGGAAGAGGATTCCTGGCTGACCAACATCATCGGACCGGAGCGCCTCGAGCGAGGCGATGAATTAGGCTGCCATGGGATTCCAGAGAAGGACATTCGCGTTGAGCCGGCCGCAATCATCGAATGCCGGGACTATCTCTCTGAGCGTTCCAACGCCTCAAAGTGGGGTTCAAACCCGCTTTCCTTCGGATCACCAGATGGTGCATGGAGTGCAGAGTCGCTTGCTGCAGTCAAGGATGCCGGATTCCAAGTGGTCGGCGGTGAGGCGCCGACAGGCCAACTCCCTGCGTTGCGCTTCGTCAGCGACAACGGCGGTTCGTTGGAGAAGTCGATAGGAGATGTTCAGCAGTTTGAAGCAGCACTCAGCTCGAACCCATCCAACATCAATCTCTACTGGCGTGCCCGCGACCACGATGTCGTGGTTCGGCCGGACAGTGAACTGGTTGCAGCCATCGAGGCTACACCCGCCTGGTTCACCACTTGGGGGGAGTTGACTTCCTACCAAATCCATCTCACCGATTTTGAGGTCATCAGTCTCGAGAACGGCTCTTGGGAGGTCACTTCTTCAACCTCTGAGTCGGCAGAATATCCGGAGGCTTGGCAGGTCCCGGTGACGAATCACATTTCCAACATAGATGCGGACATCGTCTCAGTCTTCTCAGTTGACGGCCAGTTGGCTGAGTTGGCCGCCGATGAACCGCACTTGCAGCAGGGCTGGCGGCAGACGGGGGGTGAGTTCTTCCTTACACTGGCTCCTAACTCCAATGTCACGGTGACTTTCGACCGCTCGGGGCAGGTCAACCACTCGGTGCAGACGGCGAGCCACTTCAATGGCCACAACCTCTCGATCACGGTCTCGGGAATTCACACAGGCGACCTCTTCTATTGGTCGAAAAGGTGGGATGACACACCAATGCTGTTCACTTGGTTGGTCGAGCCGCGCGAGGTAGGTGCGTTCAACTGGTGGCTGCCGGTTGTTGCAGTCGTGGTTGCAATCGCTGCTCCGGTGGCCATCTACACGCTCGTCAGGAAAGACCAGCGGGCGCGTGGAGTGGTCGAGGTGTTCGATTCGCTTGATCGGATTCGGCTTGAAGAAGAGTAGAGTTCCTGTGTTACCACCGGCAGTTGGGTCGGTAGCGTCTGAGGTGACCCACTGCGAGCCCATGCATTCATAGATTCTGAACGCGAGGGTGTTATGGCGG
>CAZPJQ010000174.1:0-3571 GCA_964586945.1 uncultured Candidatus Poseidoniales archaeon
GAGTTGGTGGCCACCTCTTCCAACCGAACCTTCGTCAATTCTCCCAATCAATCCGCCTTCAGTCAAGCGTTGAAGGTGGTCTCTCAACTCCTTCCTATCTATCCCTGTTGCCCGCTCGATTCGGACAAGGCGACGAGAGTCGTGATCCTCCGACCTCATCCTCGAAAGATAGAGGAGAATACGATAGATAGTAACGGGTAAATCCCGCTGCTTCTTGACCGCTGCCATGATAGGGGGGAAGAAGCACCCCCTAATTTGTCTATCTAATTCAAACGCAATCCTCATTCGCTAGACGGGGATGGGCGAATCGATGTCATTCAGCCACGACCTGTCCGACTGGCTCGGATTCACCATCGACGAGGAGTGGATGGAGGAAAACGTCCGTTGGAAGGACTTTGGCACGGGGGTACGGCTCGGGAGGCTGAAGCGTGAGGGAGAGTGCTCTCTTGTCCTGTACGACGCTGATGCGGAGGTCGAAGTCGAGGCCTTCATGCCCCACATGCACCCCGGCGGCGAAGCCTACCTTGTCCTCACTGGCGAGGTGTACGACGAATTCGGCACCTACCCGGCAGGCAGCATCGTCTGGATGGAGCCGGATACCACCCACAACCCGAAAACCCGTGAGCGGACTCTGATTCTGGTTCTATGGCCTAAGGGCGTCAAGATCGTGCAACAAGAATGAGGATTCACCCGTAGGGTGCAATTTCATAGCCTAAGCCCACCTCGGGGAGTACATGGCAGAGATATTCTCTCAGTTCTTCATGGTGATGTCGCTACTCATGGCGGCAATCGGCGGTGCCACTGTGGTCGACTCGGATGGCTTCGACTTCAAGGCCAAGCACATGGAGAAGAAGCAGGTCAAGTTGGATCTGCGACTGACCATGGTCGACGCCTGCATGGAGGACGAGAACTGCGACGCCTATGGCGACGAGCTCCCCGAAGTTAGAGAGAGGCTGACCGAGAGGTTGGCAAACCTCGATGCCTGCAGAGAGAACAGGGATTCTTGCGAAAAGAAATCCGATAGGATGACTCACGACAACATGACCGACGAGGAGCGGAACGACCTCCGCTCAGTGAGAATCGCCAACAAACTCGAACTGGTACAGTCCTGCATGGCTAACGACGAATGTGACATCGACGCTGGCACCCTAGAGAAGATTGAGTCTCACCTACTCAAGATGGAAGAGTGTCTAGAGAGCGGCGAAGATTGCCGCAAGGGCAACCACAAGAGACACCACCAGAGGTCCGACCGTGGACCGGCAATGCACCGCATGCGCTGAGCAACGATTCACATGAATCGAGGCATTCATTCGATTGTCCCTACGCATCGCCTGTTGGAGGGCGGCGGATTTCCGGTTCGCAGACCAGCAGCACTTGGTCGACTTACTGACCCCTTCCTATTGCTCGACGAGATGGGGCCGGTGGATTGGCCTCCGGGTGGAGCGATTGGCGCTCCAGCACACCCACATCGAGGGTTTGAGACTGTGACATATGTCCTGCAAGGCCGGATGTGCCACGAGGACTCCGGAGGTAATTCGGGAGTCATGGGGCCAGGTGATGTGCAGTGGATGACGGCTGGTCGGGGGGTGGTTCACTCTGAACTGCCACACCCGGAGTTTCTGAAATCGGGCGGTGTGATGCACGGCTTCCAGATTTGGGTCAACCTTCCTGCTGAGAAGAAAATGATGGAACCGCGATACCAAGATGTTCCTGCCGATGAGATTCCGGTTGCCGAGTCGGATGACGGGCTCGTGCGAGCTGTAGTGGTCGCGGGCGAGTGCCTTGGAGTGTCGGCAATCATCGAGACGGTCATTCCAATCACCTACCTCCATGTTTCCATGCTTCCCGGGGGTTCTCTCAAACAAACACTTCCCAACGAGTTGAACGGGCTGGTCTACTGCTTTGGTGGGGCTGTCAAGGTTGGTGCTGAAGATGGGGTGGAGTTGGTGGAAGACGGCGAAATGGCGATTCTCACAGAGGGTGATGAAGTCACATTCTCAGTCTCTGAAGAAGCTGAGGAAGGGGCGGAACTCCTGCCCTTGGCCGGGGAGCCGCTCGACGAGCCGACCGCGACATACGGCCCATTCGTGATGAACACCGAAGAGGAACTACACCAAGCGTTTGTGGACTTCCAAAGCGGAAATTTCGTATGATTCGGCAGATAGCATGGTTGATGAACGACGATATTAGTGCGATTAGCATGAAACGCCGCCACAGCCCCTGTCTGATTCTCGTCGCCCTTCTCCTCCTGACCTCTGCTCTGCCCCTCACACAAGCGGATGATGGCTTGACGGCGGCTGCCGATGAGTACATCGGAGTTGAGAGTGGAGAATTCAACGACTTTGATGATGCCATCACCGAACTGACCGAGAGATGGAGCATCCCGGGCACCCAGGTGGCAGTGATGTTCAACGGCACACTGGTCTTCTACAATGGATATGGAGTGGCCGACAGCGAATCGGCCACCAATGTCACGGCGGATTCGAAGTTCAGAATCGCCAGCCTCTCCAAGGCGGTGACCTCGTCGGGGATCCTCACACTGATTCAGGACGGGACCATCTCGCTCGATGACAAGATGGTCGACTTGGTTCCCGACCTTCTCCCCAGCGAGTTGGAGGGTTGCGACTATCCCAGTCACTCCACTTCCTACTCGATTGACGACATCACGGTGTCACATCTCCTCAACCACCGTGCGGGATTCAACCCCTCTTCAGATCCTACATACTGGCACTGGAACACCTGGGACAACAGGAACGACGACTGCCTCGACATTGATGGGCTGAACGCGGACTACGATGACGGGAACCTCGCTCCAGTCTCGATGGAGAGTATCCTCTCCGAATGGCTGCGCCGCCCACTCGATTACGAACCGGGAAGCGACTACGAATACTCCAACATCGGCTACCAGATTCTGGGGCAGATCATCGAGGCACAGTCCGGCATGGGATACGAGGCCTACATCATCGAGAACGTGCTGACACCGATGGGAATCGACAGCATGTCAATCGGAATGACGATGCCCGACCAGAGAGCTGAGAATGAATCCACCTACTACGACTACGAGGATGACACCAGCCCGTGCCACTTCCCTTCAGGAGAGGATGAGAACGGCGACCCAATCTTCCCAACATCTCCAGACCCCGACTGTGGCAACTTCGTGATCGAGGAGAAGGATGGTGGCGGTGGCTGGATTGCCACAGCGGCAGACTATGCACGCTTCCTTGCGCACATCGATGGAACACTGACGACGACCGCCTTCAACGACTCGTTCGAGTACTTCATCTCAAATCCGGATGCACCTGAATACAGCTCATACTACGGCCATGGCGTCTTCGTGAGCGCGGCCAACACCGACATCTGGAATCACTTGGGCGCATTCTCAGGTTCATCCACCTACTTCAAGCGGGTCATGGTTGATGCGGGAGGAGATGAGGATGTACCCGTAATCGTCGTGATGTTCTCCAACACCAGACCGACATCGAGTCTGGATATCGATGGGAAGTCGTGGACCTCGGACAGGACGAGCACCTTCTCCAGCGTAATCTACGATGTAGATTGGGCCAACATTTCG
>CAZPJQ010000175.1:0-3530 GCA_964586945.1 uncultured Candidatus Poseidoniales archaeon
AGAAAAAGCCAGACAAGAAGGTGAAGGCCACAGGTGGCTCGGACCACTACTTCAGACCGGGAGTCGAACGCCAAGAAGCGATGTCAATCGCCGCCGACACCCTTCTCGATGACTATGTTGAGGATGATGTCGAAGATTGATTGTCAGGTCAGGAATTGATCCCCTTCACCAGTCCGTGGCGGCTCACGAATCTTGCGTAGGAAGAACCGATTGAAAGGGTGTGCATCCGTGAACGGCAGCACATGAGTGAGCATCCAACCCTGCATGCCAGCCGCCTCAAGGGCGACCGAGATGTTGGAGATGCGCACCACACCGTTGATGATGCAGTGAACACGCCCTCTGTTGTCCCTCCGCATGTCCTCCTCCAAGATGAGATATTCCCACCGCGGCTCCGTCCCTCCCGTAGTCATCGTCGATTACGAAATCCCGACCTTTTTCAATGGTTCAGACACTGAATGATGGGTCGCAGGGTTTGAGGCGGAAGCCATATTCCGACGCTCATGGGCGAGGCGTACGACGCACTGATGGGGCGCATGAGAGAGTTGGACGTGATAGGGCAAATCGGTGGACTGCTCGGCTGGGACCAGGAGGTCATGATGCCACCCAAGGGTGCCGAGATGCGGGCCGAACAACTCGCATGGCTCTCCAAAGAAGGGCATACGAGAATGACCGCGCCCGAGGTCGGCGAGTTGCTCGTTGCAGCTGAGTCGGAGGCAAACGGCAGCGAAGTCGAACAGGGCAATCTGAGAATCATCCGTGACTCCTACGACAAGGCGACGAAGAAGCCCACCGAGTTCGTAGAGGAGATGGCCCGCCACACCTCGAAGAGCATCGTCTCATGGACTGAAGCGCGCAAGAAGAATGACTTCTCCATATTCCGTGACGACCTTGCCAAGATGATTGACATGTCCCGTGAACTAACCGGCTACCTCGGCTATGATGAGAACCCCTACGACGCGCTCCTCGACCTCTACGAGTCCGGCCTCACAGTGGCCAAACTCGACCCCCTCTTCGCCGGTTTGAGAGAGTCCTCAGTACCGCTCATCAAGGCGGTCTCCGAACTTGAGAACAAGCCGGACTGCAGTTGGGTTCACGCTCATTCGTGGCCAAAGGCCTCCCAAGAGGCGCTCAGTCAGGCGATCTCAGAGGCAATCGGATTTGACTTCAAGGCGGGCAGGCGAGATGAGTCCACCCATCCCTTCTGCGGCGGCTCAAACCCGGACGATGTTCGCTGGACCACACGCTACGACGAGAAGGAACCCTACGGCGCCATTTACGGAACCATGCACGAGACCGGCCATGCGTTGTACGAACAGGGAAGACCTCGGGACTTGGATTTCCAGCCAGTCGGCGAGGCGAACGGTCTGGGTGTCCACGAGAGCCAGAGTCGGTTGTGGGAGAATCAGGTGGGCCGTTCACTTGCTTTTTGTGAGTGGTCGTTTCCACTTTGGCAGCAGCACTTTCCGGCAAATTTCGAAAATGTGACCCCCGAGATGCTCTGGCAGGCTGTCAATCAGGTTGAGGCGAGCCTAATCCGCGTTGAGGCGGACGAAGCGACCTACAATCTTCACATCATGATCCGCTACGAAATCGAGAAGCGACTCATCAACGGTGAGCTCGAGGTCGATGATCTTCCAGATGCTTGGGACGACATGTACGAGGAGTTCCTCGGTGTCCGCTCGCCCACTCGCACTGAGGGAGTTCTACAGGACATTCACTGGTCCTTCGGTGCCTTCGGTTACTTCCCCACCTACACCCTCGGAAACCTCTACTCCGCGCAGTTGCTTCAAGCCGCTGAGAAGGATATTGGCAGCGTCGATGAACAGGTGAGAGAGGGCAACTTCGAACCTCTGCTGAACTGGATGCGCGCTCGCGTGCACGCGCGAGGCAGCATCCTCGAGCCGGCGGACCACATCGAGGAGGCGACTGGTGAGCAACCCAAGCCGGACGCGTTCGTCGCATATCTCGCTGACAAGATCGGTCGACTGTATGGGGTCTGAACGGGCGAAGTGCAATAGCCACCGACGCATCATGCGCTGCTGTGGCCTCCCTCGAAGACTATGCATGGTTCGTTCGGCAGATGCCGGCAGCCGCATCTTCAGTTCTCCTCGGGCGCACGCGGGTATACGCAGGCGACTGGGACGGGAACCTGCGAGCGTGGGATTCTGAGGGTGAGCATATCTGGGATTCCGAGGCCGAAGATCGGGTTGAGAGGATGGCTGGTGCCAGTGATGCGGAGCCTCCATTCATCTGTGCCACTGCCGGGGCCGAGGTGGTCAGTTTTGATGCGGCGAATGGTGAACTTCGCTGGCGTCACACATTGGGTGGCTCCTCCGACCTAGTCGCCTGCACAGATGACGGAACTCGCATACTCGCAACCTCGTCGGTGTACGAGTTAGAGTTCAACGACTTCATCGAGTCAACCTGTTGGAGATTCGATGGCGATGGTGAAGTTCTGCGCGAGGACCCCTTCGATGAACGGCCCTGGCATCTGCTGCTGGATGGTACAGGTCTTGCTACGATGGGTCTCGGACGACCTCGCTGTGGCTTGATGCAGCAGACAGACGACGAATGTGAACACCTCCAACTTTCACCAGACGACCCGATTCTATGCGGCGCCACCATCGATGGAACCACAATTTTCGGACACGCCTCTGGGGCTGTTTCAAGGCTCGGTAAATCGGGAAGTGGGCTCAAGACCTTGGACAAGGGGGCCGAAGAGAGTGTTCTCTCACTCGCCTGTGATGGAGCGATCGCCCTTGCCGGGGGGGACGATGGCGTTGTGCGTGCCGTGGCAGTGAAGGGCAGAGCCCGGAAACCCCTCTGGACCCAGAACATCGGTGCCGCCGTGGATGAATGCGCGCTCGGCTTCGAAGTGGCCGGCAAGAGCACCGCATGGGTCGCTTCCTGGGATGGCATGAGGGCCTCGCTCCACTGTCTCTCTTGTGGCGACGGGACCACCCACATGAGCTTCGAGGGGCTACCCCGAATCCGTTCGCTGACGAGCCGCGCTGACAGGGTCGCAATCGGACTGGATGACGGCCGAGTAATCTTGTTGAATGAGGTGCTCTTTAATCGAAGAATTTCCGCCCCTGAAGAGACAGATGAAGATTCTGATAATTTGTCAGATGAACCCTCTCGGCGAAATGCGCTGCAGGAGCGCCTGCGCGCGTTAAGAGGCTGAATCTAACAACAATTCTCCACCGGAATAATAGGTCAAATAAGTTAATTTCCGTTGGAAAAGTGGTGATATCACCGAAACATTTATTGGACTCTCCCGTCCCTACGAACTTTGCTGCTCCTGTGGAGTGGTGGGGGGCCGCTTCGGCGACCTCCCATGCCCGCCTGCCGGCGAGGGCCTCATAGGGGTAGAAGTCGGCCACGACGGAGAGAGATCTCCGAAGTGAGACCGGAGGGGACTCGGCTTCGGTCGAGAGTCCAAAGGTCACGCAGGAAAGGGGAATCGTTTCGGCGTGAACCCACCTGAGTGCAGGGGGAAGGCAACCTTCGGGAAACCTGACCCAAGCAAG
>CAZPJQ010000176.1:0-3515 GCA_964586945.1 uncultured Candidatus Poseidoniales archaeon
CCATTACGGAATTATCAAGAACCCTGAAACCTACGGCTATGGGCTATGTCGATGAAAGGATTAGTATGGAGCCCAAGTAGAGTGCGGACGATGAATGATTGTGCCCGGAGGTATGTGCATCAGCACATCATCGGGAGAGGAGGTTACCCCGGAGGGCCTCGTCAAAAGGACCCTGATGTTGCGCTCGCATGGCGGCTCGGAAATCGCCGCCCAACTAGCGATCTGATGATTCGAGCGACCTCTGAGGGCATCAAGGACTGGTTAGAATCGAAGAATTCCGGTGAGGAGTGGTCCTCGGGCGGCGCAAAGGTGCTCTTGACAGCGAGACTCCGAACCAAGATTCGAGGGCAGGGTGACGAAATCGACGATGACGAAATCGGCACCATGATTGAACAAGGAATGGAGAGGATTTCAGGATTGGCGCGAGCGCCGACACTCTCCTTGCTAGACAGCGAGCGGGTGACTGAATGGATGCCGTTGGATAGACTTCAACCGATGCGCTTCAACGACTCGCGAGTCTATGCAGCACCCGATCTGATTGTCAAAGTCGGGAGCCGCTGGCATCTGATTCGACTCACCACCCAGATGTGGCGCCGAATACCAAGTGAAGTCCAGCAACTTGAGCTGGGAGTGATGTTGCAGTGGGCCATGGAAGAGCCGAGCCTTCCCGATGACCCTGCTGAATTCGTCGTTCAGCGGATCGGATGGCTCGCCCACCGCTGGCTTGCATGGCAGCAGAGGGGCTCAACGGTCTGGCTCGATGCCGCGAGACTGACGCTGCTGCACGACCTGCGCGAATTGGGATACGCCCGCCACTCGGCTGGACGGTTTGGGAATCTTGACATCGTGGAAGCGAGCGGAAAGAGGCGTGACTGTAGCACCTGCGGATATCGAGAAATCTGCCCTGCCGCAGCCAAGGCAAGAACTCCCACAGTTGTTGAGGCGAAAACCCCGACCCCAACTCAAAGGTGAGAGACAAGGTCTGCAAGAACCGCTTCGGGGTCACTCGCCTTGGTGACTCCACTCGCCAAGAGCACGCCCTCGGTACCTAGTTCGATTGCCATCGCGACATCTGCGCCGTTTTTGACGCCGGCACCGCACAACACGCGAACATTCGGATTGACAGCCTTGACAACCGCAGCAGTTCCCGAAACGATCTCCGGGTCAGCGCTGGTGACCGAGATGTCACCACCGATGAGTTCTGGCGGTTCGACCGCAATCATCGTTGGTCCGAGAGCCGCCAGCGCCTTCGCTTCGTCCATGTCAGCTGCACAGGCGCAGACCGGAAAGTCGTCGGGCAGCGCACCAAGAAGACACTCAACATGGTCGAGAGGAACCTTGTGCTCGGCGTGGTTGATGAGGCTCCCCTGAGCACCGCGCGCTAGGGCAGTTTCCGGGTGAAGATAGCCGGTGTTCGAGCCGAACCCGATTGGGTCGAGATGCTGGGTCCATACCTGAAGATTGGGAGCAGCAGCCTTCACCGCTGACAAATCAAGGGCGGATACGACCGCCACGAAGTCAGCACCATCACACGCTGCATCGGCCTCTGCCATTGCGACTGCAAGGCTCTCAGCAGCGGCTGCATGTGCCATTTCGTAGGTCTTGAAGTTGACCACGATGAGGGGATTCATCGAACATCGCCACCCATCGACCGCTGTTGAACCTGCCGAATCAATCCGTTGGGGGGTAGGTGCCGCCTTCCTGCTCGTGGCCGGCGGGAACCTCGGCGCTGAAATCGATGACGACATCTCGTAGTACCGCACCTTCGCCGACCACTGCATCCTCGCCGACCAAGCAACCTGTCAACTCTGCACCCGCCCCCACGCGAGCGCGCGCGAGGACGGAACAGCCGTGAATCTTCGCAGCATCACCAATGTGTGCGCCTCCACCAATCGCCGAACCGCTGACCTCACCATCCACAGATGAGCCATCACCAGCCCAGGAAGAGGAACCAACAGATCCACCGGAGGACCAGCGCTCACCGGAGAGACAGATGGTCGTCGCCTCCAACCAGGAGGCGGGAGTTCCGGCATCGACGAAGTGACCTGTGAACGGGAAGCCGTTGAGCAGACCTTCAGCGGCAATCGGGGTGTAGACATCCCGCTCCATGCTGTGCGGTCCGGCCGGCATCCGCTCGAATACCTCGGGCTCAAGAATGTAGCAACCCGCATTGATCATGTTGCTGCACGCCTCCTCCATAGTCGGCTTCTCCTGAAACTGGTAGACCCGCCCGTCAGCCCGGATGTCGCAGACCCCAAACCGGGTCGGGTCCTCGACCTCCCAGAGTGAAATGGTCGCCAGACCGCCTTGCGAGCGGTGGAATTCCAGCATATCTGCTACCGGGACACTGGAGAGCAGGTCGCCGTTCATCACGCAGAAGGTCTCGTCGCGTAGGTGCGCTCGGCAATTCCGAATCGCACCACCAGTGCCGAGCGGTTCAGTCTCTTCGATTATCGTGATCTTGTAAGGAGTCTCGACAGAAGCGAAATGTTCTCGCATCTGTTCAATGCCAAATCCCGCGGCAATCAGAACCTCATCGACCAACTCGGCCGGGAGAGCCTCCACCACCCTCTCCACCAGAGTTCGGTCCAACATGGGCAACAGCGGTTTGGGAACGCGCTTGGTCCACGGGCGAAGGCGGGTGCCAAAGCCGCCGGCCAATACCACCACCTGCACGGTTTCACCTGCCTCGGGGTCGAGCCGGTCCCCTTCAATCAATTCCCCACCGGGCACTGGGATTCTCACTTCCAGCCAAGCGCGCAGGCATTCCGCCGGCGTATGGTTCAAAGACGGGTCACCGTTGGCTTGCTCCATCCTTCAGGGAGATTTGTCTAATGAACATCCACGAGTATCAGGGCAAGGCACTCTTCCGAGCAGCCGGTTTGGCGGTTCAAGAGGGTGTCCACTGCACCACCGTGGAGGAGGCGTTGTCAGCTTACGACGCTCTCGGCAGCGAAGTTGTGGCGGTCAAGAGTCAGATTCACGCCGGTGGCCGCGGCAAGGGCAAGTTGTACGACCCGGACAGCGACGAAATGGTGATGGAAGGCGGAGTAAAAATCGCCTTCAGTCGTGCAGACGTCGAAAAATACGCGAGCAACATATTGGAGAATAAACTGGTTACGAAACAGACCGGCGCGGCGGGAAAGATCGTCCGAAACCTGTACATCGAGGCGGGCTGCAGAATCGCTCACGAATACTATCTCGCAATTCTTGTTGACCGGGAAGAGAAAATGCCGCTAATCATGGCCTCAACCGAAGGCGGAATGGACATCGAGGAGGTCGCTGCGAACACCCCAGAGGCAATCCACAAAATCTACGTCGACCTCTCTGAGGGGCTGCTTCCCGAACAGGCTGAGGGGCTGGGAAACTCACTCGGACTTTCAGGCGGGGCGGCTGACTCATTTGTCGAGATGATTCACGGCTTGTTCCAGTTGTTCGTCGAAAAGGACTGCTCAATGGTCGAAATCAACCCGATGGTGCGTACTGAGGACGACCGAATCGTCCTCTTGGACGCA
>CAZPJQ010000177.1:0-3459 GCA_964586945.1 uncultured Candidatus Poseidoniales archaeon
CAGGACGAGCACCTTCTCCAGCGTAATCTACGATGTAGATTGGGCCAACATTTCGTTGTCCAAGCCCATGCCACCCTGCACTCCCGGTGACACCCAACCGGCAGATGATGGCTGCAACACCTGTGTCTGCACCGAGGATGAGATATGGGTGTGCACCCTGATTGGTTGCCCTGATGACCCTGACAGGCTCCCTAGGATATCGATGTGGCCGGGCAAAGTGAACCAGCACAACGAGAACGGCACATGGATGACCGACCCTGATGGTGTATCGGGGGGCCATCCAAGTAACGAATATCCCAATGATTACGGTGGCCGTGAGATTGAATATTGCCAAAAGTTCTGGCCGAACACGACTACGGTACAACTCCAGAACCATCGGGAAACCATCACCTTCTACACAGAAGGAAACCAAGTAGCCTACAATTCGACCAAGAATGTCTATCTCTGTCAGGATTCGGAGGGCGGAATCCCCGAGTTCGACCCGGGAGACAACCCGCCGTACGAGCCTGGAGATGGCGAGGAGGAAATGCCGGCCACTCCCGATGAATATGGAGGCGGCGGCTCAGAGGGAGGCTTGGACCTACCCGGATTCAGCCTTGCGGCCGCATTCTCGATGCTCGGGGCCGCTGCCCTTCTCAGGCGCCGACGAATTGAAGTCTAAGTGACCGCTGCGAAGTTCATCTGACACTGCCCCGCTGTGGGATGTGCTGTCGGAGGTGCGAATATGCAAAGCCCGCCCGTAGGAAGCCCCATCTCCAAGATTGAGCCGAAGATAGCGGCGAAGTTGGCGAAGCAGTCCTACCAACTGGTCGGAGAGCACGGCGGCGTCAAGGTGTGCCACTGGACCAAGGAGGACCTCAAGAACGACCGCCACTGCTACAAGGGGACATTCTACGGAATCGAGTCTTCCGGCTGCATGCAGATGGCACCCAATGTCGACACCTGCAACCTCGCCTGCACCTACTGCTGGAGAGAGCCCCACTCGGAGACCCTGCACAAGATCGACGACGACCCGGAGCACCTGTTCTACGAGAGCGTGCGAGGCCACCGGAGACTGTTGACCGGCTTCAAGGGGCACAAGGATGTCCCGTTCGAGAAGTGGGAAGCAGCGCAGAACCCGAAGCACATCGCAATCTCCCTAAACGGCGAGCCGACCCTCTATTCGCAGCTTGGAGAATTTTTGGAAATTTGCCACGACCACGGCGTCTCGACCTTCCTGGTCACCAACGGCAGCCTGCCGAAGGTGCTTGAGAATCTCGACCCTCTTCCAACCCAACTCTACATCAGCGTCGATGCTCCGAACAAGGAACTCTTCAACAAACTCTGCAAACCGAAGTTCAACCAGAACGCGTGGGAGAAACTCGTGGAGACGCTCGAAATCCTTCCATCTCTTGACACCCGCACGGTCTGCCGCCACACCCTCATCAAGAACCACTCGCTGGGACATCACGAGGACTACGCGAGGCTGGACAACATCGCCGACCCGAACTTCATCGAGACGAAGGGCTACGTCTATGTCGGCCACTCGCAGAACAACCATGTCATCGATGACATGCCGGCACACACTGAGATCATGGAGTTCGCCCACAAACTCGCCCCACTGGTCGGTCGAGAGGTTCTGTCGGACAGGCGAGAGAGCCGGGTCGCCCTGATTGGCAAGGAGATGATTCCGGTCACCCTTCCCACTGCCACTCGGGAATTCCCTGCTGACCTCGGGATTGCGCCACCTCAGAACTACAAACTCCCGCTCGTTTGACTATGCGGCGGGACAGGCGGCCAAGTTGTCGTCTGGCAACTCAAGTGGTGAGGCGACGATTTTGATTGGATTTACCGCCTTACGGTCTGACCACTCCCCAAGGTCCGTCATCTCGCCTTCGGTCGTGAACCACGCCTTGGCTGCGGCGGCAGATACATCGTCATCCCACGCTGAAGAGGCGACATAGTCGGCCTGCGCCTCGATGCGAGGGTAGTAGGAGTGGTCGGCGAGCGAGTCGCGGATGAGCCCTGCGGGCAGGTAGTGCGAGGCGATGAGTCTGGGGAAGCCGTGGTAGTCGGTCGGGACTAGGAGGAAGGTCACCTGTTCGGCGGGCAGCGTAGTCCCACTGTCACGCGCCATCAAGCGAGCGTGCTGCCAACGGCCTATGCACTTCTCGACCACGATGTCGGTCTCATATTCGACCACTTGAATCAGCGCGTGGTCGGGCAGCAGCGACATGTTGCCCATCAACTCTGGCTGAGTCGCATGAATCCAAGGAGCCTCCAAATCGACGACAAGCGACTCTGAGCCCATGCCTCTACCGAGCAGCTCGCTCATCACATAGAAGGTGGTGCCAACACCCATGCTGTGGCCGCCGATCCAAAGGTGGTCTGTGTCCACGGCAACTCCTTCCAAAGTACCCTGTACACCCACGTCATCGTCTATGAAGGCGAAGGCGGCGTCAACCCCATACAACGCCATGGTGTAGCGCGGCAGGTGTTGGGGATGGTCGGAACCCCCGAAGATGTAGGTCAACTCGAAGTCGTCGGGAATGGAAGAGAGGTCCATGTCAGAGACATACTGGGGGAAGATGACCAGCAGCCCCTGTCCGGCGAGTGAGACCAGAGAGTCGCGGTAGAACTTCACCTTTTCACCTTGGTAGCCGTGCAGCAGAACTGCCACACCGACTGACTCCTCCTCTACCCCGACCGGAACGAAGATGTGGACCTTCCACTCCTGCTCCTGCGCCCAATCGTCCCACCATGAGGTCATGTTTTCGGGATATTCCGGTGTAAAAGAGTACTCGACAACCTCGTAGGGTGAATCCGCACTTCCGTAGCCGCTGCTCGGTCTCTCGGGAGGGTAGGGTTGCAACCCGGCCACGGCGGTCAGGTTCGGCAGGGTGAGCATGAGGCAGACCACCAACACCCCCAACATCGCAGGGAAACGGACGAAATCGATGGCAGTTCTCTCTTCCTTGGTGAAGCGAACCGGGTTGACTGTGAAGTTGCCAACGAGACCTGCTAGGAGAATGGCTCCGAGAATGAAGGGGAGTGTCACGACAGAGCCTCGGAAGAACGCTTCATCGAGCAGCAGGAAAATGATGACGCGGGCGAGCCCCCATCCGATGACAAAGGCGGTGAAGGAGTTGAACGCGTGACCTGCGGGCTTGTCTCTCAAGTCCCTCCCGGTGACCGCAGAGATTCCGACAAGGACGATTCCGAAGAAGGCGAGCCAGCCAACCATCGAGCGAGCTGCGAAGGCGAAGCCGATGGTTGCGATGATGTACTGGAACAGGGCTCCGAAGAGGGTTGAGCCGGTCAGCACAGGCCACCAGATGACCGAACCGCCTATGGCGAAGCCGATGAATACCCAAAGTAGGGGTGAGGATGCTGCCTTTCTCCAGTCCATTTCAATCCCCCAACATCGAATCCCAGGCGGCTGCCATCTTCGCCCCCCAATCCTCGATGTTGAACTGGTCA
>CAZPJQ010000178.1:0-3450 GCA_964586945.1 uncultured Candidatus Poseidoniales archaeon
TCTCTCAGAGATTGAACAGCCGGTGCCAAAGGAGGTCGGCCTCGACTCCGATGGCAGGCGTTGGACTCTCTGTATCTATGATGAATCTCTTGAGGGTGAGCGAACACCTCTCGCCTCTGACGATGTCTATCTCGTCTCCGGAGGTGGCTCAGGTGTGACCGCATCTTGCATCGTCGGACTGGCCATCGCCAACCGCGATGTTGGTACGCATTTCGCCCTGCTCGGAAGGACCCGGTTGGATGACTCGTTAGTCCGGCTGGCCGGTGCGAGCGAGGCGGAATTGCAGGAGAGCAAGATGGCGCTCCGCGTCGAGATGCAGAGGAAGAGCGATTCGGGCAAGGTCACCATTGTAGAGTGGGAAGAGGCTTGGTCGACCATGCGGCGCTCAATCGATGTCCATCAGACGGTTGCAATCATCAATTCTACAGGGAACACCGCTTCCTACCACATGTGTGATGTAACCCGCGGAAAGCAGATTCGCAAGGTTTTGAAGAAGTTGAAAAAGAAGCGTGGGCCAATAACCGGAATAATTCACGGAGCGGGAATCGAGGACTCAAAGCTGGTCGCTGACAAGGAGTGGTCAACTTTTGAGAATGTCCTCTCGGTCAAGGTGGATGGCTGGCAGGCGATGGTCAACGCGGCGAATGATCACGGCTCCGAACTCCGATTCTGTTGCGCCTTCACCTCCATTGCCGGTCGCTTTGGAAATGCAGGCCAGGTGGACTATGCTGCAGCGAACTCGATTCTCGACGCAGAGATGACGAGAATCGCCCACACGCCCGGTCGCCAGAGGGCGGTCGCTCTCGCCTGGACGGGCTGGCGCGACGTCGGAATGGCGTCGCGGGGCTCGATTGAGGCTGTGTTTGAACAGGCGGGAATCGAAACCGTCCCCGTCGACCTCGGAGTTGAACTGTTCGTGGACGAGGTGATGTGTGGAGGCAAGCGTCGAGTGGTGCTCGCCGGTGCGCTCGGAGTGCTGGATGAGGAGGAGTCGTCGCGCGACCCACCACAGCGACTGGCAGCAGATGTCGCCCTGTTGATCGAGGAGCCCAACCGCTTCCCGTTCGTAGATCTAATCACCAGTCACGAACCTTACGAAGAGTTGAGTTTCGAGTGTACTCTCGATGTCGGCAGGTTCCCATTCCTTGGGGACCACGCAATCGAGGAGGTCCCCTATCATCCCGGTGTGATGGCAATGGAGATGTTCGCCGAGGCGGCACAACTGCTCTGGCCACCCTGCACGGTCATCGGGTTCGAGGCGGTCGAGTTCGGCCTTCCTGTCAAGTTGATGCGAGATGAGCAGAAGGTTCGGGTGCGAGCCGAGTTTGAGCGGCAGGACGACGCCAGCATTTGGGTACGGTGCTCGCTAGAGTCCGATTTGGTCAACAAGGCCGGTGAGGTGTTCGGCGAACCTCGTCTTCACCACCAGGGAACAGTCCGGCTTCTCAAGCAAGGCGCTGACCGCGGGCTGCGTCGGCTACCGCAGATCGGTGCGCCGTACAGCGGTGGTCTGTCGTACCAACCCTCGTTCATCTACAAGCGATTCTTCCATGGCCCCCGATTCCAATCGCACGGCGGAATATCTCGTGGATGCAGGATGGATGACTCGCTCGGTGCGGATGGAATTGCTTTAATGAGGCATCAACTGCCGAATCCTGAGCAGTTCGATGATGAGCCAGTCGAGCTTGAGGCGATGCCGATGTTGATTGAAGCGTGCTTCCAAAATGCTGGCATGGTGGCGATGGAAGTTGACCGTCTCGAATCACTTCCCGTTGGGATTGAACAGGTCGAACTGATTCACCTGCCGAGTGGGGAAGACACTCTTCGAATGCGCTCTGTGAGGCAGGGCTCCGAGGAGGGCGGAATCACCGTTCACGACTGTATCGTCGTAGATGGTTCTGGTAGACCGGTAATCGCCTTGAACGGACTCAGATTGAAGGGAATGGCGACAATAGATGAGGGTAAATCCTTCGTCTTGAATCGCAATTGAATAATCAAATTGTCAATTGAGGAATAACAATGTGGGAACCCGATGGAAACCCGATTCTGCTCGACCTTCCCGAGCGGGCGCCAGAGGGCACGGTAGGTGCCTGGATTCGGGTCCGTCTCACCGACCCGCGTGACTCGGTCCCAGATGTCAGCAACCTTCGATTCGTCAATCCCCTTGAGGCGTCAAAGTTCGCAATGGCGAAGCGGGCGGAGGAACACGCTTCCGCTCGCTGGCTCGTCGAACATCTCCTGCTGAAAAGTGGCCGTGACCCCACACTCTACAACATCGAGCGTGATGATCACCGTCGTCCTCGACTGGTCGGCCCCGATGCCCCCTCCCTTTCAATCACCCACAGCGGCGGCGTCGCAGCAGTTATCCTCGGACCGGAGGGGGCGGACATCGGTCTCGACCTTGAGCCGGTGATGGCGCGGCCGAGAAACCTCCTTTGGCTGATGACCTCGGGCAAGGAGCGACAGGAGTTGGACTCTCTCTACGACTTGGACGAGACGCTCGCCTCCGAGCGCACCACCGACGCTTGGGTTGCTAAGGAGGCGGTTCAGAAGGCGGCGGGCCTCGGAATGGGCCTCCCTCCACAGTCATTTGAGGTCGATGGCCGCGACCTCATCAAAGTCGACTATCAGAGCACGCGACACCTATACGAACTACATCGCTGGAAGTCGGTTCTCAACGGACGCCTGACTTCGTTGGCAATCGCTGAAAAGAAGAGCGACAATTGAGTGAACGGAATTCTCCGGGCACATCTGCCCAGTCAGTGAGGGACTCACTCGGAGAGTTCAGCCTCGAGCGGCTTCTCGCTGGCATCGATACGCTTCGCGAGCAGGTAGGTGAAGGTGATGGCAAGAATCCAGAGAGGCACATTGGCTCGGTAGAACATCTCGTATGCGACGATGTCCGTCTGGCCTCCGGTGATGAGATATCCTAGCACGAAGAAACCGGCAAGGATACCGATGGACTGTCCGATGAATGCCACCATGCTCGCCATTCCAATGCCTCGATTCCGCTCCTCCTCGGTGGTGAACTTCGCCATTAGGGCGTCGTTTGAGACGAGCAACATCGGGTAGATCGGCACCACGAAGATGAGCACCGCAAGCATCGGGGGCAGCCCAATCGAGAAGATGGACCAGAGCGTGCCGTACGCAGCCGCCGACCAGAGAAGGACAGTTTGGGGTCCTCGGTCGTCACAGACTCTGCCGATCACCGCGTAGAGAATCAGAACGGCGATGACAGCCCACGCCTCCAACAGTCCGGTGAAGTCGACATCGAAGCCGACCACCTCGAGATAGCGGAGCGCGGTCAACACAACCGCTCCGCGTGGAATCGCCACGAGGAGGACTCCCAAGAGACATAGTAGCGCCCACTTGCTCTTGAACCGGAAGATTCCGAGTATCATACCCAACTTTTCATTCTTGGTCATCTTCACCGGTTCAGTCTTCTTCTCA
>CAZPJQ010000179.1:0-3419 GCA_964586945.1 uncultured Candidatus Poseidoniales archaeon
GATCGCCACAGGCAGGCCGTGGGTGTCCCATCCGCCCTTTCGCTCGACGAAGTGCCCCTCCATCGCCTTCCAGCGGCAAACTAGGTCCTTGAAGGTCCGAGCGACCACATGGTGGATGCCCGGCATTCCGTTGGCTGTGGGCGGCCCTTCGAGGAAGATGAACGGAGCGCCGTCGTGGCGCATCTCAATCGATTGCTGGAAGGTTCTCTGCTGCCTCCAAGTCTCGATGAGCGCTTCCTCCATGGCGACTGGAGCGAGGTCACCTACGGTGTTTGGTACGGGCATCGGCATTGGCGACCTGCGAATCTCTCTTGAACGTAGCGAGGGAGTTCGTGTGCATCCCTTGGGATGCAAAGCCACATGAACCAGCGGGCGAACCGCGCGACGTGACAGAATTAGTCGAACTCCCGGTTCTCGGCATGACTTGCATGGGTTGTGCTGGAACGGTTCAAGCAGCATTGGAGAAGGTTGCAGGCGTAGAATCGGCCGAGGTCACAATCGAACCCGGTCTGGCAAAGGTGTCCGGTGGAGGTGCGATTGACCGAGCGGCACTGGTCAGCGCGGTCCTAGCAGCGGGCTTTGGAGTTGAAGGAGAGGCAGTGGCGGCGGCAACAGAAACTCCCGCCATGGAGATGGATGATTACAACTGGTCGGACAAGGGGACCTGGAAGCAGGCGGCGAACAACACGAAGTGGTGTCTCATCGGCTGTGCAATCGGCGAGTTCGGTACTCTCGCATACTACTCCTACTCGGGAATCACCGCAGGCCTCACCCTCTACTCAAGTATCTGGTACTTCTACGCAATCCTGCCACTAATCAACGGACTGGCCACCAGCGTGATGCTTGAGACATTCATTCTGATGCGCACCCAAATGGACCTCGGCGCGGCCTTCAAGACGGCGATGGGGATGTCATTCATCTCGATGCTGATGATGGAGATTTCGATGGAGATCACCGACCTTCTCTTCACCGGAGGGGAGCTTGGAATGAACTACTACGCGATTCCGTTGATGCTGTTCGTCGGCTTCATCACGCCGTGGCCCTACAACTACTGGCGCCTCAAGAAGTACGGCATGGCTTGCCATTGACCGCCCGGTCACCCCATTTGCCGGCCCTACGGCTAGGGTGGGTTTTTTGGACTAGCCCGCGAAGCGGAGCGGTATATGGCCGGCTTGGACATAACCGATGCCGAGTTCCTCGCTCAGTCTCGAAGACGGGGGAGAAAGTACTCGTCGCTTCTGATTCTGCTCTCTGCAGCCTCCTATTTTGGCGCACGAATGCTGATGGATTCCACCCATGACGACGCGGTGATGCTCGCCTGGGCCTCGGTCGGATTCGCGGTCTCGGCCACTCTGATGCTCGTCGTGGTCATGCCAATACACACCCTATTCCGAAAACGCCGACGCGTCACCTCTTGAGAGTGAATTGGCCCGCGCCCTGCCAAACAGAATGGGCGAAGCGCCGAGGGATAGTTTGAATGGCCTTCATGCGCGGGAGGCCGACGACATGGGGCTCGTAGTAGCACTGCTGCAACTCGACCCGACGGTCGGGGACTTGGAGGGTAATGTTGCCGACATCGAGAAAGCCGCTGAGTTGGCGGCTGAGAACGGCGCTGACCTCGCGGTGACTAGTGAACTGATGGTCTCTGGCTATCCACCTCGTGACCTATTGCTCGAAGCTAGTTTCATCGAGCGCTGCTACGAGGCGGCCTCAGCCATCGAGTCCCCGATTCCACTCATCGTCGGAACGCCGTTGCCACCGACTGGCGACCGCCATCTGCCGGCTAACGGGACGATGCGGCTGGTGCCGGGGCGAAAGGCGAAGGTTGCGACGCGAAAGCAACTGCTCCCGACCTACGATGTCTTCGACGAGATGCGCTACTTCGAAGCGGACAAGGCGCCCGGGATTCTCCGCCTCTCTGACAGTCTGAGCATCGGCGTGACAATCTGCGAGGATGCTTGGCAGCACGCCGGTGAGGTCCCTTCTGACTACGACGCTGACCCGATTGAGCAGTTGGCCGCTTGGCAGCACCAAGGTGAACCGCTCGCACTCACCGTCAACCTCTCTTCGTCACCCTACCACCTGCACAAGGAGGGCACCCGCGGAGATGTCGTGAGAGCAGCCGCATCCACCCTTGGCCACCCCTTCCTGCTGTGCAACCAAGTCGGCGGAAATGACGACCTGCTGTTCGACGGGCGCTCACTCGCCGGATGGCCTGACGGGACCATCGTGCAAGCACCCGCATGGTGCCTTGGGGTCCTCCTCGTCGACATAGAAAACCCACACGCTGCCCGGTGGCTTCCCTGGCCGGATGGAAACTGCTGCGAACAGTGCAGTTGTGTCGTCGAGCATGTCGCCCCAGACAAGAACTCCGACAGCAGCCGCTCAGGAGTTGACCTGCTCGCTGCAATCACCACCGGTTTGGGCGACTACTGCAAGAAGTCGGGAATTGGCAAACTCATCGTCGGGATGAGCGGCGGGCTGGATTCTGCCGTCTGCGCCGCCATCGCCTGCCGCGCTGTCGGGGCGGACAATGTGCTCGGCCTCTCGATGCCCTCCCGCTACTCCAGCGAACACTCGATCATCGACGCAAAGGCGAGCGCAGAAGCGCTCGGCATGGAATTGCAAGTGCATCCGATAGAGGCGATGCACGCAGCCACAGAGGCTGAGTTGGGAGACGAACTGGAATCCGGCGATGCCGTGGCCCGCGAGAATGTGCAGGCCCGTCTGAGGGGCATGATGGTAATGGCATTGGCAAACTCGCGAGGCGCGATGGCGGTTACTACCGGAAACAAGTCGGAGTTGGCGATGGGATATTGCACCCTTTACGGCGACATGGTCGGCGGCTACGCACCTCTCGGCGACCTCTACAAGACCGAAGTCTACGAAGTTGCAAAGGCGATTAACTCAGAGGCTGAAAGGTTCGGAGAAACCCCTCCGATAACCCAGTCCACACTGACCAAACCACCCTCCGGTGAACTCGCCCCGAACCAGATTGACCAAGACACGCTTCCTCCCTACGCTACCCTCGACGCCATCCTCGAAGCCCACATTGAGGCCGGCGCCTCGATTGAGCAGATCATTGCTGAGGGACACGATGAGGAGACGGTTCGTTGGGTGATTGACCGACTTCATGCCAACGAACACAAGAGGTGGCAGATGGCGCCCGCTCCGCGGGTTTCAAATCGCGCCTTCGGCCAGGGCTGGCGGCAACCACTCGCGGCCCGCAAATGATTCGCAGTCAGTTCACTGCGCGGGCAATCGGATGCAATATGGGCAACTCTCGGCGATTCGGTAGTGCTCTGATGCCTGGTCCTCTTCAGTTAGCGGCTCTCGGCACTCGAAGCAGACAACTGTTCCCGTCTCGTTGAGTTCGGTGGCAACCCCGACCCGCCGGTCGAAGACGGAGCACTCGCCAT
>CAZPJQ010000180.1:0-3401 GCA_964586945.1 uncultured Candidatus Poseidoniales archaeon
ATCACAGCGAGAAGTTGGTGTGGGGTCAGCACGCCCCAGCGTCCACTACCCTCGCCTCAACCAAGCGTACCGCTCAACGACATTACCGACTGCTCCGGAGAAGGGAGACGATCAGTTGACGCTGCCGAAGCCGACTGAGTCGAGCAGGCCTTCGAGGAGTCGCAGAAGGCCACGCAGTGTGACCTCCGATACTCCTGCGACCTTGCAGACGTCTGACTGTGTTCGCGGTGAGCCTCGGTTCTGGGCTGCCTTGTAGAGAAGCACTCCGGCAACACCGGCAGGCTTCTTGCCCTGCCACTCCATCGAACCGTTGACAGCTGCCCAAAGTTCGTTGGCTTCACCTAGAACCTGAGGTGGCAGACCGAGGTCGCTGTGGAACTTGTTGAGGTACTCCTCAGGACCGCTAATTCTGTGCAGGCCGAGTTCTCGTGAGACAAGTCGGATTGTTCGGTTGAGTTCCTTGGCACGCATAGCACCAAGTTCAGTTCCGTCGTCCTCCATGTCGAACTTCCCTCCGAAGTCCTCGATGGGTCGAGGTAGACCGTTCTCTCTTGCGGCGAGATAGCAGCACGACGCTGCCACGCCTCGAATGCTTCGGCCGGTCACCAAGCCCTTCTCAGCTGCCTTTCGGTAGTATTCTGCTGCCTGCTGCTGAAGCCCTCGTGGCAGGTCGCTTCGGTCACGAATGAACTGCATTGCCTTGACGAGGTTTCGAGTCCGACTGTCTCGGGTCTTGGTACGGTCATCAATGACCGCCCTTCGACGCCAATCTCTCAGCGCCTTGCCCTTGATTCCATTCATGCTCGCACGGGTGCCGGAAAGGTCGCTTCTGTCAATCTTGGTGTTGAGCCCCTTGTCGGCCAACAGTGGAGTGCTCGGTGCACCCACACGGGACCGATCAGGCCCGTCGCCGTGGTTGACCCACTCTGCTCGCGGGTCGATGACATTCTCCTCGACGACAAGACCGCAGGAACCGCAGACGACTTCACCACGGATGTCATCAGTCTCCCACTCCTTGGCGCCGCACTCCTGGCAAGGCCCGTCCTGACCTATGGTCAAACGTGCCTGTGATGGTCGCTCTGAGGGCGAAAAGTCGTTCCGACTTGCCCTCGTGTTCTCTTTCTTCTCTGCGCGCTGTTCAGCGCTCGCTACTCTCTCTTCTTTTTCCATACTCTACAACCCCCGGTTAACTAATATTTGTTGCCCGTAGTATATAAAACCTACGGTTGGTCTGTGCATCCTAAATTTGCCAATTCGGTAGAATCTGAACTCGACCCGTCCCAAACCGAAGGGAACAATAGCATCGACTCTACTTGAATGATTCATCATTGGTAACACACACCCCCTCCTCCATCTACGATGGAGGGGGTGTGTGGGGCCGGCCTCCGACCGGTTCTGCTTCTCCATCCCGATGACTCGCCCCATCTGGTGTCTGTGAGCAGAGCTCGTCCACCAGTAAAGAGAGGATTTGCAGGTTCAATTCTCCCGGACCTCGGTAGTTAGGCGTGTCACTCCCGCATGGCATAGTTCAAAGGATGGTCGCGGCACGCCCGTTTCGTCATGCCCGCTCAGGTTGTGCTCGGCGCTCAATGGGGCGATGAGGGAAAGGGAAAGTTGGTCGACCAGTTGGCGGCCGACGCAGACTGGGTTGTCCGGTTCCAAGGCGGCAACAACGCAGGCCACACAATCGTTCTTGGAGAACAGGTTTTGAAACTCCATCAACTTCCGTCTGGCCTCACCAACCCAGACTGCCAATGCGTGCTCGGCTCTGGCATGGTGGTTGATCCATGGGTACTTGCTGAAGAGTTGGAGACATGGCAGGAATCATCGGGCGAGGCACCACTTGGGAGGCGTCTTTGGATTTCGGAGAGGGCGCATGTGAATCTCCCCTCCCACCGGCTCTACGACGGCGCAGACGAAAAGATCGGTACCACGGGTCGCGGCATCGGCCCAACCTACCGGGACAAGATAGAGAGAGTCGGCATTCGCTTCTGTGACCTCGACTCAAAGCGTGGCGATCAGACTTGGCTCGACGAGTCATCTTCCCGAATGAGCACACAACTAGCGGCGCGCGGAGTGGAAGCGGTAATCACCTCCTCGGAACTGAAAGAATCACTAGACTGGGTCGCTGACAACTTCGGACACGCAGTCACACCTACCGGGCTGATGCTCGACCTAGCACTCCGCCAGAATGAAACCGTGCTGCTTGAAGGAGCCCAGGGTTGTCTCCTCGATATCGAACACGGCACCTACCCATTCGTCACCTCCTCGGTCACCAGCCGTGCCAATGCCTCCCACGGTGCGGGCATCCATCCAGGTCATATCGAGGATGTGTTTGGAGTCGTCAAGGCCTACACGACCCGGGTCGGCAATGGACCATTTCCATCCGAGTTGTTTGACGACGCAGGCGCGCACATGGGGAGTGTCGGCCATGAATTCGGTACGACGACCGGACGACCTCGGCGCTGCGGTTGGCTCGACCTAGTTGTCCTACGCCACTCCAACCGCCTCAACGGCTTCACCGACATCACTCTCACGAAACTGGATGTCTTGGGTGGGCTGGATGAGTTGGAGATTGTCGTCGGTTACGAGTTAGATGGAGTTCTAATCAGCGAGATGCCCTCCAACATGGATGACCTCGCTCGGGTGACATGCCGAACAGAAACTCTGTCCGGCTTCCCTGCACTACCCCTCTCAGAGTGGCTCGAACTCGCTCGCAAGGCCAATGCTGACGGAGCCGGATTTGCGGCGCTTCCAACCGGCGCACGAGAGTATGTTGAGAAGGTCGAGGCGTGGCTCGGAATCCGAATCCATTCTGTTGGAGTGGGGCCGGACCGGGAAGCGACCGTCTACAGGGCGTAGGCGTTAGGGTCAAAGGGGAGCATCAGGAGTCGAAGACATGGCCGGCAGACCGCACCGCAGGGGAATCCCGAAGCCGAAGGGCCCGAAGCCGAGGCTGAAGCGTTCGTCGGCAGCAATCGACCCGGAGGATCCGTGCGCGGTACCCAGCTGCAAGAACTTCGCCGACAAGGCGTTGGGCGGCCGTAGTATCGCCTACGACAACGCCGTCGATGTCTGGGATAACCTTCAGGAAGGCCCACGGCGAGTCAAAATCTGCAGAACCCACTACAAAGAGTGGAAGAAAGCGAAGAAGGATGATGAAACAGAGTGGTCCTAACCTCGGCTGGTTGGGGTCCGCTGCGATGTTAACTATCGACTGAGAAGAAGGCGTTCGCTCGAGAAGTTGAGCGAAGAAGGAAGATGTGCGCAATCAAATGCGGCGTTCCTTATTCTTGAGGCGCAGACCCTTGTAACTGCACTTGCGGCAAGATGTCGCCTTGAGCCCATTTCGAGCGTTGCACTTCATGCAGATGCGGACTTCGAGCAGTCGCTTCTCTGCC
>CAZPJQ010000181.1:0-3393 GCA_964586945.1 uncultured Candidatus Poseidoniales archaeon
GATGAGAAGCCCTTCGCCAAGTTCCAAGTTTTGCACCAAATCGACGCAGACTCGGTCGCCGACGCCGCCGGGTGTGATACTGATGATTTCGAGTGGAACCAACTCAACCTGCTCTCGCAAGACTCCGTCAGACTCCTCGACAACGCCGCCGGTTTCTGCTAACCGTTCCACCGCCAATAGTTCGGCTGCATCCCACATGCTCTTTTCGGCAGGGAGAAGGAGTGCGTCGACTCCGCTCTGCAGGGCGAAAGTTGCGCCCTGCAACTGTGACTCTTCGTGGATGCTCGCGGCGATTCTTGTGCCGCTTCCCTGCGCTGCTGCTACCAAGTTCTCAAGCGGAATCATGGTCCAGTCCAAACAATCGAGCAGTAGCCACTGGGCGAGGCCGACAAATTCCAACGCAGCCTCCTGCCCGTCTTGATCTTCGATCAGAATACAAGCGCCCAAGGTCCTGCCCTCACTATCTGTAAGCGCACCATCGCTGGTGGTGAAGGTGGGAATGTCCGAGGACCACTCAGGAGGCTGTTCACCCTGTGGGATAATGAGCACATCGGCAGGACGCTCTGGACTGTCAGAACCAGCAGAGAGCCAAAGTTGCAAATCAACACCTCAATTGCCTTCGTAGCGGTCGAGATTGGCCTTGAAAGAGTCGTACAATTCATCCAAACCATCCGCTTCCTCGACATCCAATTTGAACCGGCCATCCGCGTCCCAGGGGATTCCGTGCACTACCTCCCGAATTTCTCCGAGGCGCGCAGTTGGATCCGCATCGCCAAAGATTTGTCTACCCATGCAAACACCGGATGCACCCACCGCCATGGCTCCTCTAACCGTGCGCAAAACCTCCCTGAAATCGTCGGTTTTTGGCCCTCCGGAAACTAGGACTGGAATCGGTACCGCACTCGTGACCTCGGCAAATGATTCTGGAGAGCCTGTCCAAGGCACCTTGACAATATCACAGCCGAGTTCCCAACCGATTCTTGCGGCGTGAGCGACGCCATTGGTCTGGTCTTCTGGAAGGGGTGAGAGATTGGGGCCGCGGGGGTAAATCATACCGAGCAATGGCACACCCGACGCTTGACATTCGTCGGCGACTTGTGATAATGTTTCCAGCATCTCAGGCTCATTTTCGTCACCGGCAGAGAGGTGCAACACCCAGCCACCCTTCCAGTTGGCAGGAGGGGCATTTGCAAACGAAGCCAGTGGTCCGCGATGACAGACGATGGCGTCAGCACCCCCGGATTCAGTTAGCCTTTCAATCAGCCCCTCGGTGTCTGCTAGACCTTCGACCGGCCAATCGGAGACGCCGTGGTCGATTGGCACCCAGACCCCTTTTCCAGCTGGTAGTATCTGTTTCATTCTATGACTCTTCAATTCGCTGACATTTTGAGTCTCAGTCATCCCAAACTCCCCTTGCGCCCCTAAGGGGGGCGCAAACCCTCCAAAAACTTCGCCTTTGTTTATTGTGTCGAATGTTGAATGCTGAAAATGTGAAATTTGACGAACAACATCGGACAGAATCGATGTTGTCAGACTGCGGGAGTACTAGCCCAATTTCGAAGAGAAATGATTTCGCGGGCCCAACCTTCCATGCCTGAAGGGGTCTCCATCACCATCGGAACATCTGTGAATCTTGGGTCGTTTACTATGAGACGGAATGGTGTCTCACCCATCTCCCCTTCGCCAAGGCCAGCGTGGCGATCTCGCCGGCTCCCCAACTCCTTCTTCGAGTCGTTGAGATGGAAAGCTCCAACGGTCTCGATACCGACCTTCTCATCGTATTCGCGCCAGGTCTCGTCCCAGCCTGATTTGGTGGTGATGTCGTAGCCCGCAGCAAACGCGTGGCAGGTGTCAATACAGGTGCCAATTCTCGGCCGGTGCTCACTTTTAACGAAACGACGCATATCAGCGAGGTGCTCGAATCTATAGCCCAGATTAGTCCCTTGGCCCGCTGTGTTCTCCAAAAGAATGCGGACAGGCTCATCGCGCTCTCCGCAGATCCAAGGACCGCTCAAGTCAGCTGTTCTCTCAAGGATGATGTCGAGGCTCTCTGCTACTGCTTTGACACCTACACTCTCGCCCTCCCCAAGGTGACTTCCCGGATGCAGAACGACACCGTGCACCCCGAGGCGTTGAGAGCGTTCCAACTCCTCACAAAGTGCGACCCGCGACTTCTCCAACTTGTCGTCGTCGGTAGCTGAGAGATTCAGCAGGTAGGAGGCGTGAACGATGACTCGCTCAACCCCCTGGTAAGGACATGCTGACCACCAAGCATCGAGTTGCTCGTCACTGAGTGGTTTTGGTATCCACTGCCTCTGATTGGCGCTGAAAATCTGCATACAGTTGGCGCCGATTGAGTTCGCCCGTTCGGGCGCCAATTCGACTCCTCCGGCGGCCGATACATGGGCGCCGATAAACCGGGGAATTGCCATTCACGCCACCTCAGTCGGAGTCGTCGATGTCGTCGAAAAGAGTTGGATCACCATGCAGGAAGTAGTCGATGATGGTGCCCTCTGCGCGCACCAAATGTTCTGACACAGTACTCCTTCCAAGGCCGAGTTTTTTCGAAAGGTCACCGAGTGTGATTTGCCTCGGGATGTCGTACCATCCTGCATCCCATGCAGCCCTCAAAACCTCCATCTGCCGTTCCGATAGCAACGAATTACCCTCAATATCCTCCTGGGTGATTGAAGTCGCTGAGATTCGGTCTGGCCGTAGCATCATGCGAGCTGCCGTCACTACGACGCGGATGGCGATTGGGCTGCCCCGGATGATGTAATGAATACCACTGGCATCCAGTTTAGAGCCGGGGCGAATAGTAAGTCGGCCGACCTTTGCAGAGAGCAGAGTGAGTGGATGCTTGAGTGTGAGGACGACAATCCAAGCGGGTTCAAGTGTGCTCGGCTCGGTCAAAACTTCATCGAGTTCGAAGTCGCTGAGGGCATTAATGTCGTGGGGAGTCTTGCCTTCGACACAGACACAACGAATAATCGCCTTCACAACCTTTGGACTGCGTTCAATGTAGCCGAGGAACATTGCGTGTTCAAAGATATCACACACCTCTCCAACAGAAATTCGGTAGAGCCGTGGACGCTTCCAAAAGATGGTTACCTCGCGCAAACGACATCCCTCCGCACCCGGCCAATGAAGGCATTCCTATTCAATTGACGCCCGGCAAGTGGAGGTGATTGGTGAACCGGTTCAGCGGCACCCGTATAGGGTGCCGTCACCTCGGCGCCTCCATGGCATTGTTGTCATTGTCAGGAATAGAGCGACACTACGTAACCGGTGATGTCGTGGTACGGGCATTAGACGGAGTCGACCTAGAGATTGAGGAAGGCGAGGTTGTCATGCTTCTGGGACCTTCGGGTTCTGGCAAGACAACACTGCTCA
>CAZPJQ010000182.1:0-3390 GCA_964586945.1 uncultured Candidatus Poseidoniales archaeon
CGGCTTCCTCGAGCAGGCGCAACTGGGCACACCCGCCCCGACCACACGGGGAATGGCACTGGTCTACGGGCCTCTGGGGACTGCCTTCGAGCAGGTCTACACCGATTCCTCGACATCCGGACAGGCTCTCAGTGGCGCCAACGAGGAGTTGGTGTCGATGCTTGCTGAATCTCAGCAGGCGGCGGAAATGCCGCTGATTGAAGGGTATCGAACCGCTACCATCCAATTCACCGCTGAGCCCGGCTATGACACGCTGAGGATTGTCGTCGATGGTGAGAATCACTCGACCCATCCAACCAATGCCGACTGTTCGACTTCAGCAGACCTCTGGACCTGCAACTTGACCGGCTTGGTGCCGGGTGCTGAGCATCAGGTTGAGGGGTTCGGGCGGACTGCTCCTGCAGGAGAGGGGAGTTCGGGCTTCTGGACTCTCATCGCCAACATGTCCTCGACGACGGAGGTCGAGGACATCGTACCGCCACCAGCCAACACATCTCCGATTCTGTTCGCTGTGGGGGCCATCGTCCTCTCACTGATCGCTCTGCTCTCCTTCCTCCGCTGGCAGGATGCTCGGGAGGGCAAGGCTCGCTCAAAGTTGGCTCACCTGTATGTCGCACCGGCATTGGTCGCTTTGGCGGTTCTGACATTCTACCCGGTGTTCTACGGGATGTGGCTAGCTTTCACCGATGCTGACCAGACTCATCTGGGAGAGAACGCGTGGGTCGGGCTGGCGAACTTCGTCGAGGTGTTGACCTCTTCAGGGTTCGTGAGGGTGACCCTATTCACTCTCGTCTGGACGGTCCTCAATGTCACTGCACACATCGGATTCGGGCTGCTGCTCGCTCTAATGCTGAACAA
The DNA here is from genome assembly GCA_964586945.1 of uncultured Candidatus Poseidoniales archaeon. Lineage (GTDB taxonomy): Archaea > Thermoplasmatota > Poseidoniia > Poseidoniales > Thalassarchaeaceae > MGIIb-Q1. Next base: position 859 of record CAZPJQ010000182.1, read on the forward strand.
CAAGCACATTCGGGGCAGGGTTGCTTACCGGACAATTCTGCTCCTGCCATGGGCGATTCCTTCCTACATATCCGTACTCGTCTGGCGTGGGATGCTCGAACCGGCGGGCCTCATCAATGACCTGCTGGGGACTGACCTCAACCTCCTCGCTGACCCGACGGGAGCGAAGGCGCTCGTCATCATGGTCAACATCTGGCTTGGAATTCCCTTCATGATGATGTCACTCAGCGGGGCGTTGCAGTCTCTGCCCGGAGAGATGTACGAGGCGGCGGAAGTCGATGGTGTCGGGGCGTGGAGTCAGTTCCGGCACCTGACATTGCCAAATCTGAAATCTGCCATGGTACCCCTTTCACTGCTCGGATTCATCTGGACATTCAACATGTTCAACGTCATCTACCTGATGACCGACGGTGGTCCCAATCTCTACTTCGGTGAGCCTGGCGCCACTGATATTCTCATCACATATGTCTACGATGTGGCCTTCCGAGACGGCGCCTATGGGGTCGCTGCGGCGTGGTCGGTCGTCATCTTCCTGATGCTACTCGCATTCTCTTGGGTCTACCTGAAGCGGACCAATGCTACGGAGGCGGTGGCGTGAGCGAGGACTTGACGAAGCGACACTACGTTCCGGCGGAACTCGGAACCCTGCGAACTTGGTTGGTGGCAGCGATTTTCGTCAATCTGGCGATTGTGCCCATCGAATGGCTCCGTGTAGGAGATTTGGCGATGCTCTCTGTACTCGATGCCGCAATTCTAGGAATCCTGCTGATGATGCTTCCGGATGAGGGTGCGGGCGGCAAGCGAGACTTCGCAATCGTCGTCGCCGGCGTAGCCATGATTTCAGCCCTGCTCCGTTTGGCGACTTCAGAGTTAGCGGTCTTCGACTATTGGGCGAGGGCGTGGCTGATCTTACCCGCTGGAATGGCAATCTGGTGGCTCTCCTCGCCGCATGTCTCCTCTTGGATCCGAGGCGACATGACCACAGAGGGTGCAGAGCGCGGTCTGGCTCGGAATCGCACACTCAAGCCAAGACTCTCGGCAGCGGGAGTCCACATCGTCCTGCTTCACGCAGTTGCGGTTGTGCTAATCCCAGTCATCTGGATTCTCGATGTCGCCCTCTCACCGGGAAATGCGCTGGGCGGCGAGGTCTTCGACCAGTTCACAGGCGAGCATTTCTCGAAAATACTCGGCGGCGAGTCATTCTGGGTCTGGCTGCGAAACTCGGTGATAGTCAGCTTGGGAACCACAATCCTCGGCCTCTCTCTGGCGATTCCCGCAGGATACGCCTTCAGTCGCTTCAAATTCCGCGGCAGAGAACCGGCGATGTTCTCATTCCTGCTCGTCCAGATGTTTCCGGGAATCATCATTCTAGTGCCTTACTTCCTAGTTATGAAGTCGCTCGGACTGCTGAACTCGTGGCTCGGACTTGTGCTCGCATATTCGGTGACCGCGTTGCCGCTCTGCGTGTGGATGCTGAAGGGCTTCTTCGACACCGTGCCGAAGGAACTCGAGGAGGCGGCCCTGCTGGACGGCTGCACCCAACCACAGGTGTTCCGGAAGGTGATTCTACCACTTTCCCTGCCCGCAGTTGCCGTTACAGCGCTGTTTTCGTTCCTCGCTGCATGGAATGAGTTTCTTCTCGCCCTGACCTTCAACACCTCCAACGACATGTACACCCTTCCCGTGGGTCTGGCCTCCATGATATCGGCCACCGGACAGGCGTGGGGGGACTTCGCGGCGGCATCCCTGCTCGTCAGCCTCCCGGTAGTGCTCCTGTTCATCCTCTTCCAGAGGTTCCTCGTCGAGGGCCTCTCTGCTGGGGGGGTCAAAGGATGACTAGGACACAGGGAAATTCGGCCGAGGTGATTGAATGGTAGAAGTGAAGTTTGAGCGTGTGAAGAAGGTGTATGATGACGGGACGGTGGCGGTCAGCAACCTGAATCTGACAGTCAATGATGGCGAATTCTTGGTGCTATTGGGGCCGAGCGGCTGCGGTAAGTCGACCAGTCTACGGATGCTTGCCGGATTGGAGGATGTGACCGATGGCAGAATCACAATCGACGGAAATGTCGTCAACGACCTCTCACCGGGCGCCCGCGGCGTTGGAATGGTCTTCCAGAGCTATGCCCTCTATCCTCACATGACAATCGCCGACAACCTCTCCTTCGGGCTCCGCATGGAGAAGGGCGAAAAACGGCTTTCCAAAGAGGAAATCGACCTCCGAGTCAAGGAGACGGCCGAACTTCTGGGGCTGACCGAACAGTTGGGCAAGAAGCCGAAGGAACTCTCCGGTGGGCAGCGCCAGCGAGTGGCGCTCGGCAGGGCTGGAATCCGCCGCCCGAAGGTGCTGCTGATGGATGAGCCTCTATCGAATCTCGATGCTGAACTGCGCAACCAGATGCGGACTGAAATCCGCCGGCTGCACGACAAGTTCGGCACCACCACGGTCTATGTGACACACGACCAGATCGAGGCGATGATATTGGCAGATAGGATCGCCATCATGGAGGGCGGCGAATTGCAGCAGCATGG
>CAZPJQ010000183.1:0-3336 GCA_964586945.1 uncultured Candidatus Poseidoniales archaeon
CCGTCCAGGCTTCTCCTTGCACCAGCAAAGGCGCCATGACGGCGGCCGCCCGTTCATGGACGAGTGGTACGGGCGGCTCTCCAGCCACCCATCGATTGTGACGACCACACCGAGTGAATTCCTCGCGAAGAATCTCACACTTCCTCACCTAGACACCATCGCCACCGGCTCGTGGATTGACGGAACTCTATCCACTTGGGCCGGCGAGGCGGAGGAAAGTTTGGGATGGCAGCGGCTCATTGAAGCGCGACAGGCATTGGTGGCGTTTGAGGAGGCGAACCCCGGTCATTCCGGTTTGGTTGCGGCATGGGAGTCTCTCTACATCGCAGAGGGGAGCGACTGGTTCTGGTGGTACGGACTTGACCAGGACAGCGGCTATGATGAGAACTGGGATGTTCTTTTCAAGGTGCATCTCTCAAACATCTACCGAGCCATCGGGCTGGAACTCCCTCCTTATCTCCAAGACCTGTGGACCAATCCGGCAGTCCCCGAAATACCCTATTCTGGCACCATTGAGCCAATGATAGACGGCATTGCCTTACCCGGCGAGTGGGATGGCGCGGCAAAGTACGACGCTTCGACTGTGGATGGCGGTACCATGGACATCGTGTCATTCCACCTTGGCTACGACGCCTCTAGCGTCTATGTGCGGGTCGACCTCGCTACCTCCCCCCATTTCTTCGAGGTAGCCGACCTCAGTTGGGGACCTGACCTCTCAATCTACTTCATGCAGCCCAACGCCATCAACTTCAACGAGGTTGAGACCAACTTCCGGACCTACTACGGAAACGATGTTCTCGGCTTCCCGGCCAAGAAGATGGTATCATTCGACTTCAACCAGTTGCGCCAGGATGGCAAGGCGAAGTGGAATCTGTTCGATGCTCAGGGCAAAGTCGGTGAGAACGAGCAGTGGGTTCTCTCTTCGACCTCGATTCTTGGCGGCTGCGCCGCCGATGAGGTCTACGAGTTTCAGATTCCTTGGTCAGAACTGGGGCTTGCACCACGTTACTCGACGCGCGTCAAGGTGGTAACCGCGGAAACTGCCTCCCTCTCCTATGGTGACGGAGTGGACGCTGAGATCGCTCCCCCGGCGCCAGCCGAGATGGTGATGCCAGACCTTGAGCAGTGGGTCACCCTGCTCGACTTTGACGACCCGGTGGGCGACGAGAATGGTGACGGCGACTATGTCTATCCCCTGGCCAGCGACTTCGCTCCCGGCTCCGGACTGTTCGATGTCACCCATCTCAAGATCAGTCAGAGCTCCTGGAACGCCCGCTTTGAACTGACATTTGCCGAGATGACCGACTACTGGAGCCTTTCCAACGGCTTCAGCCACCAAATCGTTCAGATCTATGTCGACCGTGGTGACTACATGTGGGGCGAGACCGACATGTTGGAGGGGGTAAACGCGGTCATCCACGACGACTGGGCGTGGGAGGTTGCAATCTCTGCCACCGGCGAGCCGGGTGCGGTCAAGGCTGTAAATTCCCAAACAGGTGAAACCTCAGCGAAGGGAATCGAGGTTTCGGGGGATGTCAGCACCAAGACGGTGACCATCACAGTGTCGAAGACAGTCATCGGCCATGATGTTCCGAACTACCGCTTCGTCATCGTCTCTGGCTCACAGGACGGCTTCGGGCCGGGCAAGTGGCGTGAGGTCGATGCCGTTGCGAAGACTTGGCGCCTCGGAGGCGGAGATGACCCGAATCCGAACGACGGAGTCGACTACGACCCCAATGTGCTCGACATGGTGATTGAGGGAGACGGTCAGGCGGCAATGCTCGGAGCGTACGACGTCGCTGCACAGGAGTACGCCGTCCTCACAGGCATTGAGCTCCCTGAGGTAGCTCAGCAGGTCTACGGGGCCAAGGTGGTCAGCACGACAGCAACCACAGCCATCCTCGAATGGTCCACCACCCGCGATGCGGGCGCCAACCTCACCTGTGGGGCACTCACCTTCGAAGAGTCTGGCGGAGGGTTGTCACACACACTCCAACTGACCGGTTTGGAGGGCGACACCACATACGAATGCGCAATTTCGGTAGAAGGGGTCGATTCGGTAACACTCTCATTCAACACCAGTGCAATTGTCGACATCGATCCTCCCGAGATACTCAATTTCATCGTTGAGGTACTGGATGACAATCTGTTACGGTTCTCTTGGTACACCTCAGAGGAGGCTACTGAGACAGTCACCGTGGGAGAGAATACCATTCAAGGCGATGTAGTCGCCCTGAGAAAGAATCACCAGTTGACCTCTGGTTTCTCCTTGCCGGCAGGAGAATACACTGCAGTAGTTCACTCTTCAGATGCTTCGGGCAACAACAACTCTTCATCGGTTCAGTTCACGATCGAGGCGCTGGATGGGGAGCCCGAGCCAGAGCAGGAGGAACCTGACTGCATGAGCACCGCAGATGGCTGTGAGGATGAAGGCGGCACAGTTGGCCTCGCTGACTTGGTTTCCCAACCGTTGGTCCAAATCGGCCTGCTACTGGTCGCCTTGCTAGTTGTCGGGGCGCTCGTCAGAACCCGCCGCCACGACTGGGACTAGGCGAACGGAATTGACGCAGTCTCATGCGTATGCAAGTTCACAACGGTGAGAATACAAGGCTTAGGCTGGAATCCAAGCATCCGCTGGTAGTCGGTCTGGTCCTGCCAGGTGCTGCTCTGAATCAGTGTCACGCCCTTGTGTTCACCGCAGTGGTGCCCGTGGACATGACCGGTGACGAAGATGTCGGGAATCGTCTCAATCACCATGTGGTCCTCTGGCTCAGGTGACAGCGGGGTCTTGCCGCCCCATGAGGGTGCCAGATGCCGTCGCTCCAACATCTCGGCCATGGCGAGCTCGGGCTGAGAGAATGTGATGTTTCGCATCGTTGAGACGAAGTCCATGATGCTGACACCGTGGTAGGAGAGTACCCGCACTCCGTGGAGACTGAAGTCACAGGGGTTTCCGACAAAGGTTGTCGAGTTGTAGTACTCCTGGATTCGCGGGTCTAGCGCCGGTTGCGGCTCGGCAGGTCTGACCGCATCGTGGTTACCTGGCAGGATCATCGTGTCAATCCAGTCGGGCAGCCCCTCGATGAGGCGGGCCACTCCCTCGTATTGCTTGTACACATCCGTGATTTCCAGCTCACGCTGCTGGTTCTTGTAGATGCCAACTCCATCGACTACATCACCTGAAAGGACGAGATATTTGATGGTCTTCGCGAGTGGGTCCTCGTGGAACCACTTGGCCAACTTCTCCCACTGGGCGTGGAGGAAGGTGTTTGAGCCGAGGTGAAGATCAGAGAGGAATGCCACAGAGACCGCTTGGTCGGCGGGGGCGGTTCTCTT
>CAZPJQ010000184.1:0-1690 GCA_964586945.1 uncultured Candidatus Poseidoniales archaeon
TCACCTCGGAGGAGTATTACGGGCGCGGAATCAGTTGGGGCGACTACGACCGCGACTTCGACTCCGACCTCTATGTCGGAAACTACCGAATCGTAGCGAACCGATTCTACGAAAATCGACTCGACTCGCAGACCGGAATCCGGGACCTTTGGGAACGCACGAGCGACACTAACGATGCGGCCAATGTTTTGGAAGGGGAAAAGAGGTACTACAACACACAGGGGCCATATTGGGGGCACACCATCGGCTCGGCTTTCGGCGACCTCAACAACGATGGCTACCCGGAAATCGTGACGGCAAATCTGGTTCACCTCTACCACGACAGTTCGGACATTCGCGGCCTAATCTGTGATGACTCACACTTCTACACGCGCGACCCCGTTGCCGGTGCTGAATGGGGGGACATGCGGCCCGGTTCTGGAATCGATTTCAAGCCGCGTGGAGGTTCTGGAACTTACATCGGCGACGAGCTCTACTCCGGAGTGGCGCTTGGCGATGTCGACAACGACGGAGACTTGGACATGTGGCTGCCACAAATCTACGATTTGGCCTATGCGAAGGCGGAATTGTGGATCAACAACGGAGACTTCCAATTCACGCAAGACCCAGACCCCAAGTTGCAAGTCATCAACACCTATGGCGGGACCTTTGTCGATTACGACAATGATGGCGATCTAGACCTGCTGACCGGTGGTCAGGATGGCGTTGGTCAGACCAACCGGCTCCATCTGTTCCGTAACGATGGGCCGGTTGGCGATGCGAATCACTGGCTTGGAGTCGCAGTTCAGACTGAGGATGGCGCGCCTGCTGTTGGGGCGAGCGTCGAAGTGTGGCGAAATGGCTCGCCGATTCAATATCTGGAAATTGCCGGCGCTGAAGGGCCAAGTGCTAGCGGGGCTCCTCTTGAAGTCCACTTTGGGCTCGGAGCTGATGATACCGCCGTCGACCTGCTCGTGGCGTGGCCCGACAACCGAATCCGTTGGCTGAGGAACCTCAGCGCCGACCAGCGAGTTGTGGCCACACATCCCGCAGCAGTTCAACCAACTCTACCAACCGTGACACTCGACCCACCCGCCATCAGTTCGATTGGCGAGGGCGTCACCTCCAACTATCAAGTCGAGGCACCGAGTGGATGGACAGTCTGGCTCGATGTCGGCGCAGAAGGGATAATCGACAACATAACTACAAACTGGAATGGCTCAACACCTCAAACGATCCCGTTCGCCTTCGCGAACCAAGGTCATCGAACCACTCGACTGATTGCCTGGGACCCGGCGACTGACACCGGAGTCGGGCGAGGCCACACGATGAGAGTGACGGCCGTCGCGCCGCTAGCCATAGTTGAGTACCCCTCGTTCATCCTGCCGGGAACCTTCGTGACCTTCGATGCCAGTGCTACCGAAGATGCTGCTTGGGACCGCGCCCACATGGAATACCGTTGGGAGTGGTCGGACGGATTCTCTCTCGACTTCTCGAACTTGGCGACCTACAACCGTTCGTTCGAACAACCGGGCACCTACAATCTGACGATGACCGCCCGAGACGAAACCGAACTAACCGGCTACATTGATCTCCAAATCATCGTCGCCGCTCCGATGCCAAACGGCAGCCTCGTCGCGCCTGATATTGTGGATATGGATTCTGCTACATTGTTTGGAGTCCTCATGGCTCAGGGAACACCCAACCTTGA
>CAZPJQ010000184.1:1700-3297 GCA_964586945.1 uncultured Candidatus Poseidoniales archaeon
TGAGAATGTCAGTTTCCGGTGTGACTGGGCGGACGGTTCAGTGCGGGAGTGGAATAACGAGCCAAACGGCAGCCATGTATGGACTTCTCCGGGAAGCTACCAACTCAATATCTCAATTCGAAACGAGTGGGGTAAACAGGTCGACCTATCTCACTCTATAGAGGTTTCAAATATCGCTCCGACGATTGACTGGGCTGTGGCGACCCTAGAGATGGAGGCGGGTGATGAGGCTGTCTTCCAAGTCATGGTAGCCGACACCGCGAGCGACTCTTCTACACTGGCCGTTCACTGGGAACTGGATGGGCAACCACTCTCTCCGATGCCCAATACTATCGCGCAATTTCGAGTTTTTGAGGCTGGAACTCATCTGATTCAAGCGACTGTCAGCGACCAGCATGGTGGCAATATGATGGTGAATTCAACCTTTGAGGTCCACTCTCTTGAGATTGCTGAAATTCAGATATATGCGGTCAATGGATTTCTTCATCTCGGCTCACTCTACACCGTCCCCGACACTCGATTGATTTGGGAAACAAGTGTTGGTGATGATTGGACGACACTGGAACTGTCTGGAGTCGATGTGGAGGGATATGTCACCTCAAATTCGAGTATCATCATCGATTTGTGGTCTGAGTCGCGGCAAGAGCGCCTCACCTACGAATTGCCGATTCTGCCGATGGAGCCCTCTATCGCGACCGCGGATGAGCCTCTTTGCAAGTTTCATTATCCTAGCCTTTCCAACCGCCCTGGTGCTGCTCAGATTGAACTCTTGGTGAAAACCGCGTTTGGCTGGGATAACAATACCATCCCAGCAGTAGGATTCGTTCCGAGTGATTTTCGTCTCATCATCACTTTCGATGAAAAGAGTGTCGTCTACGATTGGACCACCCCGGCTAGAATGCCAACACTCACCCCTTCATCCATTGCAGAAATTGAACTGATCAAAGAGCAGTGCGGCTATTCTCTCCGTGTTGATGACTTGAACTGGATAAGTGGTGGGGGTTTGTTCCAAAGGGACTATGAAATTGAACTAGCAAAACCCGGAGTCCATACTGTTGAATGGATGATTGTCGATAGTGCCCACAACTCGATTACCGGTGAGTTCACCATCGGCGAACCTGAAGTTGCGCCAACCCAAACCACACAGTCAGATGGCGGTTTGAGTCTTCCACTAATCCCTATGGCCATCTTCGCAGTCGTCATTCTACTCGTTGGCGTAGTCACTTTCCTCATGATTGGAAGTCGTGGACGACCTCAGTTAGAGGCCAGTCAAAGCGAGACAGAACGCCAAACCCAGCCCCTAGAAAGTGAAGTTCCATCTAGTGTTGAATCAAGCGAGCCAGCCAATGTAGTCGAGGAGCTGCCAAGCGAGCAGCGCTCCGATGCCGATTGAAATCGCATTGACCTGTCCCTTGCCGATTAGTCCCCGATTCTCTAGGGTCGCACCAAGCACGCTGTCAACCTGGCAGCCAATCCAACCTACTGCAGTCACCAGACCGATGAAGGTGATGGCATCACCAGTCGACCCACCCTGTAGGAGCCAGCCGAGGCCCCAACCGAGCACTCCAATCATGAATGCGCCAGCGGCCGCTGCCAT
>CAZPJQ010000185.1:0-3294 GCA_964586945.1 uncultured Candidatus Poseidoniales archaeon
GATGTTGAGCACCGACTGGTTGTACCAGATGCCGAGCACCAACGCGGTGACGAAGTAGGTCGTGGAGACAGCCCACGCTGTGGACCACTCTCCTCCCCGCTCTCCGAAGCCCCACATCACCGGGTCGATGAACATCGCAGAGATTCCTATCAGAAGTGCCGTGTAGACGCGCATTTCGACCAGTGTGTGAGGACCCCCCTTCACAGAGGGCATCATCGGCACCTTGGCGGCGGTGTATTCTCGGTCTCGGAAGAGTGCGAGGGCCCAGAAGTGGGGCGGAGTCCAGAGGAAGATTATCAGGAACATCAGCCAGGGAAGTGCCGCTCCGAGGTTGAACGCAGCGCCGATATCCCAGATGCTCGACATCGATAGTGATTCATTTGCAGCCGCCCATCCGATGAGTGGCGGGGTTGAACCGGCAATACCTCCGATGACGATGTTTTGGCTGGTTGCCCGTTTCAGCCACATCGTGTAGATGAGGACATAGAAAACGACGCTGAACGCCGCCCAGAATGCCGCTACTTCGTTGGCCAGCGAGATGAACCAAATGGTCCCGATGACCGCGAGGAAGAAGCCGAAGAAGAGCGCGGTGCGCGGCTCGACATCACCTGCTGGAACAGGCCGGGTCGCAGTCCTGCCCATGAATGGGTCAATGTCAGCGTCGTACCACATGTTGATTGAATTCGCACCACCGGCCGTCAGGAATCCGCCGATGAACACCACGAAACAGGTCCACAGAGTTCCCATCGGGTCGAAGCCGTTGCCGATGTGCCACTGAACCAAATCGTGGGCGAGCACCGCACACAGCGCGGTCACCTGTAGCAGAGCGATCACAGTCGGCTTCATCAGAGCGAACAGCGAACCCAAGGTTCCGCCACCCTCGAAGTCGGGCAAAGCCTCTGCCATCGAACCGCTCGGGTGGCGCCCCGTCTATCAAACAGCCCCTAATCGGTGGGTGACACTCACGACTCTTCGTCAGACCCGTCGCTGCCAGCCACTCTTACGCCATCTGCCTCCGTCTGGTCAGCGCGGTTGAGCCGGCAGATGAGCAGCGCGAAGGAGAGTAGCAGAATCGAATCGGTGGCTAGGGAGAGATGGAGCAGAGAAATCGATTCGGGAAAGCCGTCAGCACCAGCTCCTAGAATCACATAGGAAGCCCCGGCGAGGATGTTGAGGAGGAAGGCGAGGACGCCCAGTCCGAAGATCAACTCGAGGGATTTTGCCGAGCCGGAGGTCTCACCCCGGAACTGGAGAAATCCCCTAACGAGAAATATGCCTACAATGAGTACTGCAAGCCTGTGAACCCACGCCGCGTGGACCGCCGGATTGTCTAGACCAGCAGGAATCAGCGCCCCCTGGCAGAGTGGCCAACCTTGCATCCATCCGACACTGCAGCCTTGGTTGAACGAACCGCCACCGCCTGTCGAGACCCAGACGCCGAGCAGGATGACCGGGAGAGTCGCGCCGGTCAGAAGGGCGATTCGCCACTCTTGTGCCGCCACCACTTCGGGGGACGCCTCCGCCCAGCTGGGCATACTTCCCACATCGCGCCGCCAGACGATCCACCACCAGAATAGACAACTCGTGTAGAGGATGGCGAACAGCAGGTGGAGAACCACAGTCCAAGAGGCGTTGTCGTAGCGGACTGTGATGGCGCCGAGCGCACCTTGTGAGACCACCAGCGCCAACGAGGCTAATGCTGCCTTCCAGTTCTCATCCGACAACTCATCGCGCTTCTTGCGGACCAGAAAGACTCCCAATAGGACAACCGCGCCTGACATCGTTGCGATGAGTCGGTGCAACCACTCGGTGAATATCTCGAAGGTCGAGTATCGGTGATCCATTCCTCGTGAGTCGTACTCGCCGGTTTCGGCGTACCAAGCACCCTGATCCTCCTTTGACACATCGAATCCGAAGGTGCCGAAACAGGTTGGCCAGTCGGGACAGGATTCACCGGCTTCATTGATTCTGACGAAGCCACCAGCCAAGATTACGGCCAATGCCATGATTCCCAGAATCAACGGCAGGTTGCTCGCCCAATTCGACTCTTCCACAGACTCTGCGCGTTGGAGTGGTCTATATCAAGCAGCGGCTAAGGGTGAGTCACATGGCCACCATGCATTTCGCTACTCGGGTGGTCGCTGGACTAATCCTCACTCTCTTTCTCATTAGTGCCATCTCCCCACTCGCCGGAGTGGTGGAATCCGCGCAGAGCGAAGATGACTCGGAGCAGTCTGGGGGTAGGGTCATCGCCGCGCTGGTCTTGCCGTTGGAAGGGCAGGCCGGAAACAGTTCTGAGGCAGTTTTCGCACCCCATGTCGTCGAACTTCACACAGCCACCTGGTGCGTTCCTTGCAGGACAGCCGAGCGGGAGGTCGGGGAGTTGGGGCAGTGGTGGCCCGCAGTTCTGGCGATTTCTCACCATTCATCGCTGAACAGCCCTGATGAGTTGGCAACCGAGCAGAGCGCGGCGCTGAAGGAATACTACGGCTTCGACGGCTATCCGACTCTACTCGTCGATGGACATTGGACTCTTAGGGGTGAGACACAATCAGTGGATCTGCAAGACCTCCTCACCAACTTGAGTCATACGGGGTTGCAGGACTCCGCCTCGGGGTTCAACTTGAGTTGGCAACGAGTTGGAAGCGGTGTTTCCGCGAATTGGACTTACTCAGCGGATGGGGCTCACACCCTCGACCTTCTCGTCGTTCACGATGGAGTCGATTGGCCGAACACGGCTGCGACCCTCGACGGCGTCGTCACTGGCGGCGTAACCAACCTCTCGATGAACGGGACGGCCGAATTCGAAGTCAATTCGACAGGCGGCAACCCTCGACTCGTCGCCATCATCCGAGTGGCAGGAGAACCGGTCACGGAACCGGGCACGGACACTCCCTTCTCTGGCACCCTCCAGAACAGTTGGAGCCCTCCCTCCGAAAGCCGTACCCTGTCGGGAAAGACGATCTTCACAATCACCCTCGTACTCGTAGGACTGGCATTGATTCCAATGCGCCACACCCTACCTGTTTTGTGGCGGAAAAGTCCCCCCATTTCGACAACTCTCGAAGAGGAGTGATGCTCTCCCATCCCGATGGCCTTATGAGAGAGGCGCAGGTCGGCCGCACACAGACATAGTCTGTGGTTGAGAGTCATGGTTGAGCCAATCCGTCCACACACCCGATTCGAGAAGGCCCGCATCATCGGAGCCCGAGCCCTGCAGATCAGTCACGGTGCTCCGCTCTATGTCACCGAGGTTGAGTTGCGTGAGAACTTCCGTGGTGAACTGGTCTCCCT
>CAZPJQ010000186.1:0-3246 GCA_964586945.1 uncultured Candidatus Poseidoniales archaeon
TGATTGTAGGAGCCGGTGGTATTGGTAGCCAACTGCTCGACCTGCTGGTACCCGCCCTCACGGCGGGCGACTTGGCGGAGAGAGCGGGTGGAGTCCAAATCCACATCATGGATGATGACCGCGTAGAGTTGGCAAATCTCTGCCACCAGCGGCACGAGCCGCGGACGATTGGCCAGCTGAAGGTGACTTCAATCACCCAGCGGTTGGCATCACACCTCTCGCCGGCGTTGACGCTCACTCCGCACGGGGATAAGTTGCTCAACGCCTCACAACTCGACGGCTACGACATGGTCGTAGTCGCTGTAGACCGTCCCGAGGCGCGAGTCCTCGTACACGAGAATACAGAGCAGTGGGTCGACCTTCGGTGTGGCGGTGACGGCATGCTGGCGCTCGACGACGAGTGCGACCAGGCACTCGTCACAATGATGACTCCAACCGACCAAGCCCCGGCGTCCTGTCAATACCCCGGTGCGATAGAATCGGGTAATGTCCAGATGGGCTATGCCCTCGCAGCAGCACACGGCGCCCAGTGGGTGGTTCAGAGAATGCGAGCCTCCATCGGTGAGCCCTCCCGACCAACCCCGGCACGGATGTACTCGCTGACCTTCGGAGAACTGAAGTTCCCCATCTTGGATGGTGCCAATGGCGTCGGTGCACCTCAGATCGATGTGGGCATTCCACCAGTGCAGGGACGTCCAGGTCGCCACGGCGCGCCGTGGCCAGAGGAAGAGAATGAAGCGTTAATCGAGGAACTTGCCAATGGGTTGGGTGTTCCGGACATTGCTGAACTCCATGACCGCACTGAAGGCGCAATTAGGTCGCGAATGCCCGTTCTCTATAACCGTAGCGCGGGAATGCAGTTCACCCAACATCTCGATGGGGGTGAGGAGTGATGGCTGACGCAAGGCCACCTGTGGAGCCAGTGCTCCATCCAACCGAAGATGTCGCGGCCGCCCTAGAGAGAGGAGATGTCCACTGCGATGCGGTTAGGCAGACTCTCGCCCATCTCGGAATCAACGAACAGTGGTCATGGTTCTACTCGATCAGCGACCTCGCTGGAATGGAGGTCAGCTTGCTCATTGACGGCGACGGACAGTGCTTCGTTGACTGGGGGACGGTATCCAGAGTCGGACTAAACCCTCCCGAAGGCGGAGTCATCCCATTCAGAGTATGGGTGCACACCCACCCGAGCGGCAATGCCTACTGGAGCGCCACCGACCTGCACACCTTGGCGGTGGCGAGTGCGGCGAGAATCATGCTGAGCGCGTTCGTGCTCGGCCGCGGTGAGATGAAGTGTGCGCACTGGACTGCTGAGGAGGCGGAACAACCGCTGGACACATTTGGGCCACTTTCAAACTGGACGGACGAATCTGTAGTATTCTACGAGGAAGAACCGTCACCTTGGTTTGAGGAGGCGGTCCAATGAGTGGATTTGTTCGCAACCCTGCTGATGACGATGAGCGAAAGCGACTCGAACAGGCGATAGAGGCGGGGGCGGGGATGAGCATCGCCGACTTCATCGAAACCGTCATCGGAGAGGTTCCAGACGGTGAGTTTGTGCAAATCGTCCGCTCAAGGCTCGAGATGGCGAGTAATAACGACGAAGCGTTCGAGTTGAAGGCGGAAATCGAGCAATTGTGGAATTGGCGGCAAGAGATGGCTTGATGTGTTCCTCCTATGGAACATGAGCATTTCATATCACATTCACTCTACTTTCATATATGCTGAGATACCACAATAATATGATAGAGAGGATTATGATGGCTGGCGGAAAGCAATTTAGTAAGACAAAAAAAGTCGAAAAATTGAGAATTGATGCTCTTTCAAACGCCTTCGCTTCATGGGCTAGGGATGACCCCGACTCCTTCAGGGAAGTTGCTCCAGATCTCTTACGCCAGGGCGTTGACAGGGCGATGGGCAACGACCCACTAGCCAGCAGGCGGTTGGAGGAGTGGCTCTCAGAGGAGTGGAGAGTCCAGGAATTTGATGGACTTCTTGAGTTTTCTAAGAAACAAGAATTAGCTACAGACATAACTCCGCTCAACATTAATAGATTCAAAGGCAAAAAGAGAGAATGGTTGTTGGCATTACAAGGAAAATTTAATCCGAAATCTTCAGAACATTCTGGCGATTTTCGCCGCTGGGACAGACATGTCCGAGACCAATTCATAATTATCGCAATGATCGCCAATGAGAGAGACGGAGTCGCTCAAGGAAGTTTGGCGAGAGCGCTCGGAATCCGGTTTGAGGATGAAGCGAGTAAGAGATACGCTGCAAATGTCGTGAGGGCAGCCAAAATAGCGCTCACCCGAATGGCGAGAAACAAGGATAAAAACAAGAATATTTTTTCTGAAGGGATATTTCAGCAGGCCCGTGGCCACGGACTTAATCGGATTCACGCATTCGAAGACAATTCAATTCGAAAGTTGACTCTCCGATGGGTCAACAGCCATCCGGCCAAAGTACTGGTCCCAAACCTCGACTCGTGATTATTCACGAGCACCCGGTGGTAGAGCCGCACTCGTTACATTTGAGGCAGGTTCCATTTCTGACCATCTGACTGCCACCGCAGTTTCCGCAGATGTCACCGGTAAAGCCTCTTTCTCGAGCCATCCGCATCCTTTTTTGGTCAACGGTTTCCGGTTCAACATCCAAAGTCAGCTGAACCTCCCGCTTGTCCCCCTCGTGTCTGACCACACCATCGGGAGTGTGTTCGGGGCGGCTGATGGAGGTACTCACCATGTCCTCCTCGGAAATCTGTGCGAGATCATCTCTGTCGAGGTATTTGATTGCCAATTCTCTGAAAATGTAGTCAACGATGCTCGTAGCCCTCTTGACTCGGTGACTGCCACCTTGAACCATTCCGCTCGGCTCAAACTTCTGGAAAGTGAACGACTTCACGAAGGCCTCGAGTGGGATGCCGTACTGTAACCCGATTGAGACCGCTATTGCGAATTGGTTCAACATCGAGCGCCACGCTGCCCCCTCCTTAGAGGTGGTAATCATGATCTCGCCCAACCTTCCATCGTCGTAGGTGCTTGAGGTGAGATAGACGGTATGGCCCCCAACTCTCGCCTTCATGGTGTTTGAATTGCGGGTGTCTGGTAAGGGCTGCCGGGAGGCGATGTAACCCTGCACGATTGTTTTGGCAACAACTTCTGCCTGTGGGGCTGGCATCGGTAGACGCTCGACGACCTGCTTTGCCATCATCGCCATCACTTCGACCTCTTCGTCTACCTCTTCGTC
>CAZPJQ010000187.1:0-3165 GCA_964586945.1 uncultured Candidatus Poseidoniales archaeon
TTCGGCAACATCACAGATTCCCTCGGTTGGTTGCGTGGGATGCCATCAGGGACTCTTTCACAACAGAACATTCAGAGAATCTTTCGAATGGTGGGGAGTGAAGGATCTCCAGAACTGCCTGGCCAGATGCCAGAGCGTCTCTCGCTCATTCTAGCCATCAAGAACTTCAGCCGGGATACCACCCCGAATGTCAACGACCCCAGCCTGCCGGTGAACCCGGATGAGCCTCCGAACACGCTTGTCGTTTTTGTTTCAACAGAGTCGGTGGTTGAGATTGAATATACCTCATGGTTCATGCGCTCAGGTGCGCCGGAGGACCATCGGAGACTTCGAATCCACGCCGAGAACCTCCCGACTGCGTTGGTGCTGTACGGAACTTTCCAACTTGGCGGCGGTGATGATGTCGCTGAGGGGCTGGATAATCAGCAATCTGACCCTCTGTCAGCGCTGCTCGATGCGACGATTCTAAATTTGGTCGATGTTTTCATCGATGTCGGCAACATTGTCAACAGCATTCCTGAAGCGATTGTCAACATCGTTGGCGGCGATGGTGACGGCACCGGAACCGGTGGAGAGTTGCATCTCGAGCTGTTTGACACCATCCAAGCGAGTCGCATCCCGATGGCTCTCGGCATGGCGAAAATCGAACTCGGTTCAAGCCCCCATCCAACTACCAACGGCTCGCATCTGATGATGGCCCGCGATGTCGATCTAGGCTTGGTCGAAGGAAGACAGGGTCAGGTGGAACCTCTCGTTCCAGTAGCGGTCAGCATCGAGCATTCTGGCCTCAAGGCGATCCATATCGTCGACGGAGCGGGTGGAGACCAACAGGTCTCTTTCAGTTCGACGGGTGGCGATCCACTTCGACTGCTCTACATCGAACATGATAACGGCTCCATCGAGCCAATTTCATTTCAGTCGATCTACATCTCGGAGCAACCGGCGGAACTCGACCTGTTGATATCGGGAGATGATGTCTCTTGGGCATCTGACCGACCGATTGGAGAGATTCTGTACGCCGGTTCAAACGGAACTCAGCAGCAGGTGGTTCTCATCGAACAATTCCCACAGAATTTCACGATGGACATCGGCGAGCGAGTCAGTTGGCGAGGCGAGCAGCCATTCAACAGCATCACAGTGCAGTCGGGCAATGCGAGCTCGCCGCGCACGATGGATGGCAACCACTTCCTCTTTTGGCAGGATGTAAATGCTTCAGAGGCGTCACTTTCTGCTCGCTTGACCGGAATTTCGGAGGTCGAGTGGTCACCACCGGTATTGGAAGGTGCGGATGGCAGGGATGGCATGTCGACCGTCCGAATCAGCGGAGTTGGCGGTGAGGACTTCGCGCTGGTGCTCAGGGATGACACAGCGTGGGAGGATCCGACACTCGGTGTCAACGGAGATGTGTTGTTCTCACCACTACCCGGTGAGTTGGAATTGGCACTTCCGAGCAGCGATGGTCCCAGCCGGTTCACCCTGCCAGCCCTTTCGACGGAGAACGGATTGGCCGGAATCGGCTTCTTCCTCGCCGGCTTCTCAGATCTTGGCCGATCTGTCAACGAGATGCTAGGCGAATTCTCGACCTCACTTACCGGTGATCGGAACGGTTCGGACTCCTTCTCCGCGGGATTGACACTGAACGCCGACCAACCATTTTCGGTGACCGCTGATATTAGACAGGGGAGCATGGAACTGCCCGAGCCGGAGTGGGTGCATGGCCTCTCGATGTCAGCCGACCAGTATGAGAACCGAACCGCTTTGCACATCAGAACGTGGCTCCCCAACTTGCCACCAGTGGCGAGTGTCTTCGTCGAGTACACCAACCTGACAATCACCGAGAAATACCATGTCGAAGTCGATTTGGAAGGCTGGTTACCTCAGCGAAGTGAACTCATCATCGATGTACAGGGCTTCTATGGCCAAGATTTCCAAATGACCATGCTCGGCTTCGTGCCGGGTCAGAACACGACGCTACACATGGATGCTGATATGGAGAGAATCGGAGGCCAGGTGATTCCGGAGATTATGTTGACAGCACGCTATGAGATGTCACACCGACTCGACGCGGTACACGCGATGCTGCTGGATAGGGAGGGTGCGAGCCGCTCAGAGGTGCTCGTCACAGATGTGCCACGCGTAATTGATTTGAACGCCGCTTTAGGACAGCGAGTTCACCTCTCGATGAGCGTCCCGGATAACGAACAGGTACACGGCCGGAGCGTCGAATCTCTGATGATGCAACAGCAGATTTTCGCCGCAGACAGATGGTGGCCATTGACAGTCTTCATTCGAGAAGTGCCCGGAACCATGACTCTTGATGTTGAGCCGTCCACCACTTTCGACATCACCTCGTCAACTAGCTTCCAAGGGATGCCTACCCTAGACTACTCGTCCTCTCAAGATGGGATGGACCTCTTCATCTCCGCCTCTGGCCGAGCTATCAACTCAAAGGCCGATGTGCTCCTTCTTGCTCAAGACATGGCTTCACACGCCTCAATAGTGCCTACCGATTCTATGGGTATCAGCATATCATCATCTGGTGATGGATTGGGCCGTCTGTATGTGAGGCAGACCGACATGCCGGCGATGCCGGGGGTCTGGGTGCGGCAAATAGAGGCGATTGGTGAGAATCTGAAGAGTGCTACGATTGAGACGCACTACATCGCGGGAACATATCCAATCGTCGTTGTCTCAGATGTTCGAGGCGGCAAGATTGCAGCTACCGGGCGCATCCAAGTTGATGCGTTTGGCTTCACTCTCGACGCCCGTGCCGTCTTCATCGATGCGCAGACCACCAGTTTCATTCCGTCGGCGTCAACGCTTGGAGTCAACGGGTTGGCCAGTGACCTATCCCTGCTAAATGCGCTCCCCGGATTTGACAGTTCTTCTACACACTATTTGTTCGCCGAGCCGTTGTCGACGATAGCCCTGACATTGATTGCAACTGCAACCTGAGGTGATGAGATGAGTGATGATGACCCCGAAGGCGCATTCAATCTAGTCGGCTCTGCCGATGACCCCCATCTTGAGGCGGCCGATTTGGAACTCGAAGAGGAGCAGGTCGAGGACGAGGAGGAAGAGCGGGTCGAAGTCGGAGGCAGGGAGTTTGCCAAGGAGGAGGTCGAACTTGCGCACGAGGCCCTCGAGAAGGTCAAGGAGGTCGGT
>CAZPJQ010000188.1:0-3155 GCA_964586945.1 uncultured Candidatus Poseidoniales archaeon
TAGAGCGACTATGAGGTACCCCCCCCCCCCAGGGGTCCAACCTTGCTTCCATCAGCAAGTTGACCTTGGAGCAGGAACATCAGGTCGAAGGGTCCGGTCATCGTGAACAGCAGTTTGTGGTCAGCGCCTCCGAAGCCGAGTTTGCCACCCAGCCAGCGACCCCAACCACCGGCGTAGCCTTTCAGCACTGTTTCAGATAGCGTGTCCTGGATTTTCCCGTCCGAGATGATCGTCACCGCTTCGTTCGGTTTCAACACCATGTCAACGCTCTTCCAACCCTTGATCGTGCCCGTGTCAACGAGCCTTGCCACGATGTCTGGTCTATCTCTCCACCTGTATTTCGCCATGCTGTTTCACCTCATATTTTCCTCAGAACTCGACCACGCGCGCTGAAGTGGCCACGACAACTCGACAGAAGTTGCTGGCACTTTCTCACATCCGTGAGGCACTTTTCACCGTCCTGTTCCGCATGTGCTGCCTCGAGGTCGTTGGAGATGTTCACCGCCTTGGTGACCATGTCCAATGTGTCGTGGTCGTGCTTAATCAGATTCTTGATGCTCTTCTTGGATGCACTCTTCTGCAGCGAGAAGAACGGGTGCTCTCCGCCCGTGGCAGCCAACTCGACCTCGTTGCGCAGTACGTCCACCTCCTCGATGGCGCGGGCGCACACCGCCGTCAACTCAGTGTCCTTGTTGCGGTAAGCGGCATCGTGGACGTTGTTCAGGTGGTTTCTGACCCGTGTGGCAGCGCGGGCGACCTCCTCGCGCACGGCGACATCAGTTTCGCGGCGTTTCTCACGGGAGTATGCTCGGTAGCCGCCGAGCAGCAGCTGAATCGCTCGGATGTAGGGCAGCGCGTCGGTTGGGCCGGTCACAGACATATCTCGTACCGTTCATGAGTTGTATCCCCTTGGCTTTGATTCCTTCGCACGCTGGGGTGACCGCTTTTCAGCTCGCTTCAGGGGGAAATCGGACTTTCGGAGCGCAACATCTGAAAAGTTCCAGTGTGATTTCGCCCGCCGAAAGGAACATGCCGTCAACTTCATTTACAGCTCTCCGAAATACCTAGGTGAGGTTGTGCTGAAGGGCACGGGAAATCAGAACCTATCGCAGAATCAGGCTTCAGATGGTGCAGGTTGGATATCGATGGCGGAGATGAAGGTAGTCGGCATCGGACTCGGCATCGCGGTCGTCTCGGTCATTATCAGCATGGTTTTCGTCGCCACTGCTCCAGAGCTGGATGATACAGATCGATGTGATGAATGGAAGGCGTCTGGAGATTCTGCTGCCCGGGAGAGTTATGGTTGTGAACAGATAGAGCAAGACGACACCACAGCGATGACCTTCTTCTTCATATTCTGCTGCGCGGGAATGCCGATCGGTGGAATCATCGCTACTGTTGGATTCTTTAGACCGGGCCTTGCTCAACCCCAGCAAGTCATCATTCAGCAGGTCCCCCAGATGGTCGCCCCTCAGCCCATGGTGGCACCTCAACCAGTGCAGAGGCAACAGAGCCAACGGGAGATTGAACACGAGATCAAACAGCGGCATATGCAGAACGTCGAGACACTCAGACAAGAAGGCAGGCTGATGGAAGCCGCTCTTGAGGCGGAGACGGCGGGAGAGTGGACGTTCGCTGAACAGCTTCGCAGGGAAGCGGAGGACAGCCTCAGACGAGAGAACGAGCCGACGACGAGCGAGGATAATCGATACCTCGCGTTCCTGACTTCGGCGATGGCTGATGGATTCCGTTCAGTGGAGGAGGAACGACTGCTCGAACAGCAGCGAGCCACTCTCAACATCGGCTGGGACACACACGTGCAGATGCTGGCGCAGCTGGGTTACTCTCCCGAGTCGTTGAAGCAATATCAGAATGCCAAGACTCTGGAGGACAGCGGCCGTTTCTCTGAAGCCGCGGCCATCTACGAATCATTGGGCAATCACGACAAGGCCCAACTGCTGTGCATGAAGGAGCAGATGATGGAGTCGAAGAAACAAGGGAGTGTCACCTACAACATCTCAGACTCCGTCGTCCAAGGAGATTTTGACCGAATCGAATGATGCGAATTCGGTTCTCACCCAGCAGACCTCATCTCCATGCTGAGTGGGGAGGTCTTCCGTGAGCAGATTTTCCGGAGCGGGTGAATCGTTTTGTAAAACGCTCTTCTTTGCACTGTGGATGTGTTGAGGTTCTTGGGCATTCATCATATACCAGTCACGTGGTCAGGATTCCGTGCAGCATACAGGGTCTCCTTTCGTCAACGAGTTGGTGAGGCAGTTGAGATATCTCGAGCATTTTCATGTCGCTCCCGGAATTCCCTCGAAGAAACTCAATAACGCTCTGATGAAGAACGGATACACCGGCCAGGATCCCATAATTGGATTATTGGATTGCACCATTTTCGGAACGGCGAAAGACCATGTCATGTTCACATCCACAGGTGTGTACTTCAACAATCCACTTGCGACGCCGAAATCGGGAGGATTGCTCTACTCTGATTTCCATCGTTGCCATTTTTCCAAGACAGGAGGTTTTCTCGCCAACAGTATCGACACAGGGGTAGGTACGATTCTGACAACTACTGGATCGTCACTCTCCCGGAATCAGATGATTGAGTTGTTGAACACCATAAAGTCACTCGTGGTGAGCCAACAACCCGCTCAACCGGCCATGAACCCTAGTTTCTCACAGGCCCCCCAGCCCGTCAGCCAAGCACTACCACCCCCGCCCGGAGGACAACCCGCTGCACCCGCGGCAGCCGCTTCACCGCCTACGATGAACAAAGCAGAACTGCTCGCATATGCTCACAACATGGAGCAAGCGAAGAACTGGGATGCAGCGGTTGAAGCATACGAGCAAGCAGGTGAATTCAGGATGGCTGGAGCTGTCAGGGAGCAACAGGCTCGTTGGAATAGGCAGCACACCTGATTCCCAGAATATTGGGCTACATCAATTCGAATCACATTTATATCAATGAATGCCGAGCGCGTTGCATGCAAGCTCCACAATTTCAGGCTGATGCACCCCAGACGACGCAGTATCAGTCGGGCGCCAGCCTGCAATACGACGTGGCCACGATGGGGGTTGGTTGCGGCAAGTCCACTTTCGAAGCAAAGGATATCAAAGCGTTGCTGAACCAACATGCTGCGGAAGGA
>CAZPJQ010000189.1:0-3096 GCA_964586945.1 uncultured Candidatus Poseidoniales archaeon
TCGACAGTGTAGTTGGCGATGGTCTCCTCGTTGTCATCATCAGTCGCTGAAAGCCGCATCACAAAGTCACCCTCCTCCATCGGAGTGACCGTGCATTCCATCGTGATGGGGCCCTCCTCGCAGGTGTAGGCAACACCGTCAGAACGGATCGGAGGCAACCAGTGGAAGATGATGGGCGCGGAACTGTCGAGGGTGTCATCATCATCGCTGTCATAGGCGTCGAAGTGAACTGATTGCTCCGCCTCAATCGTGCTGACCGACGCGGCGATGTTCACCCATGGCAATCGATTGAGGATTTCGATAGTCATCGAAGTCGAGTCGACATCGTTCTCCTCATCAGAAACGGTGAGTTCGATGGAAAACACTCCGTTGTCAGTCCAGTTCAACTCGAGTTGACAGTCTGACGCCTGGAAGGTGTCGAAGTCACCGTAGGTCACCTCGACCACAAAGGTGCAGTGAACGCTTCCGCCGTCTGCATCACTGCTCCCCGTCGCATCGATTGTGAAGTTCGTCAGCGTGGGCGTGGGAGGTATGGCAGCCAAGGAGGCGGTTGGAATGCGGCCGATGTAGAGGTCGAAGGTCGCCATGTCGTTCGATTGGTGCACCTCGTCGTTCTCCATCAAGTCGTCAGGGTCCACCTCGAAGGAGAAGGAAATCCAGCCCGAAGCCTGCTCCAAGGGAACAGCCCACGAAAACTGCAACACATCTGACCCGACCGGTGGGAGAGCCTCGATGTCCCCTCTCTGTGTGGAACCATCCGGTGCCACCATCTCTAACTCGCTTGCCGGGCCTCCATTGGTCCCCTTGTTCTCCACGGGTATCGTGAATTGCAGTTCGTCGCCGGGTATCGCATTGAAGCCGTAGACAGGGTTCAGAGTGAGAGTCTCATTTCCACGCAGCCGGTCGACAGAAATCCCACCCGGTCTCGGCCGATAGTCCAAGGCCACCAACTCATCATCGAGAGTCAGCGTATCCACTCCGAAATACTCCTCGACCGGATCCCAGGCGACGATGCCATGGCTGGCGTAGTCGTGGTTTGAGGGAGTTGAGTCGAGTGGGTCGCTGGTGTTCAAGAGAACAAAGGCGCTGCCATTTGCAGCGGTCGTTTTGGTGATCCACTCATCATTGTACTCGTATCTCAGAATGAATGTCTGGTCGGCGATCGGCGTGCCATTGTCGTCAGTGACATTCACCCAGACACCAAGAGGCATGTTGAGCGCCCAAGTCGGGTATTCAAGATTGACTTCGAAGTGCTTTGCCGAAGCCGCTGGCTCGAAGTCCTTCAGATAGAAGTCGACATACATTCCCAGGGCATTTTCGAAGTGGCGCCAAGCGTCGTTCTTAGCACTCGGACACCACCAGCGGAACGACTCCACAGTGCCGTTCTCATCGAAGGCGGTCACATTGTAGGAGCTTTCGCAACCTGTATACTCGACCACCGGGTCGCCCACGCTCATCACCTGATGTGTCGTCTCAAAGGACAATGTCTCATCTTGTGGAATGGTGAAGAAGTTTGAACCGCCCTGCCACCAATTCACATCGAGGAAGTCATTGCTCCACTCTTCACCGACGTTCAGTGGAAAATCGTAGTCTTCGCGAGGTTCGTAGAAGGAATCTGTGACCGTTACTTCTGCTACGTCGATGTATTGAGAGGGGTTGATCCAGAACTTTACATGCATGTATACCTCATTCCTGATGGTTGCGAGATCACCGGCTCGAATGATGTCAGAGGAGGTATAATCTACCGTGATATCACCGAGAGTGCCGCTCAATGTGATGTTCAGACCGACGAACTGTCCTTCCGATTTCACCCGGTAAGCAACCGAACTGTGGTTGTCCACCGTCCATGTGGTCAAGTCATCCACCCACATGTCCAACTCACCTAGCAGCGCCTCAGCGTCGGTCTCGACCCCTGAGTTGCTGATCATCTCAGCGACGTCAAAGAAGCCGTCGTAGGTCCACCGATCGCCTTTGTGCAGCACTGGCACATCGACATCGGCGTCAGATAATCGAGGACCGGCAAACTGCTCGTCCTCCAAGTTCTGTGGAGGGGCCTTGTCCGGCTCACTCAATGCGAGCACACCGATGCTGCCGAACAGCAGCAAGAGCACTAGAACAAGCGAGGTGAACATTCGGTGGTTGGCGGAACGGCTGCCCATGTAATGGGCAGGCTACTTGGGATTCATCAACCATCCCCCACGGAATAGAGCGATTTTCTAACCGGTTTAAAGGTCGAAATCGAGGTTGTCAGCGAGGCCAGGCGGAGCTTGCGATTGCTCCTCAAGCCATTCATGGCCATACCATTCCCACTGCTCCTGAGTCCAGCCGGGTGGTAGTCCTTCGGCGGGAATCGCGGGTGGTGGTCCGGTGGGCGCATCAGGGGAGTCAGCGAGTGGGGCTGCGATCTCCGATGTGGTTTGTCCACCGTCAACGGTTCCCTCAACTCCCTCACCGACCGGCTGGAGAGCGTTGTCGAGCAATGCGGGTGCCGCATCCTGTTGGGCATCTTGAGGCCCTTCAAAGGCATAGGTCGGCGGTGCGGAGGTTAGTGGACTCTCCTCAAACAGCGCACCACCAGAGAGCCAATCTTCACCTTGTGGTCGACCACCCCGTCTCATCGTAGTGAAAGCCAAGACACCTAGCAGCGCGACTAGAACGAGACCCAATATGATAACGTAATTGCTTACACCGGCAGTATTCTTGTCGAACCATCCCAAGAGAATCTTCTCTTCCGGCTCGACAACGATGACCAGATTAACTGTCGAAGTGGTCGACTCATCGGAGACTCGCAGGCGGATGTTCTTGGTTCCTGCTGTGAGGAAAACATGGCGCAATGGCTGATTGATCTCGGTCGTCAACTCGATGTCATTTGCTGGGTCGCCATCATCGTCCCAGTCAGACAATGTGTCTAGGTCCCACTCGAATCGTAGGTTGGACATGTCTGATGCCGAGTCGCTGGTCCCGTTGGTCCAGATGACTATCTCCTCTCCAACCTTCACGGTCAGACGCTCGGCCTCCGCCATTGCCTTGGGCGCCTTATTGACGACTGACACATTGACGAATGCATCAGCCTGTTCGCCATCGTCGTCGGTCACA
>CAZPJQ010000190.1:0-912 GCA_964586945.1 uncultured Candidatus Poseidoniales archaeon
ATTCGGCTGGATACAACCCGACCTTTCGCAGTGGCAGCAAATCGCATTCGAGAAAACGGTCATTGAGGCGTTCCTGCCAGTTCAGGTCGAAATCCCCGAGACCTCATTCCTCGACATGCTAGTCGCTCTCGCGGTTCTTCCCATGGCGACCTTCACCACCATGGCCGTGCTCGGTGGCGGGCGGGAAGACCTGCCCGATTGGTTGGTCGAAAAAGAGGCGCAGTGGGTCGACCTCGACGATGACGACGAGGATGGCGGGGGAGACAGTGGTAGTGTCGAAGACGAATCCAGTGAGCGCGACGGGGACGGTGGCACATCCGATTACGAGGCAACCGCGACTGAGACGGCTGACTCCAACGAGGATGCCAGCGACGAACTCGATTTAGCGGGTGCGCTCTCGAAAGCGCGCGGGTTGGTGCAGAAGGCCACGAAACCGTCGAATGACGCTGATGGCGAGTCTTGAGGGTCTATCTCCTAGGATTCCAACTCGCTGAGCAGCGGGTGACCATCGAGAATTAGGAGCCGAACTATCCCTACCAACCCATCCGTCCTGCTGCGGCCGAGGTCGGGGCGAGCCTGAGTCAAGTGGACACTTCGGCAGGAACGGCAGCGGATTGCGGTCACTTCCCAGCGGATGTCTGGCGAATCGCAGCAGTCGTTCTCGGCGCGGCGTATTTGGTCCACCTCTCCAATGAGGGTCATCGAATAGGGGCCGGCGGGCAACTCGAGTCCCTGTTCAGGAAGGGTGCGAGAGAGTATGGCCCAGCCGCCACCGATGAAGAGGCCGAAGGCGACGGGGTCTGGTTGCACGGAGAGCACGAACAATCCGAGCAGAAGCGGTAGCAGTGCGAACATGAACGAGAGTTGCCAAAGGCGGCGCAACAAGAGCAGTTGGGCGACCAGACCCACATT
>CAZPJQ010000190.1:922-3078 GCA_964586945.1 uncultured Candidatus Poseidoniales archaeon
GGCGTTCGGAAACAGGGTGAGGTTGCCCTCCATCGGGCGCAGCCTCGGAATGATGACCAACGGCAAGCGCGGCAGATATAGGCCTACCAAAAGGGCTATCGTAAACGAGAGCAGGACTGCAATCATCGACTCGCCGAGTCGGCGGACTCCTATCGCTCTAACTACTCGGCGAACAGTACCCTCAGAAAGCCGCGGATTGCTCGGGCGGAGGAAGGTGCTTGATGCGGGTCAGGACTCCTTCCACGATGTCCATCGCCTCTGAAATCTTCTCAACATCAATCGTGTAGGCGAAGCGGAGGTGCCCTTCACCAGCGACGCCGAAAGCGGAGCCGGGAGAACAGACGACACCATCCTTGAGAATCTCAAGTGCGATGTCAACGCTGCTCCAGCCGGGGACCGCGACCTTCGGAAAGACATAGAACGCACCCTCTGGAACATGACAGGAAACGCCTGGCATCCCGTTGAGACGCTCACAAATCAGATCACGTCTCTTGCGGAACGCATCCCTCATCTCGCTGGGGTAGTCCGGCGCCCTCTGTATGGCTGCCAGCACGCCGTACTGCATCGCATCGGTGGAGCAGGCTGTAATGTAATACTGCAACTTGGTCATCTGCTTGACCACCTCTGCGTTCGGAGAGAGAATGTAGCCCATTCTCCAGCCAGTCATGGCGAAGGTCTTGGAGAAGGATTGGATCATCACCACATTTTCGTAACCGGCACCTAGGAAGGAGACATGTGGTCGGTCGTAGATGATGCGGTCGTAGACCTCGTCAGTGATTACCCAGAGGTCGTTTCGACGTGCGAACTCGAGAAGCTCGTCTCTCTCTCGGGGAGTAATGGTGGCCCCGGTCGGGTTGCTCGGGAAGTTGAACACCACAGCCTTCGTACGGTCATCCACTAGGGCTTCCAAATCCTCGACGGTCGGTACAAATTCATTTTCGAATGTGCATGGATAGAAGCGGGGTTCTGCGCCAGATATCACCGCGTGCGGGCCGTACAATGGGAAGCAGGGGTCGGGAATCAGAATGTTGTCACCCTCGCTCAGAAATGCAAGGTAAGTGGTGAGCAGAGCGTTCGTGCCAGACATGGTCATGCAGACGCTGTCCGCTGTTAGGTTCGGCTCATACTGCTGCCAAATTCCTGCGATTGCCTCGCGCAGCGCGTGCAGGCCCGCGGTTGTGGTGTACTTGTTGTGACCCGCCTTCATCGCCTCGTGAAAGGCGTCGATTGCGACCGAAGGGGGCTGAAAGTCAGGCTCGCCGAGTCCGAGGTGAATCGCCTCCTTTCCTGCGAGATCGAACATCTTGCGAACGCCAGTTGGCTGTATCGCATTTGCTCGGTCGCTGAACTCGGCCATGTTCCGGCCGAACCCGCTTTCACTATTAATTAGATGGCGGAGTTTGAGCGGCTCAGTCTTTCAGACGCTCAATAAGTTCCGACTTGTTGCCACTTACTGGTAGGTCTGCGGCGGAGAGGCGGGACTTGAGTTCGGCGACCGTGAGACCTTCCAAATCTTCGTCAGGTGGCGGTTCGGTCACCAACTCAGCATCGAGAACCTCCGGTTGGGCGACGACGAGAGAAGTCGGGGCGAGGATGATTCCGGCACGGTGCATTCGCCAGCCGAGTGTGCCGGCCAGCAACATCACCAACATCGCGAAGATGAGCGTGTAGGTGAGATATCCGGTGCCAGCCGCATCAATTCCGAGGCCGGTGCCCGCTACTGTCACTAGTGCTGGTAGTGAGCTCATCCCTTCAGAGGTGGCCCGAATCTCGACGGTTTGGTTGCCCTTTGCTAGCCCATTCAAGTTGAGGACCACAGTCCAGTTGAACGCCTCTCCGGCCGACAGGTTCTCGGCGAATTCGTAGGTCGCCTCCGACCAAGCCCCCGTGCCGATTCTGAACTCCACCTTCTCGACGGTTCCCTGTTGACCCCATGAGTGGCCGGTGATTGTCGCCGTAGAGCCATCGATGGAGAGGTTGAGGAAATGGTTTTGCAGATATGGGTCTACTGCGCTACTCTGATTTGTCTCGAACAGGTGTTGAGCAAGTTTCACCGCCTCGTATGCGTCGACCATGCCATATCCGAAGTCGCGGTTCCAGTAGGGGTCGAGGTCAGGTGCTGAGGCCGCGCCTCTGCGCTCGGCGGTCTGCTTGAG
>CAZPJQ010000191.1:0-2981 GCA_964586945.1 uncultured Candidatus Poseidoniales archaeon
ACGCTCTCTCTCGGGGGAGCAGCCCGGGCCTCGCAAACCTCCAGGCCTCCCACGCCAACCAGGGGAGGACCGACCACAGCGAGAGGAGTCCGACCGCCGTCCAACGAGTGTCCAGCCATGCGTACGGGCTGTAGATGGAGAGTGTCCCCTCTCCTTCTGCGAGTGGCAGTGATGCGAGCCATAGGGAGAACATCTCATCGATGAGAAATGCCCAGCCAATCGCCAACAGGAGGATACCGAGTATCACTCTCTGTAGACGGATGGATGCCTCTGCGAGGTGGACCCCAACGGGTTCACTCAAATCGTTCGGGACGGACGATTCGCCCACGATAGTCACCTCAGGCGATGTCCATGATCTTGGGCTCTCGCTTTGCTGCCAAGACGGTTCGATAGACGCCGTAGGCAGCCCAGAGGCTGATGAAGAGGGACAGCCCATACAGGTATGCTGATTCTCCGTTTGACATCCAGTAGAGACCGAGTAGGAAGGTGACGGCTGAGGTGATTGCTCGGCGCAGACCCTGTGGATAAGCCAACTCCTTGTCTAGCCATTCTGGCCCCTCTCCACGCTTCCTCTCCATTATCTCCTTCTGGACCACAGCCCCAATGATGAGAGCAATAAGGCTGGTGAAGTAGAGTGCGTTGCCGGTCACGAAGACTCCTTCGGCAATCTCCAACTGTCGCTCATGTGCGAGAGCCTCTTCGTCAGGTTCGCTGACGAACAAGCTGTTGTAATCGCCAACGCTGATGGTACGAGTTCCTAGTTCGGCTTGGGCGCTGGTCGTTGAGGGTGAGTTGATGACGAATGAGAGGAGATTCCAGTGGTCGCCAGCATCGTTTGCACCACTGTCGTCGACTGAGTTGCCGGCTAGGTAGAAGGAGAGGTCGCCTCCATCCTCAGCGGGTGCAGTCCAGGTGACTAGCCAGACTGCCGGGTCAGTTCCATCATCGTGAGAAATGTTGTCGCTAGTGCTTCCGGCCGACGCCGAATCATTGCTTCCAACGGCAGGCCGCACGGCTTGGTCGTCAGCCCAAGAGAAGGTGCCCTGTCCACCGGATGACATCATGAAGCCGCCGGCAGTGTTGGATGAGTGCTCGACCTTGATGGTTAGTTCGTAGGCAGCCCCGAGTTCGTAGGCGTGCGGAACCCCGGCCACCGAGACGACGACCTCAGTAGAAGGACCGGATACGGCACCAGGTGCTCCAGAGCCGTGACAATCGCAACCGTTTAGCACAGTTGAGTCTCCACTCATGTTCGACTCCGGAGGACCACCAGACGATGCGAGAGCGTGAGTTGCAAGCATCAGCACGAGGGCGCTGACGAGGAGCAGACGGGTCGAGTCGAAGCGCATGGCTACACCTGTGGAACCGCTCGACCCGAGGGCGATTCATAACCGTTGCTTGTTGGACTCCCCTAAGGGAGTCCCAGCGGCGAGTGCTCAAAGATCCTTGATGGCGGCGTTAAGCTCGTTCATCATCTTCTTGCCGTCGCCGAACAGCATCATCGTCTTGTCCTCAAAGAAGAGGTCGTTGTCAACACCGGCGTAGCCGACGCTGAGACTGCGCTTGATGATGACCACCTGACGAGCCTTGTCAGCATCGATGATGGGCATGCCACCGAGTGGACCCTCGCCGGACCGGGCAACGGGGTTGATTGTGTCATTCGCACCGATGATGAGTGCAAGGTCGCAATCTGGCATTTCGGGATTGATGTCGTCCATTTCGATGAGTTGCTCGTAAGGCACATTCGCCTCTGCGAGCAGCACATTCATGTGACCGGGCATTCGACCGGCAACCGGGTGAATTCCGTACTTAATATCGACACCATCTGCTTCCATCAGGTCGGCAAATTCCTTCACCGCGTGCTGCGCCTGGCTGACCGCCATGCCGTAGCCGGGAATGATGACACAGGTTGCAATGCCGTCACACGCCATGGCAACCTCCTCTGGGTCACTGCCGACCTTGGTGCGGGTGACCGACTCACGGCCACCGCCACCGAACGACTTGAACAGCACAGCGGTCAGAGTCCGATTCATCGCCTTGCACATCACGAAGGTGAGCACCAATCCCGCAGCGCCGACCATCGAACCAGCAATGATCAGCACATTGTTGCCAATCACGAAGCCAGTGAAAGCTGCGGCAATCCCTGATAACGAGTTGAGCAAACTGACCACGACAGGCATGTCAGCCCCTCCAATTGGGAGGACGAACAGAATGCCGAGGAGGCAGGATACTCCGACGAGGCCGTAGATGTAGTCGGTGTTGGATGGTTCCTCAATCATCAGACCGATGAGAGCGAAGCCGCCGACCAGAAGACTGACCTTCACGATGTTGAGCCATGAGGGGCCCCATGTTGGGAAATTGACCCACTTTCTGCGACCCCTGTCATCCTTCTTGGTGAACGGGATGTAGAACCCGCCCATCAGCTTCCCCATCGCCACCAGACTTCCCGTGAGGGTGAGCCAGCCGACCAGCCCCGAGAGGCCAATCGCCACCCAAGTCGCGTAGAGTTCGACGCCTGGTTCAGGGATGTTACCCGCCTGCAGCCTGCCGATTACCTCAGAGAGACCGACTAGAGCCGACGCTCCACCTCCGAAGCCGTTGAAGAGTGCGACAAGTTCGGGCATTCCCGTCATTTCGACGCGGGTTGCCATCCACCAACCGATGAGTGAGCCGAGGACGAGACCGCCGATGATGAGTTCGAGGCCGATGATTCCCTCGGTGTACATCTTGGCCATCGTGACGAGCACTGCGAGGAACATTCCCTGTGCGCCCATGCGGTTTCCAGCGGGTGCGGTGCGTGGGCTGGACAGTTTCTTGATACCGAAGATGAATAGGGCGGCAGCGACTAGGTAGCCGATGTCGAATAGGACAGGTGCGACCATTTCAGTCACCTCCCTTCTTGCGGCGTTTGCCAGCAATCATTTCCAACATCTTGTTGGTGACCATGAATCCGCCGACCACATTGATGGTCGCCATTACCC
>CAZPJQ010000192.1:0-1220 GCA_964586945.1 uncultured Candidatus Poseidoniales archaeon
GGGCCACAGTCAGATTGGCAATCAGATGATGCGAATGACCGAATCGAGAGTCCCAATCCCTGAGGGCCACCTCAGCTTGAAGGATGGATTCTGGGAGACCGCCCCCATCACCGACGAAGGAGGAATTGCCCCCACTCTGCGTGGCCTCGCCTTCCAAATTCAGGCAAAGGACGACTTGTTGTTCGTAGAGGACCTGCGGAACCAACTGTTCGGAATCCCCGGGGCTGGTGGAATGGACCTCTGTGCAATCGACATCCAGCGGGGCCGCGACCACGGCATCGGCGACTACAACGCCTACCGGGTCGCCTACGGACTCTCCCCTGTGACCAACTGGAGCAATATCACCTCGGACACTGATGTGCAACAGAAGTTGGCTTCCATCTATGATTCACCCGGCCACATCGACCCACTCATCGGACTATTGGCTGAGGATCACCTCAACGACTCCGCCCTTGGCGAGTCCCTTACGGCGGCAATCATGGACCAATTCGGCAGACTCCGAACAGCCGATCCGATGTGGTACGAATATGACCCGGAACTATCCGACATCAAGGAGAGTATCCGAAACACCTCACTGGGGGAGATAATTCTGATGAACACTGAGATTGAAAGCATCCAGTGCAATGTCTTCTTCGCGGAACACAATCCAGCGAATTTCGATTGCCATCTAGCCAATGTCCTCGTGAATGAAACACAAGATGGACCTGTTGACGAAGACCCTGGCACAGAACCTGATGAAGGCATTCCTGCGATTGGTGCTGCTGGTGCTGCTGTGGCCAGTCTTGGTGCACTGGCATGGCTCGCCGCTGGCCGTCGAGAAGACGAGTGATCAGCGCCGAGCGTGCTTCGGGCGGTAGGACTCGACGACCTCGGGGTCGGTTTCGATGTACGGTCCTCCGATGAGGTCTATGCAGTAGGGGACGGCTGCGAAGATTTCGTCAATGGTCTCTCGAATCGCCTTAGGAGCACCAGGAAGGTTGAGAATCAACGCTGAACCGCGAATTCCAGCCATTTGCCGTGAGAGAATCGCGGTAGGAACATGGCGCAGGGAAATCGCCCGCATCTGCTCACCGAAACCCGGCAAGATTCGTTCGCAGACAGCTTCGGTCGCCTCGGGGGTGACATCTCGAGGTGCGGGGCCTGTACCGCCGGTGGTGATGACGAGAGAACAGCCCTCGTCAACCAGTGAGATGATAGTGGACTCGATGAGCGGCTGCTCG
>CAZPJQ010000192.1:1230-2925 GCA_964586945.1 uncultured Candidatus Poseidoniales archaeon
CTTCGAGAAAACCGACCACCGCTGGACCACTTCTGTCCTCGTACTCGCCGCTGCTGGCACGGTCTGAGACTGTCACCACTCCGATACGGACAAACTCGCCCGGCCCGCTCTCGCTACCACCGCCCCTGCCTATCGAGGAATCTCCCGTCGGGTCAGATTGAGCCATCAGGGGGAGGAGGCTGAGTCCTCGTTTTCAATTGGGAGGTCACTCAATCTCTTCAGAGTCGTCGCCGTTGCCAACCGTCTCGAGCAGTCGCCGCGCCTCCGCCTTGCGCTCTTCGCGCGTCTTGATGGCAGCGCTCTTCTGGTCTGATGCTGCAATCCTTGGCTGTTTGCTCGCACGCGCCTTTCTGGCTGCGCCGTCGGACTCTTCGCTGAGCCGATGCTTCGCCTTCTCATACTCGAAATCGGTCAATTCACCCCGGTCGTGCAAATCAATGAGCAACTCCAATCGAATCAGCAGCCGGTCGGTCTCGAGGTCTCGCTCATGCGAGGCTGAATAGAATAGTTGAGAGAGAGTCGCTGCAAGAGTACCCACCAAGCCGATTCCAACAAACATCAACATCGTTGCTATCACTCTGGCGCCGGTTGAATGGGGGTAAAAATCACCATACCCGACCGTTGTGACAGTCTCAATCGCCCACCACATGGAATCCCCGATGGTCTGCAACATTCCAGATTCACTACAATAAGGATCTGCGATGCAGGTTGGCTCATATTGAATCTCAAACAATAGAGCAAGAACCCCACCCGCGGCACTGAGCATGAAGACGATGATGAACAGATGCATGATTCGCTGTTGAATCGACACACTCTCGGAACTCGTGACATTGAGTAGTCTGATGATGGCGGTGAAGGCCGGAATCAAGAGGAGGAAACGGAGGATGCCTACCCAGCCCAATCCGGGGATGGCGGTGCCCAATAGCGGGAACAGGGCGAGAACCAGCCAGAAATTCTTCCGCCACCAATCCACTCGATCCTGAGTTTCCGAGTGTTTGTCCGCAAGTACCTTCACGAAGTAGAGTAGAAGTGCGAAATCAAGCACCACGAGCAGTTGCCATCTCAGATGAGCGGTGTTCCGCAAGTCGTTCAACACATCGTAGACCACGATGCCGATTGCGAGTAATGTCACTGAGAGCAGAACCAAGTCGTCTGTCTTCACCAGAGGTGCCAACCTCTGCTTAACCGACTCCATCTCCTCTTTCATCGAAGCGATGCCTCTCAGCGGAGGCTTTCACCGTTAGGGCACCAAAGGTGCCTCAAGTGGTCATTTGGGAGAGTGAACCTCTGCTCCATCAAAAGATGTCGGAGTCATCACCGACATCCTTGATGTCGTCGTTCTTTCCTTTCGCCGACGCCTTGGTCTTGGAGGCAGCAGCAGTAGCCTTGGTCTTGGAGGCAGCATCTGCCTTGGCCTTGGAGGCAGCATCTGCCTTGGCCTTGGCGGGAGCATCTGCCTTTTTCTTAGCGGCTTTTGATTTCCCAGACTTTGCCTCTTTCTCTGATTTCAGTCGCTTCTCCTTTTCTTCAGCCTCGCGTTCTGCCAACTCTTCTGGGGAAAGTCCCTGTTCAAGAGCCAATTTGATTCGCCTCTCATCTCGCGCCTGCTTCTCCAACAGACGGTTCTTGGCGCGCTCGTACTGCTGCATCATGAACATCGCATCATGCTCAAGCAGAGGTAAATCAGGGATGATT
>CAZPJQ010000193.1:0-2912 GCA_964586945.1 uncultured Candidatus Poseidoniales archaeon
CGCCGTTCAACTTCGCAGAGAAATCACCGAAACCGTCGCCATCGCTGTCGCGCCACTGCTCCGGATTGGTCGAATTGGAGTCGGATTCACCATCGGGATGGGCCAATGAGCCTGAGTCCGGGTCGCTGTAGCCGTCACCATCAGCGTCGGGACAGCCGAGCCGGTCAACCGTCGAGTTACCCCAATCAACTGGACAGGCATCCGGGTTGGTGGCACCTTCCGCCTGATTGTCACCATAACCGTCAAGGTCGCTGTCATTCCATTGAGTGACATCATCGGGGAAGGCGTCCTGCATCCACGCACCAAAGGTGCTGTTGTCGCCATAGCCATCACCATCGTGGTCATGCCACTGGTCGGAGCAGTTGGAAAGGTCAGAGCAAGGCTCTCCGGAATTGCCTCCACCCGGCCAGTTGTCAGCGCAGCCGTTGTGGCCGTCGGCTGAAATTCCATGGCAGACCGAGCGGTTGTAGAGCCAGTCGTGATCGTTGGGGCCAGTCGAGAGGTGTGGGTCAGACCAACCATCACCGTCCGTGTCTGGGCAGCCGCCGCGGTCGTAGGCGGAGAAGCCCTGTTCACCAGGACACTGGTCACCATCCCAGTCTTTGTCGTAGGAGTCGTAGATTCCGTCACCCTCAGATTCGTCAGCGTCGTTGGTGTTCGGAATTCCGTCGGTTCCGTAGTCGTATCCGTGCGCCTGTTGGAGAGTCAGATTCGCCAATGAGAAGTCGGATTGGTCACCCCAGCCGTCGTCATCGCCGTCAGCCCATTGGTTGCCATTGAGCGGAAAGTCGTCCTTGCTACCGTCAGGGCCACAGCATTCGGGGCCATGGTTGTCCATCCGGTTATCACCGTCAGAGTCCTGCGCCTGGAACCAGTTCAGTGGATCCGAATCTGCCGAACCTGTGGGTGTTGTCTCGTCGCCACTGCTCCAGCCGTCGCCATCCGGGTCAGGGCAGCCGAACCGGTCGATGTATGAGTGGCCATCTCTGTCGAAGCAGGCATCCGGCCCATTTGCCCAACCGTCACCATCGTAGTCGGCGCAGCCGAAATAACCCCATTTGCTCGTTCCCGAAGTTGTTGCGCACGCGTCCGGCACAGGTCCATCCGCATTGTCGCCATAGCCATCACCATCGCCGTCGTTCCACTGGCCTCCCACCATCGGCACATCATCCCACGGAGTTGGCACGAAGTCGCGGTCCCAGTCGCCATAGATTCGGAAACTGTTCATCCTGTAGAGCAAACCATCGGTCTCGACAATCGCGAAGCGGATCACACCGTCAGAATCGACTTCCATGTCTGCAAACAGAAGTTGCGAGGTTGAGGTGGTCCGATAGGTCCAGACCTCACGCACTGAAACCCCTTCCAAGACTGATAGTGTTGAGATGTTGTTGACGCCGTCATGCAGAAGCCAAGTGGTGCCGTCAGCACCGGTTCCAGCGGATAGTTTGGAGAAGTCGGAGTAGCCAATGATGTCGGTTGTCCCCTGTCCGAGGAGCAAGGCATCTCCGCTAGCCGAGAAATCGGGGAAGAGGGCAGATGCCGAAATACCGGTTTGAGTGATTATCGCACCCACAACCCCATTCGGCGTGGATGAGGAGGCGCCCAGATTCGTTACTGTGCCATTGCTCCATCGAGAGAGGCTAATGTCGCCGCTCGCGGTCTGCAGAGCGAACAGAACGGCGCTGTCCGCCTCACATGCGATGTCGGCCGCAATCGCTTCGGCAGAGTGAAGCCACGAGGTCGACGAATTGCCATCCTGCTCGATTAATCGGAGAGTCGTCTCACCGCTTCCGGCCACAGAGTAGACCAGCGCTGCAGTCCCATTCGGCAGTAGACAGCTGCTACTTCCAAGAAGGTTCTCGACAGCACTCAAGTTTCCGCCTAGCAAGTCCCAGCCGCTGCCGTTGACATCGACAACCGCCGCACTTCCATTGACAGGCAGCATGGAGGACGAGTTACCACCCAAGTTGGTGGTCAGGAAGCCAGAGTCAGTTTCGGCCCTCACCTTGACATAGTCAATTGTTGCGTTGTTGTACTCGCTGTAGAAGAGGTGGCTCTGTTCGTTGTATATTGTCAGGTCGAAGTCGTTGATTGGGTTGGCTATCATTGGATGGCTGTTCGACAAGAGCACATTCGCAGATTGCTCATGGAAAGTTCTGCTGGTATCGAGAATTATCGCCTTGCCCGCTCTAGTGACAACCATTGAGGAAACAACGCTGGAAAATGACGTCTCAACCCAAGCCTCGTTAGGATTCAGTACAGAGTTCGGCCGTTCCATGTGAGTGCTGCCACCTTGACCGCTAATCAAGAGGTGGAATCGCCCTTGGTCATCGAGGTCGAGGTCGAGAGATGTTACCGACTTTCCAATCGTGCTACGCTCCGTGTTGCGCTTCTCCAACTGGATGACTGCTCCTGCATCGTTTCCTGCCATGTCCTTGTCCGTCGAAGTCACCAAAATCTCAAACTCACCGTCACCGTCAACATCTCCGCCACCCGAAACCGTTCTTCCCAAGTGTTGCCCTGGAACTCCCTCGATTAGAATCGGGTTGAGAGCGGGCCGCAGCAACTCGCTGGAATCGGCGTAGAACAACTCTACTTTACCAGCTGAAGTCCCAAGTCCAATGGACGAAATCGCAATCTCTTCTCTGCCGTCGTCATTGAGGTCACCTATGGTGCCGAGCGCACTTCCGAGCAACTGTCCGGTTTGAGTCCCAACCAATTCGAGGTCAGGGTCGTCTGGGTAGCCGGAGGAAGAACCTAGGAAGACATGGACCTTGCCGAGGGCACTTGGGTCATGGTTTGGCTCACCGAAGGCGAAGTCGCTGAAGTTATCGCCGTTGATATCACCCAGACCGGCAACTGAGTAGCCGCGGAAAGTGTATGTGGTTTGATGGAACCACTGGTTGTCCACC
>CAZPJQ010000194.1:0-2563 GCA_964586945.1 uncultured Candidatus Poseidoniales archaeon
AGAGATTCACGGTATCTTCTGGGGCGCAAAGGGTCGCGACGACGCTTGGGTACGTGCAAGTTGAGCGATTGACATGTCCGAAGATTCGGGCGATACTTGTCTCGTTCGAATCAACGGCGACAGCATGTGGCCAACCCTCAGAGATGGTGACGAGGTCGAGTGCGACCTGGGTGCCTATGAGAAAGCGCCCCCGAAGGTTGGCGAAATCGTCCTCAGCATCCACCCACTGAAATCCTCAGTCAGAGTTGTCAAGAGGGTGACTCGGATGAATGAGAAAGGCCAGGCCATTCTTGAGGGTGACAATCCGGATCCACTCGCAACGACCGACAGCCACGCCTTCGGACCTGTGTCGATTCACCTCATCCTAGGGCGAATAGTCACTCTAGACGAGGAGTGACCGCTCGCTTCATGAGTGTCAGTCGCCGCCGGTCAACCGTGATATGGTCCACAGATGACCCGACAGTGCTGGCAATGGTGCTCGGTCTCCTGCTAGCGCCGATGCTCCTCTCAGTGCCAGCCCAGCGGCTTTGGAGAAAGCGTCTTCTGCGCTCTAAGTCTCATCATGATTACCGGAAGATGGTACAGGGTATCCTCGACCACGGTTACCCGCTACAGATTTTCAGGGCGAGTCTGGACAAGGCGGCGAGAAGGTGGGAGTTGCAGGAAATTGAGCAAGGAAGATTGGAGAGCGACCTCCTTTACCCGTTGAGTCTACCTCATTTTCTCCTACTTCCATCGATGATCCTGTGGCCTGTCCTCTCCATATTCGCTGTCTTCCTGATTCTGCCACTCGTGCCTCTGCTTAGGCTCACAGAGTGGGTGATGGTTGACCTCGGACTCCTAGCTGGGATTGTCAAGATGATTAAGAAAATCACGAATTGGCAGTTGATTGGTGTGCCGAAGTTGGACCGCGACGCCAAGAAAGGTGACGCCTACATCCGTGGCTTGCACAGGATGCCGACCACAGTTTTCCTCGGCCTCTTTGCCTATCTGGTCGTCCACTACCTCAGCCTACCAGACATGTTGGCGCTGGTAGTGGCGGCCGGGGTCTACTTGGTTCTCGCTTGTGTGGCGATAGTGACGGCGGTGGCAATCGATGGAGAGTTAGCGTTTGCAGACAATGCACAGCGCAGGCTCATTCCACTCGACGCGATTCTGCAGGATTTGCTCGCCCCGGTAGTTGGCTTAGGCTTGCTCTTGCTACTCACCCGCCAGGTTTTCCTTACGGTCACGCATCCGGGCGTAGGCCTGCATAACCCAATCATCTTTGCAATCTCGATTCTGGTCGTTCTCTACACCGCGACCATCGTGGGCGCCTTGGTGGAGTGGGCCGCTGCGAAGCGAGCAAAGGGCATCAGGGATGGATTTCACCAGCGGATTATCGACGATGAGGAGCCGGAGTTGTATTCTTTCACTAGAACCCGCGATGGCAGTCTCAGTCTACGTTTGATTTGCATGTTGAGGGAATTCTTCGACAATGACCA
Organism: uncultured Candidatus Poseidoniales archaeon; assembly: GCA_964586945.1. Taxonomy (GTDB): domain Archaea; phylum Thermoplasmatota; class Poseidoniia; order Poseidoniales; family Thalassarchaeaceae; genus MGIIb-Q1. Next base: position 1,485 of record CAZPJQ010000194.1, read on the forward strand.
TCGCTTCCCACAACAATCACTTGAGGCGACAATCCGTTTTGAGGACTTGATGGCGCTCCCATCACTGGTTGAGGAGGGAGTGGTGACTCTTCCGCCGAAGAAACCGGAGAGAATGAATCCACCCTCAACTGGAGAGGAATGAGTTGCTCATCGAAGGAAGTCGTGAGATTCTTCGGATAAGTTGAGATTACAATTCAGCCGAAGGATTTGCCACAACCGCACTCCTTGTCGGCATTCGGATTTTCAATCTTGAATCCGCCGCCCATCAATGTGTCCTGATAGTTGACCACGATGCCGGAGAGAAGACTACTGTCGAAGTCGGCTACGGCGACAGGGATGCCGTCGATATCGTCGAATTGATATCCCTCACCTTCGGGGCGGTCGATGATTTGCATGTCGTACAGATAACCTGAGCAACCACCTCTGTGTATAGCGACCGTAAGCACCACATCGCCTGGCTCGAAGTTCAGAATTTCCTGTAGCTTGCGATGTGCAACTTCTGTGATGATGAGGTTGACTGGCACGACATCGAACACCTCATCGTTCGCCACACCTTGCGCGAGTAAGCCTGCATCTGCCGGGCAATCCATTGATTTCTCCTCCATGTCCGTCCTTGATTAACTCATGCGTCGTTTTCAGTGAATACTATGTCGAAGTGGCAGTGGTCTTGTCCGGACGACATGCATTCTCTTTCGACGGCTGTGGCATGGACTCCAAAACGATGTCTGATGATTCCCTCGAGAATGCCTTCATCGAGATGGCAGAATGGCCCTCCGAATTCAGGCGCATTTCCACACGAGCCAGCATCCTCTACTCTGACGACTTTTATTGGGTCACCTTCGAGAATCAGTTTTCCCATGCCCATTTCTCGCCACTCGATTACTAGTTGGTTCCAGAACTCATCATCATCATTAATTTCGCTGAGTTCCGTAGCGATCTCCTCTCCGATTCTCCTACCGATGTTGCGCATCAACTCATTCGTGTCTATGCCGAGTACTTCGAAGGCAGGGAGGCTAGGCTCTGGACTGATGAGCCGTTCACCTCTACGAAGGATAGCGTTGGTCCAGCCAGCACTGTCT
>CAZPJQ010000194.1:2573-2906 GCA_964586945.1 uncultured Candidatus Poseidoniales archaeon
GATAGAAGGAGCCGTCCCCAAGGCTAACTCGGAGTGGTTCGACGATCTCTCCCTTTTCGATTCTCGATGCGGCGCTTGAGAAGGCGGTGGCACCCTTCCAAGTTGACTCAACGAGGTCGGTGTGGGCTGACAGAAAATCATGCGCTTCGATTACCAGTGCAGCATCATCCTTGCCACGACCCACTGGGTTCGTCTCTAGGGATACACTCTGGATTGCGACCTCTCCGTCTATCGTCAGGCCATGCATAGAGACTGCATCACTATGGCGTATTTCGATGGCGTCATCCAGTTGCTCAAAGAATTTCAGCGTCTTCTTGTCTAGAGTTGCAAGTA
>CAZPJQ010000195.1:0-2905 GCA_964586945.1 uncultured Candidatus Poseidoniales archaeon
CATCTTGGACTTCTTCTGCCGCATGTGGAGGCTCGTCCACAGGTTCATCGGCAGAGGCGGTTTCACCGTCAAGAGCCATTTCATCACCCATGTTTGCTGACGGCGCGGTAGCCCAGTCAGGGAGAGATTCCTCTCCTCCGGCTGGAACCGCAGTCGCCTGCACCTCTTGTGCTGGAACTTCAGTGGCAAGGTCTGCCACGACATCATCATCCGGTGACTTTTCGGAGTCCTCGCGACGCATCTCATCCATTAGAGCCTCGACAGAGAATCCCTCGATTGCAGGCTCCAGCCGAGGCGCAGGAGTTTGCCCCCGCTCAACCTCCTCTTCGACAGTCAACAGATGCCCTGCTGCCGCTTTGAACGCCTCTTTGGCATCGGCCTCCACATCGATTGGTTTCGGTGCCGGAACTGAAATCTCATCAAAGTCCTGACAGAAGGGATGACCTTCGACGACTGCCGGCCGCTCAGCCCATTCAGATATCCGGTCGACCGGAATCAAATCGCATTCGCGCAATAGCAGAGATCGCTCCCGCTCGACCCAGGCGTCTAAGTCGGCGCTCATCAGAACCACATCGTCCGACGACTGCACTGAGTCAAACAAATCTCGCAACATTCCGATAAGCCGGTCAAAGCCGTGCAAACCGGAGAGGTATTCCAAGCCGTCCAAGACGATGACCGCTCTGGTGGAGGCCCATAGAAAATCATCGATTTCCTTGCGAACTGACTCCAACCCAGGATTGACCGTGGCAAACTCTGTGTCCGTCCGTTCAGAGAGCCAGCGACAGACCGACTCGGGAAGCCCATGCTCCTGTGCGAGTCTTTGAGGTGGGGTGCGTGAGAGGACGAGGAGGGGGTGTCCAATTTCCGCTAGGTGCACTGCGACCGCAAGACTGTAATTCGGATTGACATCGTCGATCAGATAGGCGTAACCCGGCTCCAACTCCTCACCAGGGTTGTGGACTAGAACCGCAGACTCATCCATAGGTGCCTCTTCCGGCTCCTCCACCATGGTGCTCTGACTCTTCGCCCACTCCGTCCGCCGCTTCTGCTGCCACCAACTCGACTCTTGAGATGGGTCTACTATCCAACCGCTGCTTTGCTGTCCGGTGATGAGGTCTTCCTCGTCTAGGTGAAGCCGCGCCTCGGGATGTAGCTCAGATATCAGGTCAAGGTCTACATCGATGTGGACTGAAAGGCGAGAATCGTCTGCAGCGGCGTCGACGCGTAGTGCTTCGAGAGCCGCTTGCCCCATCGCCAATCCTTCGGATTCGTGGAGCGCCATCGATGGCTTTCCACCTCGCACCACAAGTTGTGCAGTGGTCGGTGGCGAAGTCGGCCGCTCCACGCGAATATAGCCGTCGCCACCCTCCTTGTCGAAATCGATTAGAAGCAGTTCAAGCACACCCGAACCACCTCTGCGAACCTCTCGGGAGGTGCCTCGTGGAAGTTCCGCCATCCCAATTCTCCGAGGTTGTCTCCACTCACCCCCCTCTTGAAGGGTCTGCCCCGCGTAGCGGGCAGAATGGCGATTCGTGATGATGCATTCGATGCCGACGGTCAAGTCGACTAGACCGCAATGGAGGGTTGAAGGACGATTTTCAGGATGTTGTGCCCGCGGCGCTGCCAAGACCATCCTTCGCTCACCCAGAAGTAGAGTTGGTTGAGGGTGTCCTCATCGATATTTGCCGCTGCGGCAATCTGTTCGATTATCTCTATCTCTTCAGGCTTGTACTCACCGTCGCAGGCCGCCATCAGTACTGCATCCCGGAGAAGGAGTCGCAAGCTGCTTTGGGAAAACTGGTCGAGATGTTGCTTCAAATCGACGAGTTCGCCAACCATCGAGTTGAGTCTCTCTCTAACGAACGGCTGGAACAATAGTGACGCAATCCTAGCCTCGTAACCACTCATCTCCTCTGGAGTGAATTTTCCGTCGCAGGTTGCTACTGCAGCCAGTATCGTAGCATAGGAAATAGCCTCTTCATCGGTGAAGTCCAATAGGGTGTCAGGTAGCATGCTGCGTGATTTTCCGCCTAGCACTTGAAACCTACCGTCGGGTGGTTGAAGCAAAAATCCAACAAAGGCCCAGCCGACAAGGATTGATGCCGGATGCCTTCCACCGACTAACATGGTGGAACCACCCGATGAGAGCTGCAAGTTCTCACAACTGAGCCAAGTCAGGAGCGCCTACCGGATAGTCGAGTTCAGTCACGGTCCAAGCGGCACCAAGGCCTCCGGTGCGGTAATCTTCGCCCTCGCTGTGGCCGCCGCCTATCTGACTGCCAGACTCACCGACATGATGCTGATCGATGACCTCCCAGATTGGACACCATTCGCCCTGTTCATCCTGTACTGGATTGGAGGCGTGTTCTGGTGGACTAAAATGTTGAACCGTACAATCGAACAAATGGACATCGTAGCAGTCGGCGAAGGCCACCCTTGGCACCCGAGCGAAGAGACCGGTAGCACTGCGGTCTATCTGCTGAATGCAAAACAAGAGTGGTTTGAAATTCCAGCAAAAGCGCGCATCTACCCTCAACAGGATCAGTTCCTACCGCAAATCATTCTCAGGCGGGACGAAGGCGACGCAAACTGGCTCACACGGATAGATGGGAATCTCGATGACGAAATGAAAAAATTGCTCAAATTGGTCAATATCGCCCTCGCCCTACGTGATGCTCAAGAACGAGCCGAGGGGGCTGAAGATCCAATCGAGGCCGCCCGCGTTCGTGAGGAGGAGGAGGAATCGATTCTCGACCACCGCACTTGGGAAGATACCGTTTCGGGTTCACTAACACCGGAACCAGGGGCACTATTGAGACGGTTGCGTAGCGACGCCACGGATATTGTCGAGCAGGACGACGAAAGCTGATTCAAGGCGTGAGTGGTGTAAAAATTAAAGTGGCTC
>CAZPJQ010000196.1:0-2882 GCA_964586945.1 uncultured Candidatus Poseidoniales archaeon
ATGAACTTCCGCACCATCGACGGTCAGACAGACTTCGGCTCCTTCAACCGCAAGTTCAGCCTCCGAGACCGCTATCAGTTGCAACGCGCTAGCCCAGAACTCGATGGCCGACTTCTCTGGGTCACCGGACCTCTTCTCGACAATGCTGGCGGGCGTTAGTCAAGTTCTGAAGACTTCAGAGCAGGCCCTCTGCGAATTCATCGAAGATGCGGGCCGCCTCCAAATCCTCAGGCAGATGCTCAAGCGCTTGGCGTGCCGCCTCAAAGGCAGCCATCTTGTTCCCGAGCTTTTCATGGACTTTCGCGAGGTTTAGCCAAGGGAACCCAACCGCTTCGTAGCGGGGCGCCTCAGTAGCAGCCCTCAGCCACGGAACTGCCTCTCGTGGTTCACCATCAGTCAGTAGAATCGCTCCAATGTCGTTCCACGGATTCCCTAGCGTCGGGTCCACCTCAATCGCCTTCCTACACCACGCGAGAGATGCTTGAGTTTCTCCTGATTGACCCAATGCCCAACCCAGGAAAGTAGCAGCCTCGGCGCTCGGCATCATTCTGAAAGACTCCGAATGGTGTTCCACCGCGAGGTTGAACACGCCTAGTTGCTGCAGCACATGACCCATCCTGAAGAGGTCATTCGACAACCTCGCTCGAATATCGTCCGAGCCGTCATCGTCCGGGTGAAAGGGCGCCATCGAATCCCATATTTCCTCAATCAACTGTAGTGAACGCTCCGGTGCGAAGCGGTCCCGCAAAGGATCGCAATTGGCGTAGGTCCAAGCCCGCAGAACCGCAGCCTCATCGATTTCAACCTCCTCGTCAAAGTCGTCTGGCGGGTCCATTCCTTCGATAACTTCGCTGACAATTTCTTCAAATGGGTCAACAGACCAACAGGTAATCCATTGGGCCGCCAACTCACGTTTACCCGCCCGCGTCACAAGCTGAATCACAGGCGCTTCATCAGCGCCAATGACGACCAACCCACAGCCATCCTTGGGAAGTTTCCGCAACAGGTCTACGGGTAGGTTAGGGAGTGACGAGGTAAGCAGAATCCGATCCCACTCATCATCTTCATTGAGCGCGAGGTCAGCAAGTTCCACCAGCCCACCCCAAGTCACCGAACAGCCGAGGTCAATTGCCAGTTGTCCACAATCACCAGCCTCCCAACTTCTCTCAAGAGCAACCCTGCGCTGACAATCCGGCTCAATCACGAGGACTTCTCCGGCACCCAACCTGACCAAAATTTCAGTCCACCAATTTCCGCGCGGGCCTACTAAGAGAATCCTGTCACCACTCTTCACTCTGAGCAGTTGCAGAACTTGGATGGTCTCGTAGTGACTCGGCAGAAGTGGCGAGCGCGCATCCACATCGTGCCAGAAAGGTAGTCGAAGCGAGGCACCCTCCAATTCGACGAGGTCTAGATGCGGTTGAGGGAGTGCGTGAGGGGTGCGCGGAGCGCTGATGAGAGCCTCTTGCAGCCGAGAATCAGAGAGCACCCCCATCGCCGCTAGACGAAGCACGGTTTCAGCGTGATCAGGTAGTCTCGGGACGGTCTCCACATCAGGTAACATGGAGAGGTCGCAGTCGGTCGCCCCCACCCCCCAAGCGGTTCCCATCGAGACGCCAAGTATGGCGTTACACCTTTCAATTAATGCCTAACGCATCCAGCAAGAGGGCGATTTGCCCACTCACCTCAGAAGTTCGTCGACCGAGCCGACGACCAAGTCGGGGCTCTGCGAGGCCGAGGAGAGGTCCTCACGGGTGGCCTCACCACTTAGGACGAGCACTCCTCTCACCCCTGCGCGCGTGGCTAATTCCATGTCCGTGACTAAACGATCTCCCACGCAACATACCTCGTTTCTTGCCAGGTTGAGTTCATCCATCTTCCACTCTATCATGGAGGGGTGTGGCTTGCCACACACCTTCACTACCGTAACACCAATCGCCGCCTCGAACATCGCTAGAAACGAGCCGACATCAGGTAATCCCCCGTCGACACTTGGACAGTTCATGTCGCCATGAATACCCATGCAAGGGATTCCCTTCTGCATCCACACTGCCGCCTCTGCTATGTCAGTGTACGATAGGGCGTTGTGGTAGCCTATGACCACGAACTGCGGGTCGTCTGAACGGGTGGCAATACCACTATCTTCCAGCATTGAATGGCAACCATCTGTGCCCATCAGGTGGACGCGGGTGGCACCCTGTTCCTTCAACCAGGAGATGGCGTCATGGGTTGAGAGCATCACTTCATCAGGGGTGGCGGGGATTCCAACCACCGCCAACTTTGAGATGTATTCGTCGACGCTGCGGGAACTGTTGTTGGAGAGGAAGAAGCGAGCGATGCCCCGCTCGTCACACCTCTGAAGGAAGTCGAGCACCCCGTCAATCAGAGTCACCTCACCACTGAGTGAGGTCAGATAGCAGGTGCCGTCGAGGTCTAGCATCACGCAACGGATCCCATCGAGTGAGGTATCCACATAATCACCATTAGAAGAATACCATTTTCATGAGTTGCCAAGTGCTTGCCATGTCCGCTTGGCCGGCCTTGGTCGAGACGGCAAGTTCGAGTTGGTCTCGTATCGCCTTGCCACGCTTGTCGTCGCGAGTGGCCTTCCTCAACATCCAGTTAAGCAACCACTTTTTCTTGACTAACTTCTGAAGTTTGTAAGAGTTGGTCAAAACCGGCCCAAGGATTTCCCACATCTCGGTTTGAAAGTCGTGTGCTGATTGTGAGGAGAATTCAAAAGAGCCATTCCCTGTTTTACGGAAATAAGAAGTCAATATCTTCCCCGATAATAGCGCTTGATGCAAACCTTCCCCCGATAAAGGGTCAACCCATGAACTTGCATCTCCAACACAAGCGGCCCCAGCCATGGCAAATCTGCG
>CAZPJQ010000197.1:0-2874 GCA_964586945.1 uncultured Candidatus Poseidoniales archaeon
CACAAGATGGTCATCGACCAGGTGAAGTGGTTCCAGGAGCAGGGTGCTGATGTGACGATTGCAGTCGCTGACTTGGAGGCGCTCGCAACGCGCGGTTTGTCGCTTGAGAAGTGTCGACGGGCTGCGCTAGAGGAATATGTGGCAAATTATGCAGCATTAGGCCTCGATGTTGAACGCACTAGCATCTACTTCCAGTCTGGGCGGTCAATTGTCCAACGGCTCGCGTTCACATTGGGCAAGCGTACCAATTTGTCCGAGTTGGAGGCGATCTACGGCTTTTCAGGAGGCACGAACCTCGCCCATGTGCAGGCGCCACTAGTTCAGGCAGGGGACATTCTGCACCCTCAACTCGACGAGTATGGCGGGCTTCGCCCAATCGTCGTCCCCGTCGGCGTAGACCAAGACCCACACCTTCGCCTCACCCGCGGCTTGGCTGCAAAGACCAACTGGTTCAATGTGAAGGAGCGTAAGGCGGGCGGCCTCGTCATCGGTCTCTCCGTTCAGGAGGACAACGCCGGAGCTCTTGGTGTCGGAGTAGGCGGCAGAGTCGACAGCGCTCGTCGACAATCCGTGTTCGACCGATTGACCGGCGCCCTGACCGACCTCGGCTACAGCGATCTGCTTACCAACCCGAAGCACGGAACCATCGAAATCCCAGCCGCCACGAAGGGCGACCGGAACCGCATACGACCCGCGGTGCTGCGAGTAGAGCGCTCACTAGGTGGCCTCGGCCTCCTTCAGCCCTCAAGCACCTACCATCAGTTCACGATGGGAATGACTGGAGACAAGATGAGCAGCAGTCAGCCCGAAACTACGATTTTCCTGACTGAAGATGTCGCCGCGATGGAAAAGAAGGTCAAGTCATCCTTCTCCGGAGGTCAGCCGACTATGGAGGAACACAGACGCCTGGGTGGCAATCCGGACATCGACGTCGCCTTCCAATATCTTCGCTACTTCTTTGAGCCTGACGACGCAGTTCTAGCAGAACTCGAGGCGGGCTACAGGAGTGGGGACATCCTGACTGGTCAGATGAAGCAGGAGTGCATCGACCGTGCCGGAGCATGGCTCTCCGAGTTATCCGAGGCGCGCGACCAGACCGCTCACCTCGTTGACCAGTTCCTAGCAGAAGATGCGCGTGGCTGAGGTGAACTCTTGCCCAACTGGCTCATCCACGCCGTCGTGATGATTCCAGTCGCATGGATGCTTTGGAAAATGGAGTTGTCTGCGGCTGATAAGGAGGGCCGAGTCATCGACGCCACAGCCGAGTTGAAGCGAGTCTGCCTACTGCTCTATAGCAGTCTGCTAATCGATGTTGATCACCTTCTCTCGTGGCCTGAGGTGTATGTTCCAGATCGCTGCAGCATCAACACGCATCCGCTCCATTCCTGGTACATGGTGCCGCTCTACTTCGGCGGTTCACTTTGGGCGCCGGCACAGCCCTTCTTCATCGGCGTTTTCGTGCACCTGCTGCTAGACCTATTCGACTGCGTCATCTGACGCGTCGAACACTAGAGGCACCGGCCCCGGATCCAAATCGCCGACCTCAGCCTCGCTCAATTCTCGGACCACCGCATCCTCGTGGGCGATGGTTGAGTGGCCATTCGGGTCCCGAATCTCCAATGTGCAGCTGCCCAAGCTCTCTCCCTGCTTGAGCCCCTCAAGTGTGGTGAGCATCTCAGTCATCAGCAGCACCGCCTCCTCCGTCCCCTCTTCGCGCTCCTCTGCATCACTTCGAGTCTGTCGGAAAACCATCTCAATGATGTCGATGAAGCGTTGAAGCACTCCCTCGATGTTCGAGACATAGCCCGTTGAATGGTTTCCCGGCGCCACTTCGAGGTCCAACTCGGGAAGTCTAACGGTACCTGAGGAGCCGCGCACCACGCGCGCCTGGAGGTGTTCGGGTTTCGTGATGTGCAGCGTATGGCAGAGGGCCCCTTTTTCCTCGGCAGGTATGAAGTCGGTTTGGCGGAACCCACATTTTTCGCAGGAGAGGGTAATTTGGGTATGCTCTCCAAAGTAAGGTATCTCGGCTGTCATCGCCAGCATTCTCAGTGAGTCATCATCACCGCAAATGGGGCAGGGCTGGCCGACCAAGTTCTCCATCCGGGCCACCTCAGGAAGCTTCAAACGGCTCATCTTCAAGGCCGGAAACTCCGCGGAAACCAGCCGGCAGAATTAGAATTCTATGCTCCCCAAGTTGCACTAGAGAGCCTCCCAAGTCGCCTTCGACAAAGGAGGTGATATGCTCTATCGCAGTCTCAAACTCAAAGCCACGGTCGAGCATGCTCTGCAATTCCAAAATCACCAATTCTCCGTCAGCTGTCCAGTTGAGTATATCCTCAAGCCCGGTCACATCGTGCAGAACTGCCCGGCGAATGACGATGTCACCAGGTCCTCGTGGCACCGGTGCGTCTGGATACAGGGAGCCGAGGTCGTGGTAGGATTGGCCCGGTTCTAAGCTTGGCAGGGGGCTATCGTCGATGCTCGGGACATCGAGCCACCGTGGACCCGCCTCGTCGTCGCCACTCATGCTCGTCAATTGCGTCTGCAACTCGACGACTGATGAACCATTTCCCCAACATCCCTGATGTGGCGCTAATTTCACTTCGTCGGATTGATAAAGGGTCAGCGAGTCGAGTAATTCGTTCGGAGCGGTCTTCCTGCTCCGTGACAACCTTGAAAGGACGGCTGACCCGGGGGAAGTAGCATGGATGAACAGATGCAAGTGATGAAGACCGGAACCAGTACATTGGGAATCTCCTTCAAGAATGGAGTAGTGGTTGGTGCAGACCATCGAGCGACCATGGGTCACTTCGTCGCCAACAAGAATGTCCAGAAGTTATTCTCAATCGCAGACAACATCGCTCTCACCAC
>CAZPJQ010000198.1:0-2833 GCA_964586945.1 uncultured Candidatus Poseidoniales archaeon
TGGACCGGGCGAGATTTGAACTCGCGGCCTCTACAATGCCAATGTAGCGATCTTCCAGCTGATCTACCGGCCCTGTTGGGCGACCTGCCGACCAGCCCCGGCTCTTTAAGCCTCACCAGCCGCTCAGGCAGCCGTGGAGCCACCCGTTCTTCCCCCCGACCTCATCGCTGTTTTGGAGGCTGAACTGACAGCCGAGGAAGCCCCGTTTCTCGCCTACTTGGGAAAGGAGTTGTCATTGGAGTGGCTGGAGGCTGATTCCGACCGTCTCGGCAACACCCGATTCGAGATGAACCACAATGAGTTGTTCAAGCGCCGACGACTGCGCGGCACTCCCGGGCCGATTACGATTGGACTCCACCCGATGCTCGCCGACGATGACGCCCTCTTCCGCCACACCCTCGTACACGAACTCCTCCACGCCGCCGGACTTCTCGAGCACACCGCCCGCCACCGCAAACTCGCCGACGAAATTGCACCCCCTCCCACCCTCTCAAACTCTCCCGCCTTGCGCGCGCTGCGCGAGCAGGTGTTGGGTCAGAGCGACCAGAAAGAGTGGACTTGCGGAAATTGTGGCTTTGAGTGGAAGCGAAAAACGGTCAGGAAACCGAGTCGCTGTCCGAAGTGTGCTCATGTTTTCTAGAGAAAATCGTAATTCCCTTGATTGCCATCGTTTTTTTAGCGGGCGATACAGGATTCGAACCCGTGTTCTCGGATTAGAAATCCGAGGTGATATCCAGACTACACTAATCGCCCTAACCCGCCGGAGAGCCTGCCCTTCATCAAGAGTCCGACATCTTCTCCGCATCACATAGCCGATGGCGGCAAGTGCGGAGCGCTCATATACGGGCGGTCGGTCGCCGGCTCGTTCACCATGAAGCGAGGCTCCCGTGCATGGAAGAAGCTGGGGAAGCAACGCTGGAAATGGCGCAAGAAGAAACTCCGCCGGCGAAAGCGCGCGCGGCGACAGCAGAAGCAGTGAATTCTGCCGCTTTGCCCTCTTTTCGTGTGGTATTTTCACCACCGAACTTGGGAAGTTACCGGCCTTTAGTGGGAGGTCTTTTCCGGTCGCTTGAAATATGGGTGGTCAGTCGAAAGGTCACCGAACGGGAGTATAGTATAACCTGGTAGTACTGCGGGCTCCAAACCCGCTAATCAGGGTTCAAATCCCTGTGCTCCCACTTCGATATGTTATCGACTTTTGTCGGTGTTTCACTTCGCCGACAGGAATCGTTGGATTCAATTCAAGGCGTCGCACAGTATCGGTGTGACTGTGGATGAGAAAGCAGCGGTTGACACTTCGATGTACGATGTGGTCCGCTCTCCGGCCGCCTTCATGGCGGTGGTTTCGGGAGGAGCGCTCACCGTCTCAGCGATTCTCAGTCCTGCGAAGATGGCTGGAACCAGCCTCTGTCCACTCTTCCACCTGACCGGAGTTCAGTGTCCGTTCTGCGGCATGACGAGGGCATTCATCTCGATAACCCACGCTGACTTCGCTGAAGCAATCGACTACAACCCCGGCTCACCGCTCATCTACGGGGCGTTCATCTGGATGCTATACTCCTCGATTCGAGACTTGAGGTCCAGACAGGTCAAACTGATGCCTTCTACTCCTAGACTACTCTATTTTGGATGGCTCACACTCACAATTCCTGTCTTCGCCTGGCTCTACTGGAGCCGCTGGCTAAGCCTGCTAGTATGATTACTTGACCAGAGCGTTGCCCTGTGCGTCGGTCATGCTGCCGGTCACAATCAGAATAAGGTCGATCAACCACCAAATTCCGCATCCTCCAGCAGTGAGTAACTTCAGAATCCCAAGAACGGTGTAGCCGAGGTAGAACCTATCGATTCCCAGTGCTCCGACGAAGATTGAGAGAAGCAGGGTCACCATCCAATCCTTGCCTTGGGTGGCCACGCCCATAGAGTTGGATAGAGAAGTGGCCACGCCGTCCGCCGGTTGGCCGACCACGCCTGGTGCGGGAGCAGCCATTGCGGGCTGTCCAGCCATGTCTGGTGCGGGTGCGGGTGCGGGAGCGGGTGCGGGAGCGGGAGCGGGAGCGGGAGCAGGTGCTGGATCTGCCGAGGCGACGAAATCCGGGTAGTATTGCTGTGTGAATTGTGTTGCAGACTCGGGTGGGTGTCCTTGTGCAAGCAGTCCGTCATAGTACGATTGTGCGTCAGTCATATCTCATTCCTCATCGGCTCGACACCCATGAATCGCATTTGAATGAATCCCCAAGACCATCCAAAGTCTCAGATTGTGGCAGCGTCGGGTTTTCATGGCACACCCGCGCACGCGCCTATGTGAGCGGAGCCCGAACCGTCCCCATCCTCCTCGCCCTCCTGATGCTCCTGCCGCTAGTTGGATCCTTGGGGGCTGCTGGCCCAGTCTCTCACCCCACGGGTCACTCCGCCCAACTTCTGATGCCCGGCGACTCGCTCCACCCTCCATCTCAATCTCCGATGCCGACATTTGGAGAGGTACAGTGGTGGGACTACACGACCCTCGACTCCAATCGCAACGCCATCCACGACTCTCTCGAAAGTGCAACCGGCCTGGTCAAGGTAGGCCTCTCATACGACCACACTCCAACCCCGGCAGACGAAGCGGCGGTTGAGTCTCTTGGCTACACGGTCAATCTGCTCGTAGAGGCGGTCGACGCCCTGTTGCTTGGGACGGTGAACGCCAGCGATGTCTGGGCGCTCTCTGAACTTGAGGGTGTTGTAATGGTTGAGCGCTATGGCACACTCGTATTCTACGGCGATATCCAAACCCCTGCAGTCAAGGCTCGAAACTCAAGTTGGTATCCTGTAGGTGCATGGGACCTCGGAGTCA
>CAZPJQ010000199.1:0-2829 GCA_964586945.1 uncultured Candidatus Poseidoniales archaeon
CCGCTGCGGTTTCATTTTTGCACTACCCCACGATTATGAACTTCCGAGAACCGCGGACACTCGCGAGCCTAGTTCGCGGGGGTATCGGGGAATGGTCGAGTGCAAACTGGTGAAGTGGTTCGACGAAGTGAGCATGGAAGATGCTGACTCAGTCGGTGGGAAGGGAGCATCTCTTGGAGAGATGCACCGAAATCTGACGAATTCAGGGGTCCGAATCCCGAACGGTTTCAATGTCACGACAGATGCCTACCAGACCTTCGTCAGCTCTGAAGTTCCCGACTCCGATTGGGACAATGTGGTAGAACCTGACGGAACAGACGAAATCCGTGAGCAGGCATTGCAATGCAAGACTCTTCTCAGCGCCCTGAGACTAGTGCTCGCCGGCGCTGATGTCTCAGACCACCTCGACCTGCACGGGAGGGCGAAGTTGGCGCGGGCGCTAGTTCGGCAAACACCGGTGCCAGAGGTGGTTCGTCAAGCCATCATTGGCGCGTATGGCGAATTGTGCGAAGAGTATGGACAGGGTGTCGATGTGGCGGTCCGCTCCTCTGCGACCACCGAGGACTCAGAGGATGCGTCGTTTGCCGGCCAGTATGAGTCATATCTCAATGTCAGCGGCGAGCGCGCGGTGATTCGTCAATGGCGGCAGTGCGTTGCGAGCCTGTTCACAGAACGGGCGATTGGCTACCAGTTGGAGAAAGGGATGAATCCTCTCGATTCTGCGCTTTCCGTGGTCGTCATGAAGATGGTTCGCTCTGACAAGGCGGCTTCAGGTGTTATGTTCACCATCGACCCCGATTCGGGCCACCGCGGCGTCATCCACATCGCTTCCTCATACGGACTTGGTGAGCTGATTGTTCAAGGGAGTGTTACTCCTGACACCTTCACGGTCTGGAAGGAGGGGCTCAGGCGGGGCAACTTCGCAATCGTCCACAGGGTACTCGGCAGCAAGGATCAGCGGATGGTCTACGCTGACGATGGAGTTCACGAAGTGACGACACAAGAGGTCTCCCTCAGCGACAGGCGAGCCTGGTCGCTAACCAACCAAGAGTGTCGAGAATTGGCCTTGATGGCGCTTGCAATCGAGGAGCACTACGGCCATCCGATGGACATCGAATGGGCAAAGGACGGAAACTCGGGCGAGTTGTTCATCGTTCAGGCGAGGCCGGAAACCGTGTACGCCCGCGCCGACGAAGCGAAGTTGGAACTCTATCTCATGGAGCCGGCTCTGGTCGAGCAGCTCAAGCGCACCGGCAAGGTGCTCGCGACCGGGCAAGCGGTCGGCAAGCGAATTGGCACCGGTCGAGTCAGAACTTACCGTTCGTATGGCGAGGTCCTCGACAGAAAGAGGGCGATGCGGAAGAGAGTAGCCGAGGGTGTTCGGTTAGAGGAAATCCCCTTCGAGCAGCGGGTCTTCGAGCCGGGTGATGTCCTGGTCACCGAGATGACGACTCCGGATTGGGAGCCACTCATGAAGCAGGCCTCGATGATTGTCACCCGGAAAGGTGGTCGGACGTCACACGCCGCCATCATCGCGCGCGAATTTGGTATTCCGGCGATTGTCGGCTGCGCGCAGGCGATGGAGTTGGAGACTCTGACTCCAGTCACTGGAAGTTGTGCAGAGGGGGATGACGGATACATCTACGAGGGAATCCATCCATTTGAAATCGAAGAGATCGAAGTCGACACAGACCTTCACCTACAGACCAAAATCAAACTCAATGTCGGATTCCCGACGAAGTCCTTGACCGATTCCCAACTACCGGTTGATGGAGTTGGACTGGCCAGAATCGAGTTTGTGCTCTCATCGGAGGTCTGCATCCACCCGTTGGCGTTCGTCCACCACGAGGCACTCAAACAATATCTCGAAACCGGTGAAATCAGTCAGGAACTGGCGCCTTACACTGAAGCGCTCGAAAGAGAGGATGAATCGGTGGCTCGACAGGCAGTCGAAGAGGTTGCGAGGCGCGCTTGGGACTATGAGGACAAACGGGGGCTGTTCATCGACAAATTGCGCGAAGGGGTCGGCCTAATCTGTGCGGCGTTCCACCCACGCCCGGTTCTCGTACGGCTTTCCGACTTCAAGTCAAACGAGTATCGAGAGTTGCTCGGAGGGAGGATATTCGAGCCGAAGGAGGAGAATCCGATGATTGCATGGCGAGGTGCGTCTCGCTATCTCGACCCTGTTTTCAAACCAGCATTTGAGATGGAACTTGACGCGATGGCATCTGTCTTCCACGATTTCGGACTCGACAATCTGCAACTGATGGTGCCCTTCTGCCGCTCACCCGAGGAGGGTGAGGCGGTCATTCAACTGCTGGTCGAGAAGAAGGTCAGTTCGGCCGACGGAGTTCCACTCTTCGTGATGGTCGAGTTGCCTTCCAATGTCATCGACGCCGAGAGCTTCATCGAGAAGATGGAACTGCAAGGCGGTTCAATCGGCTCAAACGACCTTGTGCAGACGGTTTACGCAGTCTCAAGGGACGACCTTGAGGGCTACCAACACCCAGTCGACGCTCGTTCACCCGCGGTGAAGACGATGATTCGGCATGCGGTCGAGAAGTTCACTAACGCCGGCCTCGAAATCGGAATCTGCGGTCAGGCACCTTCCGACCATCCAGAAGAGTTCCCAGCGTTCCTCGTAGACTGTGGAATCACCAGCATCTCCGTCACTCCGGACACCGTGATGGCCGTGCGAATGTCAGTTGCCGAAGCCGAAAAGGCGGCGGGTATGCTGGATTTCCAGCAAGAATGGGCGGAGTGATTACAGTTTCACTGGGCGGGTTGCACCGCAAGCCTGGCACTTGAGAAGGGTGGTTCGGTCCTCTT
>CAZPJQ010000200.1:0-841 GCA_964586945.1 uncultured Candidatus Poseidoniales archaeon
CCACAGCATTTCCACCGCCGAGACAAATCGTTGCAATTCCCCTGCCGCCACCATTTCGCTGCAGGGCGTTAATCAGCGTCATCAGCAATCTTGTACCCGTCGCACCCAGTGGATGGCCGATTGCCACCGCACCGCCATGAGGATTGAATTTCTCATCTGCGATTCCCAACTGCTTGGCCACCGCGCATGAAGCGGATGCGAACGCCTCGTTGTGTTCGACGAAATCGATGTCGTCAATGGTCAGCCCGTTGCGCTCAAGCAGGGTCTCGACAGCAGGAATCGGTGCCACCATCACCCTTTCCGGTTCGACGCCACTCGTCGTCTGGTCGACAATCCGCGCAAGAATGGGCCACCCTTCCTTCTCGGCCCGCTCTCGGGAAGCCACCAGAACAGCCGAAGCCCCGTCGGAGAGTTGGCTCGCATTGCCGGCCGTGACCTGACCGTCCTCTTGGAAGACAGGAGAGAGTTCCGCAAGTTCATCTGCGTCGGTGCCAGCCCGTATTCCCTCATCCTTCGTGACTATGACTTCGTTGCCATCACGGTCGACCCCTTCCAACGGAAAAGCCTCCCATTCCATCCAACCAGCCTCCCATGCCTGGTCGGCCAACCTGTGTGAGCGAGCGGAAAACGCGTCGGACTCCTCTCTTGAGATGTCAAATTCGCAAGCGACGTTCTCGCCCGTGATGCCCATGTGCTCGTCGTTGTAGGCGTCCCAGAGACCGTCGTGCAGCAAGATGCTCTGCATCTCGTCGTATTCGTCCCGCCCCGTCTTTTGGGCGAAATGTGGGGCGTTTGACATTGATTCCATCTCTTGTTCGGTAATACTTTCAAATTTTAAAAA
>CAZPJQ010000200.1:851-2800 GCA_964586945.1 uncultured Candidatus Poseidoniales archaeon
TCCATGCCGCCGGCGACTACCACCTCGTATTCGCCGGCGCGAATCGCTGATGCGGCGATCATCGCCGCCTTCAGACTTGAGCCGCAGACCTTGTTCACCGTCAGGCAGGGAGTCGTATAGGGGAGACCCGCGAAGATGGCGACTTGTCTAGCGGGCGCCTGACCGGCGCCAGCCTGTAGAACCTGGCCGAAGATGAGTTCCTCAACCGTGTCGGAGTCTGGCTCTATCCCAGCCCGTTGGAGCAGTTCCATGACCGCGACCGCACCGAGTTGTGAGGCTGAGTGAGAGCGCAGGACGCCGCGGAATTTCCCGACCGGAGTACGGGCGACAGCACAGATGACCGGCTCAGCCATTGAGGCGAGGGTTTAGCCCCCCCTCTTTCAAGACTCGCCCGCGAAGCCATAGAAGTGAGGTTGGCGCAAATTGGGAAGCGCCTCCTCCTTCATGAGCAGCGTACGAACCGCCCAGAGGTCGACAAAGATGCGATATCGCGTCGTCATGTCGAGGTAGTCCACACCCGATGAGCCGCCAGTCCCGATACGTCTGCCGATGATGCGCTCGACCATTCGAGCGTGGGAAGTGCGCCACAGCAGCATAGCCTCCTCCAACGCGACCACCGCATCGATGAGAGTCCTCGGCCAAGCGAGAAGTGGCAACTCCCTGTACGACTCGATGAACAGCAGTCCGGCTCGAGCCCTGTTCACCACACCATCCGGCATCAGGTAGTCTCTGGCGGCCTCAGCAGCGATGGTAAAGCGCTCCTCGACGGCCGACATGTCCTGCACGCCCTGCTCTCGGAGTCGAGCCAACGCAGCCTCTGAAAGCGAATCTTGGCCGGCGAGATACTCCTCGATGAACTCCTGAACCACCTGCTCGTCACCTGTGTCGCCAACCATCGAACCTTGAATCGGAGTCCTGAGCAGCCAGCGGTTGACAGCCGCGGCGAGAGAGGTTGCCTCGGCGGCGCCCTCCAGCTGGGCCAGAATCCCCTTGTCGCGCTCTGAACCCTGGGCCAACTTGCGGAAGTGGGCTAGCGGGTCCATTTCTGAGACCCGGTCGGCATCATCCAAACCGAGGATGATCTCCAACTCCCTCATCTGGAACGATTCGAAGCCCGAGGCAGTGCCAAGCCCATCACGGAAGGCGAGGAAGTCTTGGGGAGTTAGAGTCTCCATGACCTTCCATTGGTTGGCCATCAGGCGGAAGATTTCGGTCACCCGCTCCATGTGGTGGACCGCCTTTGGAATATCGGCTTCGGGAACTAGAGACTGGTTTAGAATGTCTCGTACCGCTCTCAACTCGGAGATGATGAGTTTGAACCACAACTCAAACGACTGGTGGACGATTACGAAGTGCAGTTCGTCGTTGGTCAGCGACTCGTCACCCTGCAAAGAGAGCAACTCGTGCAGATTGAGATAGTCCGCATAGGTTCGATTTTCTCCACCGCTTCCGACTCCGCCCATGCCCCGTCGAGCCGCCCTGACGCTTAACGAATCTCCCCCGGACCCACTCTGTGAAGAAAGACCACCCGTCATGCTCATTTAGTGGACCCATCAGCCGTTCCTAATGGCCGACAACTCCGGACGACTCTCTTCTTTGCTCGCGGACTACGACCGCGACGAAATCACGATTGGCGTCGTGGCTTCCCACTCCTCTCTCCAAATCATCCATGGCGCTCGCGCCGAGGGCTTCCGAACTCTCGGAATTGCAGTTGGCGAGGACCGTCGCAAGATCTACAAGGCGTTCCCCGGCGCCGAGCCCGATGAGTGGTTAATCCTCGATGATTACAAGGAGATGCTGGACAGAGCAGAATGGTTTCGAGAGCGAAATGTCATCATGATTCCACACGGCTCGCTGGTAGAGTATTTGGGTGCTGACAAATTCATTGATTTGCAGGTACCGACCTTCGGAAATCGCAGGAGTCTGAAGTGGGAGTCAAGCCGCGAGGC
>CAZPJQ010000201.1:0-2800 GCA_964586945.1 uncultured Candidatus Poseidoniales archaeon
CCGTCAAGCGTTCCATAGACCGCCCGCTGGCCGATGCGTTTCGCTGAGAGTGAGTAATTCGGCTTCAAGGCTCTTCGGCAAGGATCACATGTGAAAGTGAACAGCCATTTCTGACTACACCTAGTTAGGTTTTCTCAGAAGGTTTCGCCGATTCCACCACATTGGCCACACCCTTGGCCGTTGCAATAGTGACAGAGCCTGCCGACTTTCATCTCCTCTTGGGTGCTGCTGGTGCCGACTTGGAAAATGTCCTCGTATTCGTCTAGTTGTAGTGCAGACCTGAGGTCCCCCACGGTCATCGGCCCAGAACTTCCCCTCTTCTCGAGTGAACCCTTGAATCCCCCTGCCCCGGCCGTTTCCCAGGGCTCGGCATACCTGTCCGCCTTGTTGGTGGCGCGCTTCAGCGCTTTCAGCGCCTTTCGCAGAATTCTTATTCCTGCAGATAACAGAATAATGTCGATGAGGAACCCAGGCACTTCCATCCCGATAATCTCTGACCAATCGAGCGGTTGTCCATCTGCGTTCAAAAATCCAAGGAAATCTGCGGCTGCGAAGAGTATGAGAGAGAGTCCCAAAAGCATCCTGAGACGGGCGAGATTGGCTGCCGTCGAGCGGCTGACGCGGAGACGACCTGACTGCCGGAGTGCCATGACTGGTGCTGCGAGAGAGCATACCAGCCCTAAACCTGCCAGTATGAGGTCTGTCAGATGATAGGTGCCCAACGGCGAGGTGCAAGCGCTCTCACGGTAGTCTCTCAAGTCGTCATTTATCTGCTCTCTACCGCAGTTCCCCGACACTAGTTCCGTGAGATTCAACTTGTAGTGTACGATTTCTCCGGGGTACTGGAAGTAGTAAAGACCGACCTCCACATTGTAGAGAACGAACGCGAGCAGCAGGACACCGAGGACTGCGAATAGCAGCGGCCGCACCTTCGACATCGTTCACAGGCCCTCCCCGGAGACTGATAGCGGTTGCGTAGGGATGGAAGTAGATACAGGCGCTCAAGGGCTTCCCGGAAGGGCGCGAGACGGTGGCGTAACCTTCAATGCAAACGGGGTGGAGCGACGGCTCCCGAGTGAGTCTGATGACCGATGTCACCATCGTTGGCTCCGGCATCGCCGGACTCTTTGTTACGCTCAAATGTGCACGGGCAGGGCTGAAGGTCGCATTGGTGACCAAACGGAGACTTGCCGACTCCTCGACCAACTGGGCGCAGGGTGGCATTGCGGGGGTTCTCGACTCGACCGATTTGGAGGCACTGGAGGGCCATGTGCTCGACACCCTGTCGGCGGGTGGTGGCATCTGCGACGAAGAAATCGTCAGGATGGTGGTCAACGAGGCGAGTGCCCGAATTGACGACCTCATATCGGAGGGAGTCCGATTCGACCGAGCGAGCGACGGTGAGTACGACCTGGTGATGGAAGGGGGCCACGAGCAGCGCAGAATCCTCCATTCAAAGGATGCGACTGGAGCTGAAATCGAGAGGGCTCTAATCGATGGCTGCCGCGCCTCACCGGATGTGACAATCCACGAAGACTGCCTCGCACTCGACCTGATTCTGGCTGACAGGCACTCTGACGAAAGGGGGGTAGTAGGGCTTTGGTGCCTCGGTGATGATGGCAAGGTCTTCACCCTCCCAAGCCGAGCCGTTCTACTCGCCACTGGCGGTGCTGGGCAACTTTGGCGTCTTACCACGAATCCTGCAGTTGCGACCGGCGACGGCATCGCAATTGCGGTTCGCGCCGGCGCTGCGGTGCGCGACCTGGAGTTCGTCCAATTCCACCCGACTGCACTCGCCCTGAGTGGAGAGCGACCGTTTCTGATCACTGAGGCGGTACGAGGCGACGGAGCGGTTCTGATGACTGCTGATGGGTGGAAGGAATGGCAAACTGCCCGCGAGACTGATTCTGCCGCCGACCCGGCTGAGTTTTCCTTCATGCGAGATGCTGACCCTAGAGGCAGCCTCGCCACGCGGGATGTCGTTGCCCGGGCTGCTGATGCCGAGATGAAGCGGAGTGGCGAATCACATGTTCTGTTGGTGACCGAGCACCTCGATGGCGAGGAGTTGGCGGAGAGGTTCCCGACCATAGCGAAGAGAATCGGGAAACACCACCTCGTATTCGGTCGCGACCCGATTCCCGTGGCTCCGGCGGCGCACTACATCGTGGGCGGCCTGGCAGTCAACGAGTGGGGAGAGGTCTGGCAGCGGGACCTGGCAGTTGATGACCCCACATTCTCGACTAGGAACGGGCGCTCGATTGACGGGCTCTACGCAATCGGTGAGGCTGCCTGTACAGGACTCCACGGTGCGAACAGACTTGCTAGCAACTCGCTACTTGAGGCGGTCGTCTTCTCCAACCGGGCGGGTCAGAGGGTCATCGAATGGTTGGCGGGTGAGGGGCCCGCCGCGCGAGGGGAAACCAGCACTCTTCCGGACTGGCGAGCCGAAGGGCTGGCTGACTTGGAGGAACACGCTCCTCTGGTCCACGACCGGCAGGAACTTCGCTCGACTATGAGTGACGATGTCGGATTGGTGAAGAGCGACTGGCGGCTGAGCCGGGCCGAGCGGAGGCTGGCGCTTCTCGACGACGAGGTAGACCGCATCTGGCAACGCTGCCTTCCGTCGACCGAACTTGTAGAACTTCGCAACATGGTGCTGCTTGGCCGACTAGTAATCGCAGCTTCCAAGGCTCGCAAGGGAAATGTCGGGCTGCACTACAACATTGACAACTGAGGCTGAACTAGGGGGTACCCTGTTTTACCATGTGAGTAATGTGGTACTGCTCGACGGTGGACGGGT
>CAZPJQ010000202.1:0-2760 GCA_964586945.1 uncultured Candidatus Poseidoniales archaeon
CAACCCATGAACTTGCATCTCCAACACAAGCGGCCCCAGCCATGGCAAATCTGCGTGGTTGATAACTAGGGGCGTTATTGCGAGGAGAGCCACATGGAATCAGGGCACCCTTGTCGGAACCTTCAATCATCTCGCTGTTGGCGAACCTCTCGGAGAATTGCTCACTCTCGTTGATGCACCACGCCTGGAGTTCCCTCAACTTTATGTCCATCTTTTTCATGTCATTGATGACACAACCGCATCCGACATTCGCGATTTTATCCGAGATTGGGAATATCCAGAAGTAGGCGTTGGCGAGTTTGCCACCTAAAAAATGAATCTCTATCGGCCCGATTTCACCGGATTTGAATGTGTGATATTCACGATAAGCTGCGATCCAATGTTGGTCCTCTTTTTTAGACCGAAATACTTCTCCATGACATGTTTCGACCACAGTTCTTGCGACAGGGCAGTTGAATCCGCCAGCCCCGACGGTTAGGGGAGCGTGGAAGGTCAAGGGGTCGTTGCCGCTGCGATTCCCACCAATGATTCCGGTTACGCCGACTATCCGTTCTTCATCCCCTTCTCCCTCGGCGTGAACTTCCTTCACGTTGAAGTCTTGGATGACAGAGCCGCCGTTCTCTAGGACCAACTCAGTAGCCCGCTTGAAGAGCATATAGTCGAACTGTAATCGGGGCAGAGAATATCCGGCGGTCCGGTCTTCGACCTGATCAGGAGGAAGTTTGATTTTCACAGTGGTATTCTTGCCCGGCCCTGAAAATATGATTGAGTCGACTCTGAATAGGGGTGTTTTCTCTATCATTGGACGAACTCCCAGTTCGGTCACGATTCGCATCGCCGAGCCACCAACGGCGTCTCCGCATGTCTTGTCTCTCGGGTAGACCGCCCGCTCCAGCAGCAGTACCTTGTGACCTTCCATGGCAGCGAATGAGGCGGCTGACGAACCGCCCGGACCCCCCCCCACCACTATGACATCGAACGGAGTTTCAGACTCTGGAACAGGACCACCATCGATGGGCTTTGACCACGCCTCTGACACATTGCTCACCCCGCAGGATGCATTCGGGCCGGCTCCGGCCTTCAATCGTTCCCTCTATACTCATCTCCTTCAAGCCGCAGATTGATGCGCTAGCCCGCCCTCCGCCAACCATGGTCGAAGAGGTGGTTGTGGTTACCACGACCCTTCCGGGAAGTTTGAGCGAAGAGGAGGTAGGGGCGTTCGTCGGACCGTTCGTGAATGGCCGACTGGCCGCCTGCGTACATCGAAGCAGAACCCATTCAACATATCTGTGGAAAGGAGAGAAATGCGTAGAGGAGGAGTGGAAACTGGAATTCAAGACGACCGTTTCCCGACTAGGGGAACTGTTGTCAGCAATCTCAGAATCACACCCATACGAAGAACCGCAGATTATCCATCGAATTCATCAAGCGAGCGAGGGTTACGCTGGCTGGGTAGTTGAGAATACGGAGGGGTGAGATGGACATTTGGAGTGGAATCGTCGCCCTGAGTCTTGGGCTTGGCCTCTCGGCCGCCTGTGGTTTTCGAGTATTCATTCCACCCCTTGCTATGGGTATCGGGTCTCGTGCCGGCTTGATGGAGTTGGGTGACTCTTGGGCGTGGATCGGAGAGACATGGGCGCTTGCGGTCTTTGCGCTGGCAACGATTCTCGAAATCGGGGCATACTACATCCCCTGGCTCGACAATCTCCTCGACACCATCACAACGCCTTCAGCGATAGTCGCCGGCATTCTCGTCACTTCAGCGAGTCTCGATGGGATGGATCCTACATTACAGTGGATTCTGGCTATCGTCGCTGGTGGTGGAACCGCAGGGACGATTCAACTCGGAACGGTCGCCACCCGCGCGGTGTCGACCGCAACAACGGGCGGACTTGCTAACCCACTCGTCTCGACGGCCGAGGCGGGCGCCTGTGTGGTCTGTACTCTACTCGCCGTTCTACTACCTGTGCTGGCCGCCTTGTTTGTGGTGGGGCTTCTCGGCTTGGCCGTGCTTTTCATCGCGCGGCGGGGCAGAGGCACGGTTGTCGAGGATGGCTAGTGCGGAGCCGACAATATTTATCCGGTTCATTCCGTTGAACCGGATTTGGTGATATTTGGATTGATTTTTCCGACATCGAAGCGGCGTCGGAGTCATAGCCACCTCCATCTCCCAGTGTACGGGGGGCCTTATGGCGAGTGGCTGGGAACCGTCGGGATTGAGTGATTTTGAAATCGCTGACGGCGAGTTGTATCACCGCGCCCTCTACCTCGAGGGGGACACCAATCGCCCCGCTGGTTGGCATCGGGACTCGGTGCAGCACCTCCTCGACCTCGCACTACCTCACATCAGAGAGGGTTCACTTGTCGTCGACTATGGCGCTGGAACCGGAGGCTCGGCCATCGAGTTGCTGAGAGTCCTCGATGAGCGGGGGATTACGATTGAATTGGTGCTTGTGGACCCACTGGAGTCTTGGTTTGGCAAAGCGCGGGAAATTCTTGGTGAGCGTGACGATGTCCACTTCGAGTTATCTATCTCTCAAAACGAGTCGGGAGACACGGTGTTCCGGGAACTCGACGAGATGTTGGGTGGTCGCAAGGCTGATGTCATCATATCTTCCTCAACGCTGCACCTCGTACCTGTTAGAGCTCTTGATGACCTCGCCGCCCAGTTCGCCAACTCCCTCGTTCGAGGCGGAGTGTTCGTCTGGGATAGTGGTGATGTCGAGAGCGCGTTGAAGCCGAGCTCCGCCGCCTGTCTGC
>CAZPJQ010000203.1:0-2709 GCA_964586945.1 uncultured Candidatus Poseidoniales archaeon
AAAGGGCTTCGAAGTCCCTGCCGACGAGGTAGCGCGCCAACTGATAGGCGTCTGAATAGGCGGGCTCGTGACTTCATTAATCGAGCGAGTTCAACCATTCAGTGAGCCGTCGAAGCCCTTCGTCGATGGACTCCTCGTCACAGGCGTATGAGATTCGGATGTAACCCTCACCACCCGGAAGAAGCCCACCGGGAATCAGTTGGACCCGCGCCTCGTCCAAACATCTCGTTGCGAATGTTCGCGAATCCATTCCAGTCGCGGTGATGTCGACGAAGCCGTAGAAGGCACCCTCCGGCTCAGCCATTCTGAGACTCGGAATTGCACCAATCCCAGCCATCAACTTGGCCCGTCGAGCGACATAGGCCTGATTGAATCCAGCCACTGCTTCATCAATCTCCGGTGCCAGTGCAGCGAGCGCCGCATCCATCAGGAAGGTAGGGACATGACTGCAGGCGTTTGCCTGTAGTTTCCCCATCGCCTCAATCACGGCGGGAGGACCCCACACCACGCCGAGCCGCCAGCCGGTCATGGCGAACGACTTCGACCATCCAGTCACCACAATCGTGCGCTCGGCACCTCCGGGAAGACTTGCAGGGGAGATGTGGTCCCAGTCCGTCCAGTTCAGGCGGGCGTAGATTTCGTCGGAGACCAGCCAGAGGTCGTGGCGAGTTGCGAAGTCAAGAAGTCTCTGGATTTCGTCAGGCGTGTAGACCGCCCCGGTCGGATTGTTCGGGGAGTTGATGACCAATGCCCGTGTCTTCCCAGTCACCGCTGCCTCAAGAGCCTCAAAGTCGGGATGGAAGGCGTCAGACCTCACCGGCACATGTACCGGGACCAGCCCGAGAAGTCTGCATTGGATGTCGTACGAGGGCCATGCGGGGGCGAGGAGCAGAACTTCGTCGCCCGGTGACGCAGTTACCATCATCGAGTAGAGCAGCGCCTGTTTTGCGCCGGGTGTGATGATGACAGTTTCTGGGGTTGCGGGGATTCCGTAGTTGGTCCGGAGTCGGTTGGCGGAGGCGCGGCATAGTTCGATAGTGCCTTCTGGGCGGGTGTACTTGGTCTGACCAGCGTTGAGTGCGGCGATGGCCGCTTCAACGATCGGCTGCGGAGTGTCGAAGCCCGGCTCACCCACAGTCCATCGAATAACTCCCTCAGGTGCGGGCGCGAGAAACGATTTGAAGCCACCAGGAAGCGTTGTGAAACGGTCGGGAACTTCAGGCATCCTAATCACTCCAAGATGGTTCCACTGGTCGAAGGTGGGTGCTTCGTGTATCCGGCCGGCTTGAAAGAACCTGCCGCTCCCCATCTCGGTATCTTAACAATGAAATTCGTGGGATTGCTTGCGTTGAAATAGTATACCTATGTGGGACGCCTTGCCGAAGCACAGGTAGCAAAGCCCGGTTACGCGATGGACTGCAAATCCATTTTACAGGGGTTCAAATCCCCTCCTGTGCTCCATCTCACTCGCCTTCGTCCCAGGCAACGGTCTCGTCGGTCGTGGCTCTCTTGGGTTTCAGGTCGTCATCCGTGACTCGCACGACATTCATTCCTAGAGCAACGACCCCATCTGTGGTCAGCGGCTCAACTTGTGGTGCGGGGGCACCCGGAGTTCGGGTGAAGAGGTGGTATTCTGCCAGATGACCAATCTGTCCTCTCGCCTTTCGCCTATCCCTAGTGAGCATCGTGAGGGTGCGTATCGAACGCTCCCAGGCTAGGCCGAGTTGCACTCGGAGGGGGAGGTTTGCCGAGGCGCTTCGAAAGAGGAAGAGTCTGCTCCCTCGTCGGCGGGCGGGACGAATCTCAAAACCTGCCTTTGTCAGCGATCTGGCAAGGGCGGCTGAGCGTGTGAAGGCGAAGACGAGTGGCGGTTTGTGCTCGTCGAGTGGCTGGCCGGAAACTATCGGGTCCCCCGCAGCGCGGGCGAGGGCGAGCCTGACCAACTCGTGAGAGAGCCCGATTCCCCGCTTATCCTCATCGACAATCACGGAGCAGAGTTCCAATTGTCCTCCACAACGGCGCAGTTCGCAGTACGCGGCAGGCCGCTTTTCGCCGTACAGCACAACTTTGGCGCACTTCTCGATGTACTTCCTCTCAAGCTCCGGACTTCGCTTGGGTGGGCGGACATCAATCTCCTCTGCCAACACCTGTTGTAGCCAGTCTTCGAGAGATAGTTCATCCATCTTTTCACCTCCTGAAGGGCAGTTTGCGAGGGTCTATGTTGCCCCCGGACAGGATGAGTCCCACTCGCTCAATCCCGTTTAGCGCTTTGAACTGGTCAGACAACACCGCAGCGAGTGGAATGGCACCGCTCGGCTCCACAATCATGTCGAGATGCTGGTGCAGGAGGCGCATCGCTTCCACGACCTCATCGTCAGTGACGGTCACAATCGATTCCAGATGGTCACGCAGAATAGGCCAGGTCAACTCGCCGAGGCTCGTCAACAGTCCGTCACAGATGGTGTTCGGGCCGGTTTGGGGAATCAGTTCGCCAGCGGCCAGCGAGCGAGCGGCATCGTCCGCACCAATCGGCTCAGCCCCGAAAAGTCGGCAGTTTGGTTGGGTGGCACGGGCGGCTATGCATGAGCCAGCCAACAGGCCCCCACCCCCTATGGGGGTGATTAGAGCGTCCAATGCATCAGCCTCTCCGAACAGTTCGAGCGCAGCCGTGCCTTGACCTGCAATCACATCGGAATTGTCGTAAGGGTG
>CAZPJQ010000204.1:0-2700 GCA_964586945.1 uncultured Candidatus Poseidoniales archaeon
ACCATTTCGTGCCCTACCATGTCCACCCCTGTGAGCCAAATATGTAGCGAAAGTGACTCCGTGAGGAAGGGTGCTGGGACTTCTGAATTGATGTCCAGTGTTGCTCTGACCGGAATTTCCGAGCCGGCCGCGTTGTGGCCCGGAAGCGTGACTGCGCTGCTGCCCGAGGCAATATCATGACCTAGTGGGCTTTGACCTCGAACCACCCGCCAATGAAGTTGAAGGGAATTGATGTCAAGTTGTTCCAACTCTTTGACATGTAATTCAACCGTCAGAGAACCGAGGCTGTTAACCGGAATTTCGTTGCTCAGGCGCGGCCCGACCACATCGACCGGGGTCGGAGGTGTTCCATCAACCGTCAGATAGAGCACACTGGTACCAGAATCGGTGACATCTCTCGCTTGGGGGGGTAGATCCGTCAACTCAAATGTTAGCGGAATCGGCGGTCCGGATTCAACCGGTGCTCGCAAATCAGCCTCCCACCAACCATTTTCGGTCCTGACCGTCGTTCTGGTTCCAGACAGAAGAATTGCAACTTTGAGTTCGTCCTCGGGAATGTCGCCCGTCGGTACGAATGCGACTCGGCCTGAAATCTTGACATCACTGCCAGGCGCAACCCAAGCGCCATCCGCTGACAGAGTCCCCTGCTCCAACTCAAGGGTGAGCGCTTCCGACTCAATCCTGAGTTCTGTCGAGAAGCGCCAACGCAGTTCGGGCAGCGCTAGCCAGTCACCTTGGCCGGCTCGGTCGAGAACCTCGATGTCCGGCTCTCTCCTCAAGTCGTCTTCATCTGGAAGAGTCCACTCCAACTTGAAGGACAAGCGCAACTCCATGTCGACTGTGAATGGGTCGAGGTCGCCTTCTGCGGGGTATACATCGCAACTGACAAGTTGGAGATTTGTCGAGGTGCTCGTACAGCGGCCATCACTAGCATCCCAAACCACCGGCAACTGGTCAACAATCGAGTTTCCTGCTAGGTTCAAGTGGACCGAATCGAGGTCTGAGAATCCATTTGCCTCGCTGAATGGAATGGTGATTCCGTAGGTTGTGGTCGGGTGCAGCCAACTGCGAACTCCATCATCCCAAGAAGTTCCTATTCGTGAGACTAAAGGCGCTTCATCGGCCTTCAACTGGTAGACGAACAACTGGTCACCCGGCTCGCCGGAACCGCCATCCACGATGAGGTTACCAGCCTGGTCTGCGCCGCTCAAGTAGCCCGCCACCAAGTCCCCCTCAAGACCATAGGTGTCGTCGAAAACGAAGCTGTAATTGCCACGGGCTCTGCTCATGTTCGAGGGTAGAGTCAACTGCTCTGCCACGAACTCTCCCGCATCTACAGCCCCGTCACCGTCGCTGTCGTCCTGCCACTCACGCCAGAGCATCAACTCGACGTTGGTCGGAAGGACCGGTCTGTCGAACAGTTCGAAAACCAATGTCTGTGTAATCGAGGGTTCGAGATGGTCGTGTCTGTAAACGCTCTGATTGATTACTTGGGGAGCCACTGAATCGATCTCAAACGAACGGGAGAGGATGCTCCCGGTCACATCAGCGCCACCGTAGAGCGGCACTATCTCGACCGCATAGGTCACATTCCCCGTGCTCATCGGTGTCTGTGTGTGGAATGTCGCCAACCCTTGCACCAAATCGGTCGTCTGCATCCTGATGACTTCGTTCTCCAACAAACGAACTTCGACCTCGCCCGTCCGTGGCGCGTACTCACCGGCCAAATCTTCGAATCCAATCTCAACTTCTACCGTGATGTTGGATTCCGCCTTGAGGTAGGAGGTCTCTGGAGCAATTTCCTCGCCTTGATCATTGAGCACTCTCCAGTCTCTGACAAGAATGTCATTTTCTACCCCTTGGGTTGGCCCGATACCGAAGATGTAGGTCGAGGGAAGACTGACCAGTCCGTCAAACATGATACCACGCGGGTGGAGGCGGATTTCCTCCTCATCCTCCCAAGAGGCGTTCAGTGAAAATTTGAGAATCGGGTAGAGGTCACCGCTTACTCCGGGGAAAGCACCACCACCACCTCCACCGCCCGATGGGGAGGTCCCGGTGTGGAAACTCTCCGGCAGGACGATGGCATCGCTGTCGCCCATTAGGACACCTTCGGTGACCCCCGGTTCGAGGCTGACAGTGTAGGTGACCGCATTGTGTGTGCCGACGAGGTCGTATTGCAGGGCGGTCAATCCCCCATTGACGACGGTGATGTTGTGACCGACCTCAAACCACTGCCACGATGGGGAGAGAGTACTGCTGAGATTTGAGGTGTTACCCAAGCGAATGTCGAGTGCCGCGTCAGATTCCAACTCTGTGAGCGTCACCTCCATCGCGCCGGGTAACTCCCAGGACATGGTGATTGGAATCCGTACCCAGCCGCTCTGAGACTGAAGAGTGGAGGCGACGCTGTTCAAGGCCATCACGAAGTCGTCGTGTGAACTGTATGAAAATGACTCAGTTGGTTGGTGTGGGATGGCGAGTCCACCGATTCTCACCCCGCCACCGTCAGCGGTCAAAGTCAAGACTGCTCGGACATATTCGATTCCGCCCTGACGCCAAATCGCGGTACCAGCCGAGATTTCTGCAGCGAGGTTGGCCTTGTCATTGGTCTGCACCAGTAGGGTCTTGGATTCACCCGGCGAGCCGAGTGAGCATGAAGCGACGGTGTTGCCAGCGACTGTAAGGTCGATATCGAGA
>CAZPJQ010000205.1:0-2655 GCA_964586945.1 uncultured Candidatus Poseidoniales archaeon
TCAGACCCTGTTTGAAGGCGTGTCCATCATCCTTGTAGGTGTCAGCAGTCTTGACCTCGACCGCACTGAGGCGGCGGATCTCATTGGGGGACATCAAGCCGAACTTGATGGCCGAAATGCGCTTTGGAATCTTTGAACGGTCCATTTTCTTCATGTGATCACCTCTGGTCCTCCAACTCGAGTCTCATAGCGACACCGAGCGACTTCATCTCATCGAGTAGCAACTTGAAGGCGTAGGAGGTCTGCACCATGTGCACCTCCGCGCTCTCTCCGTGAATCGGGCTGACATAGCAGCGCCTGCGGTAGTCCCAGAAGGCGACATGGCCGCTCTGGGCGCAAACTGCGAGTTTGACTCCGTCCGACTCGTCGTGTAGCCTGTCCTTGATGACCATCGACGCACCGTGTGCAATCAAGCAGTCACGCTCCATCTCACCAAACCGCAGTCCACCCTGTCGGGCGCGACCCTCGGTTGGCTGGCGGGTCAGAATCTGCACTCTTCCACGGCTGCGGGCGTGAATCTTGCTGCTCACCATGTGATGCAACTTCTGGTAATAGATGCAGCCGACGAAGATGTTGGCTGGGTACTCCTCACCGGTCTCTCCGTTGACCATCCTCTCACGACCTGTGTGAGCGAAGCCGTTGCGCAGGAGGCCCTCGCGGAGCGAATCTTCCTTCTCTCCCGAGAAGGCGGTTCCATCGATGAAGCGACCCTCCATCGAACCGACCTTGCCACCAATCATCTCGAGGATGTGAGCGACAGTCATTCGGCTTGGAATCGCGTGCGGGTTGATGAGTAGGTCCGGAACGACTCCGTCGACAGTGAAAGGCATGTCCTCGGCATCGACAAGGCGGCCGATGACCCCCTTCTGTCCGTGGCGGGATGAGAACTTGTCACCCAACTCAGGGATGCGGTGTTGCCTTAGAGTGATGCGAACCAACCGTCCAGCATCGAGGCTCTCAGTAACGAAGACGTGGTCGACATTTCCTGACTCGCCGTGACGGACATTCATGCTCGACTCCTGCCTGTATTGACCCATCATGAAGGCGCCATGGCCCTCTTCGAGGAACCGTGGCGGGCTAGTCTTGCCGACCAAAACCGTCTGCTCTTCATCGTGCTTGCCGGTGATCATGGTTTCAGGGTAAGGTAGTCCGTCGAACTCAAGGTGAGAGTAATCGGCGCTGTCCTTTCGCCCCTTGACCTCGTCCTGACCGGTGCCGGGAACCTCAATTTCCTCTTCCTGACCGCCGGGGAACCTCTTCCGCTCTGCGTTGTATGTGCGCACGAAGCTGGATCTGCCAAGAGCGCGCTCCACACTTGCGCGGTTCATGATGATGGCGTCTTGCATGTTGTAGCCGTGATGGCTCATGATGGCGACGATGAAGTTCTGGCCACCTGGCCGCTGAACAAAATTGGTCGTCTCCATCGCCTGAGTCTGTACCATCGAGCGTTGAGGGTAGTCGAGAGCGTGCATTCGAGTATCTGGGCGGAGTCGGTTGTTGCTTGAAGGAAGCCCTAGAGCCTGCTTCACCATAGCTGTGCCACCAGTGACCCGGGGTGTCGAGGTGTGCTGGGGATAGGGCACAAGGCTGGCGCAAACTCCGAGAATCAACTGCGGGTCAATCTCGATGTGCGTGAACAGTAGAACATCGCCGCTCTTCTTTTCCTTACGGCGCAGCTTGTCAGCGTCTTCTTGGTAGTAGTTGAGCGGCAGGGAGAAAGACTCGGTAACCCACTTGCCGTTCTGCATTTGGACTCTGACTCTTAGTTTGGCCACCTCGATTCCTTCTTCGCCAAGGTTCAGCCAAGTGATGTTGGCTGGGTTCATCGGTCGCTTGTTCCGAGGAGATACAGCGGGTAGGTTATATGCCCGGGGTGCGACAAGAAGGTCTTCTTCCTCCTCTGCATCAATCCACTCGACAACACCTTGGTTGACGAGGTCTCTGAAGGTTATCTCTCGATTGCGGAGCGCTTCGAGGTGCTCAGTTGCGAGAACCAGATTTCCTCTGTCGAGAACTAGTAGTGGCCTCAGGATTCTGCCTTTGTCAGTGTTGATGAAAATATCACGGTTATAGGCATCATGTCGGATGCTGACCTCAGATCGAATTCGACCGCTGCGGCGGCGTCGCTTGAAGTGAGCAACCAGTCGGTGAGCATCCTTGTGGAGTCCGAATAGGTCTCCATTCACATGGACTCTTGTTCCTTCTGACCAGTCCTGTGGCTCCTCGACACCGGCCTCCTTCAGGAGTTCCTTGACATCATGTGCGGATACCGCTTCGGATACATCGATCATCTGCGCAGCGTTCTTCACAAGTCCACAATTCTGACCCTCAGGGGTCTCGTTGGGGCAAAGTCGGCCCCACTGAGTAGGGTGCAGGTCACGCGCCTCAAAGTGAGGCTGGCTGCGAACTAACGGGCTTGTCACTCTACGCATATGCGAGAGGGCTGAGATGTAGGTGGTTCGGTCGAGAAGTTGAGCGACGCCAGTTCGGCCACCGACCCAATTGCCGGTTGCGAGGGCGTGCATAATCTTCGAAGTGAGAACATCTGGTCGTAGGCAACTGTTGATCTTCAATTCCCGCTTCCTGTTGTGATGTCGCTCTAGTTGGTACTTGAGGTCACGAGCGAGTTGAGTCATACTGACTCGGAACAAGTCC
>CAZPJQ010000206.1:0-2648 GCA_964586945.1 uncultured Candidatus Poseidoniales archaeon
TCGCAATCGTCGATGTCGCCGGTGTTCCAGCGACTGCAATGCTCGGCATGCGTGATGACCTGCGCTCAATGATGACGATGACGATGGCGAAGAAGTCGCTGTTGCGACTAGCTTGGGTTGAAACGGGCCTCGACTCAGATTATCTTGAAACCATTTTCGCGGGCGCAACTCAACCTGTTCTCGTTCACACCAATTCACTCAACGCCATCCAACTCTTTACTGAACTTGAGAAGACCCGGCGGGGGAGAGCCGCGAAGGAGGGAGACATCGCTCCTGAAGACATCATCGTCGAGGCTGGACAGACCGACTTCGCACCTGGCCCGATTGTGGGTGAGTTGTCAGCAGTTGGAATTCCTGCCAAGATTGACAAGGGGAAGGTGATGATTCAGAAGACCGTCACCGCGGTCAAGAAGGGAGATGCGGTGACCGGCGACCTCGGTCTGATGCTCGACAAGTTGGGTGTCGAGCCGATTGAGATTGGAATCATCCTCTGTGGCGCCATTCAAGATGGCGTCGTCATGCCTCCCGAGGTGTTGGGAATCGACCACTCGGCGCTAGTCTCTCAGGCTGTCGCCAACGCCCTCTCCCTAGCCGTAAACGCCGGCATCACAAACAGCGGCACCATCCCGCTGTTCATCGCACAGGCAAACGCCCGTGCCCTAGCCCTAGCAGGGCAACTCGATTCCTCCGCGCTCGACGAAGAACTGTCGGACATGCTTGGAGCAGCGGCTACGGTCGCTGCTACACCCACCGCCGAGGCAGCCCCAGAGGAGGCCGCGGCTGAGGATGAGCCCGAGAAGGAGGAAGAAGAGGAAGCCGAATTCGGCGGCCTCGGTGACCTATTTGGTTGAAAGGAAGTGAAGAAAAATGGAATATGTATACGCTGCAATGCTATTGCACTCAGCTGAAAATGAGATCAACGAGAAGAACGTCGGAGCGGTCCTAAAATCCGCAGGCGTAACCTCGGACGACGCCCGCATCAAGGCGCTCGTCGCGAGCCTTGAAGGTGTGGATATTGGAGAGGCGATGAGCGCTGCTGTCGCTGCACCCGCTGCCGCACCCACTGGCGACGCCACCGCAGCCTCGGACGCTGCTGCCCCCGCTGAGGAGGCACCCGCCGAGGATGACGAGGACGACGCTA
The DNA here is from genome assembly GCA_964586945.1 of uncultured Candidatus Poseidoniales archaeon. Classification (GTDB taxonomy): domain Archaea; phylum Thermoplasmatota; class Poseidoniia; order Poseidoniales; family Thalassarchaeaceae; genus MGIIb-Q1. The sequence continues at coordinate 1,142 of CAZPJQ010000206.1, forward strand.
GCTTCGAGGGCCTCGGGTCTCTGTTCGGCTGAGTCAAACGCTTGTGAATCAAGAATTGCGCTTGCCCCGTAGTCGGGGCGTTGTAGAGTGAATGCTCGATATGTGCTCTAATTTTGATATGGCACGGAAACTGGTTGGCTGAACGGAGTCAACGACGGTGTAGCAAGCGATATGAGAGGTGAAGGAGAGCGACCGCCGTGCTCCCCCCTCGCCACCTCAAGGTCGAGACCTGCGTCACTCCGACCGCAGCAGTCCGCGCCCTGCGCGAGATGGCTCAAGAGGCTGGCTGGCGTTCACGCAGAATCCAAGGTAGCAGACTTGTCGACAGATGGGCCGTCATCATGCCAATTGCATCAGGCTCCAGAACCATCGGACTGGTCCTTGAAACCGGCCCCCTCACAGAGGTGGCGATGGAAGCCTACAGCCATGTCAGAGGATCTGCCGGAGCCCTCACCATCGTCGAATGGCTAATCCCCAACGAACTTGAGGATGAGTGGCGACAGTTGTTCGCCGAATGGGCCGCTCGACTTCCCCGATGCCCTTGGCGTTGGAGTTTCGGAGAGCGCTCGACAATCGGCTTTCTTCTACCGGTCTTCGGCCGCTCGACGCGGCTCTTCCGAAAACAGGGCGTAGATGTCTCAAAGAGAGCGTGGCCCGACATCAACCGCCCCGCGTGGCCTCCAGATGAGTGGCTCATCGCCGCCGAAGAGGAGTGACTTCGCCACTTTACGCCGTCCGAATTGAAGTGAGTTCAGCTCACATGGCTCTCTCAAAGGTGAGGCCACGCGCTGTCATGTTCTTAACGAAGGAGTGCCTCATCATTGATGGGACGAGAGAATGGACGTGACCGAGAAGTTGTTCGGTTCGCAGCGAGCGATTACCATTTGGGTCGTCACAGTAGTGTTCGCCATCATCTTCCCCGCATAGTTCATGGTCATGGCCGGGGGTATGGACACAGCCTCGGGCAACTCGTCTGGGGCGAAGGGGGAGTGGGAGGTCAGCTTCACAGAGTCAACTCTCACCTTCGAGGAAACCGCCAGCCTCAGCGACGGTGAAACCCTCGATTCCTTCTATGAACTGGCAGATGATATGCTGGATGAGGGACAACAAGTTGCCTTCGTCAATGTGACAGTCCAATGCAACGACAACGACGAAGCGGGTGCTCCGACCACGCGAGACGCAGTCGATGCGACCCTCGACCCTTCCGGCGCGGAGGGCGAGTTCAGCGAACAGAGCGACGGGGGAATCTGCAACGGAGGTGACCCCGCAGCATCCTTCTCCTACGAAATCGCAGCGAATTACAGCGCCACCACATACATCGTCAGCGGGGTCTCCAAGCAGTCCATCCTTGACGGCTGGGACGACCAAGGGCAGGCGCGCGGTGATTGGCTCTGCTCGGTCACCATGGATGTCAACAACGCGCCAGGCATTATTGAATTGGACAGCGACGAGGATGTCACAGTCTCTTGGAGCGTCACGGTCTTCACGGTCGAAGTCAGCGCTGTCG
>CAZPJQ010000207.1:0-2630 GCA_964586945.1 uncultured Candidatus Poseidoniales archaeon
GCTGCTCCCGCTGCTGTGGCGAGCGCGGCTCCGACTCCTGCAGCGGCGACCACCGCGGATGACAGCGGACAGAAGGGCGAGATGGTGGCGACCGGGGATCCATGCAAGCACTGTGGAGCGATGGAAGTCTACCACATCCCCTCATACGGAGCCGACTACTGCAAGTCGTGCAAGCAATACAACTAATCTGAGGCGATTGAATGGCTGCGATAACCGACGAAGAGTTGGTCGCGTTCGCTGTTGAGGCGAGCAAGAACGCCGTCGCCCACCACTCAAATTTCCATGTCGGCGCAGCCCTCGAGGCAGCCGACGGAACTGTCTACACCGGTTGCAATGTCGAATCCGACTCTTTCGGCTTGACCATCTGTGCAGAACGGGTAGCATTGACCAAAGCACTCTCGGAAGGAGAGAGGGAGTTCAGCAGAATTGCGGTTTTCGGAGAACAATTGGGGGGCGCTGGCCGTTTTGGTGGTAACTCTGGAGGATTGGGGCCTTGCGGAGCTTGCAGGCAACTTCTTTGGGAACATTGCGGCGATGTGAAAGTGATAGGCGCGACCGCTGAGGGTGGAGTCGGCAAAGTTTGGCGGCTGGCTCAACTGCTACCGGATGCATTCGATTCGAGGTGAAAAAATGGACGACGGAGTGACAGTGCCTGACCATGCGTTGATTGCTCACAAACTAACCCGTTTGCGAGACAAGAACACCTCCTCCGTCCTTTTCCGGAATCTGGCGCGGGAAATCTCTCAGATTCTGCTCGTTGATGCGACCCGCGACCTTTCCATACACGATGACGAGCGCGAAACTCCACTCTCTCCTTTTACTGGGGCTTCCATTACTCCAAGGATTGGAATTGTTCCGATTCTACGGGCTGGGCTAGGTATGACTGATGTCGCTCACGAGATGCTTCCGATGGCGAGGGTGCTGCACATCGGTCTTTTCAGGGACGAAGAAACGCTCGAGCCGGTCTACTACTACGACAAGTTGCCAACGCCGCCGAATGTGGATTTGGCGCTGGTTGTCGATCCGATGTTGGCTACCGGCGGCTCGGCGATTGCTGCGATTTCAAGATTGAAGGAGACTGGAATCGAGGACATTCGATTCGTTGGAATCATCGCTGCGCCAGAGGGTGTCGCCGCCTTGCGCGCGGCGCATCCCGATGTGCGGATCTGGTTGGCGTCAGTCGATGACAGGTTGAACGAGGTCGGCTACATCATCCCCGGCTTGGGAGATGCGGGAGACCGCATCATGGACACCTGAATCTCTGTCATCGAGTGTATTTCGCTCGACATTGCTAGCAGCGATGGCTCGGCGTCGAACAACTTTGTCGGTTCGGCACCATTTGGAAAGGTGAGCGAGGAATGATAAAAACCGACGCCGCACTCCAGCACTTCATGACAGTAAAGGGAAATCTGCTTCGAACCAACTCTGTAATCACGCTGGTTTCTATCACCGTCTTGCTGCTCGCCGCCTCAGCCCTGGCACCCGCAAGCGCCCGCCCGACGGGAATCTCGGATGTGCCGAACGGTTGTGTGTGCCATTCGGGAAGCCCGGCAGGGGATGTAACGGTAACCTTGTTGGAGGGGTTCCCAGATACTTACGAGGATTGGGGCGACGGTGTGACCTTGACGGTGACTATCATCGGAGGGCCGAATGTGACCAACGAAAGCGTCAACCAAGGCGGATTCAACCTTGTCGTAGACGGAGGGACTCTTTCCCCAGTCGACAACACCACCCAAATCATGGACGGCGAGGCGACCCACACCCAGTACGGAAATGACCAGCGCACCTGGCAGGTATACTGGACTCCACCCTCAAACGAATACGATGATGTCAAATTCACGGTACACGGAAACTCGGTGAACGGCGACGGGATTGCCAGTTCAGATGACCACTGGAACAAAGTGAGGGAAATATCGCAAGGGATGTGTTCGGTACACCCATGTGAATTTGATGATGATGGGATTCCGGCGGTTGGTCTGAGTGGAGTTTTGGTGGCTGTTGGAGTTGCTGGGTTGTTAGGAGCTAACCACCGTACTGCTGGAAAACGGTCAGAGGCAGAGATTCAGAGAGATTCACAGAACTGAATCGGTCAATCAATTCCAAGGAACTTGGAAGGTCTCCTTGTTCCAGCGAGGGTGCATTGTCGGTTCAGGGGGTTCACCACCACAGCGGCGCAGAATCTCCTCGCCATCCAATATCACTCCTTGACCGTGCACCAGATCGTGGCAGTACATCGTGGCGGTGCCGGCGAGAAGTCGCTTCATCTTGCCCGGTTTGACATCCATGTAGCCCTGCTTTTTCCAGGAACCCAAGAAATCGACGAAGCATTCGACTTCAGCCCCATCCATCAGCCAATCTGGTCGGGCTGAGGGGGCCAACAGAAATTCTCGTTCGGAATCGTCACCAACAGTCTCGACCTCATGACCGTGCGTGCGGAGGTGCTGTGCGAGCAGGTCCTCGACGGTCCAGCCGACCAGCATGTCGAAGGCGTACTCGCGGGAGGTGCGGCCGCCAGAGAGGTGAGCCATTTTTGGACGGTCAAACCGGTCGGCGAGGAAGGCGAGTTCGGGTTCCGAAAAGTCGTCGTCGGACTTGGCGAAGCAGAGGTTGTGGAAGAGCGCACCCTTGTC
>CAZPJQ010000208.1:0-318 GCA_964586945.1 uncultured Candidatus Poseidoniales archaeon
CATGGGGTTGGTGACGCTGACCCACACCCCTTCGCCGATGAAATTTCTTGGTGAAGTTTTGGAACGGCCCGAGCATGAGACAGCGCTGCTGCTGATGCCTGTTGGCTATCCTGCTAGTGACGCTGAGGTCCCAGACATTCAGCGCAAGGCGTTGGAAGATATCCTCGTTCTCAAAGAGTGAGCGAGTGGTGCTCGCATAGTCTGCCGAGATAACGGCGGGACTCAAGTCCCCATTGAACTATCTTGACTGTCGCTGAAGAGCGGTCTTCAGAAAGTTCGCCCTCAACCACCCCCGGAGCGGCCAGGTCGGAGGGTACC
>CAZPJQ010000208.1:328-2290 GCA_964586945.1 uncultured Candidatus Poseidoniales archaeon
GGGGCAGGCTCTCGCCGGTCACTTCGATGGCAACTCCACCGTCCTCATCGATTCGGGCATCCAGCCAGTCACCGACGGTTAACACACCGCTACTCGATTCCACCGCGTCGGCTCCGAGTGCGGCGATGAGCAGCCTCTCGATTGCGTTGAGAAGTTCGGTTGGATTGTCCACTCCAGCTGAAGGGGGAACTCCCCCCTCATGCTCACCCGAAGCCTCTCCGTATGCTGCCAAGAATGGTAGGTCTGTGTCGTGCTGAGCGAGTAAGTCGTCAAGCCCACGCCCGAGTCCCTTCTTCCGCTTCTTCGGGCCGTCACTCATCGTCCTCACCGAACCCCCAACGCTTCATCAGCGAATCGGCGAGTGCGGAATAGTCCTGCCCACCCGCACTGTTGGGGGCGTGGACATGGATTGGGACACCGTGGGAGGGTGCCTCGGCCAGGCGGATGTTGCGTCGAACCGGAGGGTCGACGATGAGGTCGGGGAAAGTCTCCCTGAGTTGGGCTGCGACCTGTGCGTTGAGGAGCGTTGGAGCGTGCATCGTCATCAGGACTCCGTCAACCCCTAGGCGCGGGTTGAGGCGGCGGCGAATCTCCTTGATCGTCGAGGCGAGCAGAGCGAGACCCTCAAGAGCGAAGTATTCGGTCTGCACCGGAATGAGAACCGCGTCGGAGGCGACCAGTGCATTGATTGTTACCAATCCGAGACTCGGTGGAGTGTCGATGAGAATTAGGTCGTAGAAGGGCAGTAGGACCTCCAGACCCTCCGCCAACCTGCGCTCCCTGCCAAGTTGCGAGATGAGTTCCTCCTCGACTCCGACAAGCGACCTGTCGCCGACCACCAGATGGAGGTTCTCGACAGCGGTCGCGTGGCGCGCCTCAATCGCCTTCTCAGGGTCGAGCAGGAGGGTTCGGGTTCCATATCGAACCCGCGACTTGTCGATGCCGAAGCCGGTGGCGCAATTCCCCTGCGAGTCACAGTCGACGACGAGAACCTTGACGCCGAGGAGTGCGAGATGTGCTGCGACATTGATGACCGTGGTCGTCTTGGCGACTCCGCCCTTCTGATTGATGACGGTGACAACTCGGGCCTGCCCCTTTGGGGTCGCTTCGGGTAGTGGCAGGTCGAGGGGTTCTCTGATAGTCGCCTGACCGATGTCACGAGGTTTGTGGGATTGGACCTCCACCTCCTCAAACTCGACGTCGACCACTAGAGGTGCCTGAACAGCCTCCGGTAGTCCTTCCTCGTCGTCGCTCACTGCGTCACCCGAAGGCAGCCGTAGCCCGAGCACCTTTCAGCGTGACGCCCCAAGTTCACCCGCGCGAGCGGAATTGGGGAGGAGTTTTTTCCTGCCGAGTGGCTTGGCGTTCGGCGGCGGTTGTTTCAGGAGCGGTTGCTGGTGCGATATCAGCATCAGGAATTGGTTGAGGTAACCGTCCAGCCGAGCATTCGGCCATTCGTCCCATCCATGGCGTAGCGCATGTGGTGGTCCCTTCCACCCTCGCTCCACTCTCGCTCACCACCGACACCTACAGTTCCCTTCTGGAGACCCTCGAGAAGGTCGAGAAGGTCACCCGCCTCGGGAGGAACTTGGAGCAGGTAGCCGTAAGTCGTGTCGGCGGTGAATGTTCCATTATCAGTGGAGATGGCGGTGAACAGAGGATACCTGTCCCCATCGGTGAGCCGTTCCTCCAAATCGGCCAACGAGGCGGTCGGGGGAATGCTCTCCCTTCGGTGGGCTGGTTGGTCTGATTCTAGGTAGAGTGCGTCGTCGATGACCGTGCAATTGTCGGTCCGCTGTTCGACGATTACCCAGCCTGCGTCGTCGTCGTCCACCCATGAGACATTCCACTGGGTGTTGCCGAGAACACGATTGTCCTCCGCCCTGAAGACATAGCCTCCCGAAGCGAGGGCTGCTGCCGCCTCCTCTGCGTGGAGCGACGAATTGAGAATGCAGGTAACCG
>CAZPJQ010000208.1:2300-2610 GCA_964586945.1 uncultured Candidatus Poseidoniales archaeon
CGCATCCTCGAGCGGCCATCCACGAACTTCGGTCTGGTCCGGCAGGTGAAGTCCTGAACTTCCCCAATTCTGGTCGGGAGTCAACTCGCCCGCACTTGAACTCGGTCGCTGAGCGTAGCCGGAAGTCCAATCGATGATGCCGGAGCCGACTGTGGAACCGGTGCGAGTCATCGTGTATGTGAGGCTAATCTTGCCCTCTGGGACCGCCCTGTCCACCACATACTCGGTCAAACCACCGCAGTTTGGAGAGTCATAGCGACTCTTCTCGAGTTGGATATCAACCTGCTGTTTGACCGGCCATGGAGATGAC
>CAZPJQ010000209.1:0-2594 GCA_964586945.1 uncultured Candidatus Poseidoniales archaeon
TGATGACCTTCTTCGCGTTGCTCGGGCTTCTTGTTCTGGGGCTGTCAGAGGTCATCGACATCACCAGTTACCTCCACCGATTTGCCTTCTTCATCGCCATTCTGCTGTTCGTTCTCGGCTCGTTCATGCTGATGGGTGGCACCGCCCATCTTCTAGGGTGGATAGACAAGCTCATCGTACAGCGTTTCTCCACCACGGAGTCGGACGAACGGTTCACACCTCGTCGAAACATGTACCTCTGGGGATTCGGATATGCGGCAGCATCGGTCGACTGTACGGCTGCAATCGTGGTCCCCTATCTTGGCTATCTCGTCGGAAGTGGAACGTCTGCCGTCGTCTCAGGTCTTGGAGGAATCATGCTGAGTGTTTTCCTTTTGATGATGGGAGTCACCATGGTTGTCGGCTTTGGCAGCAAGAAGATCGAGTCCATCCTCCGTCGAGCCACGGAGATGATCAAGATGGTCGGTTCGTGGATGATGATGTTCGCAGGCATCGGGTTGCTGATCTACCTCACCCAGCCACAGCTCCTCTCATCCGTCCTCTAGAAGTTCCAAGGTTTTTCCCGGAAAATACTCACTGGTGTACGGATGGCGTTGGTGAACTACTACTCGATTTCGCATTTATTCATCTGGCTGTTGTTGGGGCGATTCACACAAATCGGCTGGGCGACCTTCCTGATTCTCTCCCTCGGCTGGGAATTATTGGAGTTGGTTTTGCCATTTGAGTTCGCAGTCGAGACAATCGACAACAAAGTTGGCGATGTGATTGTCAACACTATCGCCTTTTCAGCCGGTCTCAAGTGGCGTCAGGCCGCTGCTCTGAAACCTGAGCCCAACAATCGTGATATCAAATCAAGCCGAAGACCTTGACGAAGATGAGGACTCCCGTTACTGCTGCGAGCGCAGAGGTGACGGTTCGGAGCAGTTCCATCTTGTGGTTGTGCTTGTCCAACCATCTCTCCAGACCCCCTCTCGATTCCGGCTCATCGTCACTCACGCCAACACATCCGACTGAACCCCTCCAACGCCGGTCAATTTCAACATTTGCTCAACAACTGTGTTGTTGCCCTCACGATTGTCTCATAAACCACCCTCGGTTGGCCAAACACGAATGTTTGGCCTAGGCATCGACCTCATCATCGTGATGGGCGTGTTGATTGCGGCCTACATGGCTTGGCGACATCGTCAAGCCGCTGCAAGACTCGATACATGTGCATCGCTGCGAGTGGCTCATCGTCGCCAACGCCTGTGAGATGGCAGCCAACGCATTCTTGCCAATCGTGCTAGTATGATTCATTGGCCGTTATCGAAGATGGCGCCAATTTCGTCATCGGGTGTGGCGTTGAGTTTCGAGAACCCTGGTTCGATGAGCCACCACCAGCCATAGGCGAGAATCAGGCCTGTCACGAGGTCGAAGACGAAGTGCTGCTTGGTGGTCAGAATGCTGATGGAAAGAAGCACCCAGTTGATCCAGAGAATCCACTTGAGCGGTTTGCCCCAAGCGGTCTCATTGTAGTCTCTGTCAAGCCAGATGGTCATCACCCTGCAGATGACATAGCTCAGCGTGATGTGCAGGCTCGGCCAGGCGTTCGTCGGATTGTCGACGGTGTGAATGAACTCGTAAATTCCACCCAAGAATCCCTCGTAGGCCAAGATGTCCACTGGAAGTTGGTCGCGCAGCGCAATGTCTGCAGGAAAGAGAATGAAGAAAATCGCATGAAGTGCAGTCAGTGCCACCGCTCCCTGCAGGGCGAGCAGAAGTTCCATCCTCCCCCTGTCATGGAGTGGGTGGAGGAATATGGCGGCCGGCATGAGTAGATAGAGAGACGTGTAGGGGACTATCATCCACGCGAGGGCAGGAATCTTCCTGTCGATGGCCAGTTCTGGACTCCACCCATATGAGCCGAAGTTCGCAATCAAGTGGTTGATCAAGAAATATATGCCCGCGACTCCCAAGAATCCCCAGACGAATATTTCGACATAGAACCAGCGTCCACCGAGCCACTCCCTTCTAGACCATGCGAATCGCATGACAGGCAGGGGATTGGTCAGCCAATGCCTCGGACTCATGCCGACCGGGTGTGAATCGGCCGTCCTTCAATCAAGAGGGTCATTTGGGCTATTCTTCTGCGGTAGCCTTGATTCCTTCAACTTCCACGGATCTTTGTTCGGTCTGTTCCGTGAGGAAAGCTTTGACCACTTCCGGGGTCAGTGCACCGTGGTCTGCTGCCAACTGCATCATCTGCTTCTGCATTTGATCAGAGGCAGATTGACGAGCACTGGCTTGCCTTGCTTTCGCCTGTTGGCGGGTCCGTTTTGCTTCTTGAATTCTTTCAAATGAGTCCAGTGCGGCATCCAATCGTTGTTTTTCGGAATTGTTCGAGATTTCTGCCAACTCGCGCGCTTTAGTCAGCATTGCTTTCTGCCGCTCCATGGCATCTGCTCTTTCGACGGCGAGCGTCTCTTCCATTTTCTTCAATCCGAGTACCTTGTCCTGAAGGGCTGCCTCAGCCTTCCCAGCCGCGGTCGCCACGATTGCGTCGTTTTCCACACCGCTTCGAGCGAGACGCAACTCGCGTGCCCGATCAACTTCAG
>CAZPJQ010000210.1:0-1764 GCA_964586945.1 uncultured Candidatus Poseidoniales archaeon
ATCACTCTAGCCTCCGGAGCTGGAAACCCGTGTTCGAATCGCGGTGGGTCCGCCTTCGGTAGATTGCTGCTGCGCGAGGTTGATTGAGTGAGGGTGCAAGGCTCGGGCATGGCAGTGGTTCTGCGGCGGCGAGTGGACTGGCCGATGCTCGATGTTGCGAGCGTCGTTTTCTACCCCCAGTACTTTGACTTGGCTCACCGATTTTTTGAGGAGTCGTGGGAGCATATCTGTGGCATTGACTATCCTACTTTGACCGGTCATAGGCGTCTGGGTTTCCCCGCGGTTCGAACTGAGTCCGACCATGTAGCGCCACTTCGCTACGGTGATGAAATCGTCTGCACAGTTTGGATTGAGAAGGTTGGGACCAAGTCCTGCACCTGGCGCTACCGGTTCGAGAATCAGGATGGTCTGCTCTGCTGGAACGGCAAGGTGGTGACCGTGTGCGTCGACCTCGACAACTTTGAATCGAAACCGATTCCGGCAGAATTGGCTGAATCCCTGCGTGCCTGTGGTGAGGATTGAAGGAGAACACCGCTTTGGGCGGGTCATGGAAACTTTGGACAGTGGTCCACCTGATGATGTTCTGTCGGGTGATGTGTTGTCCGATGAGCCGGTCATGCCCGAGATTCCGCTCAAGCCGAACAACGCCATCCCAGTAACCATCGGAGTCATCGAAATCATCGGCGCAGTCGGCTTGTTGCTGATATCAGCGCTGCTCATTCTAACTCTTTCAATGGCCGATACCGTCAGCACGACTGAAGGAGTGAGCGGTGAGGAGGCTGCTCAGTTCGCTGCATTGGTCGAGTCTGGACAGCTGCTCTTCACAATTGTGATGTTCGCCCTCACCTCGGTGATTCTGATTGTCGGCGGCTCGATGTTGGTCAAGAAGAAGCGGCTTGGTGTCTACATCAGTGCTGGCGGCGGCGCCCTGTTCGGCTTGACAATGGTTGCAGGGGAGATTTGGATGGCCGTCATCGCAGAAGACTACGGCTTCAGTTACTCATTGGGGGCGAGCGCCGCCATCGAAGGCGTCTGCTCGCTGCTTTGCCTTGTGTTCCCGTTGCTCGTACTTGCGATTCCTCAGGGCAAGGCAGCCCTTTCGTGAGTCATTCGTTTTGTGCTCTCGGCCACTTCTTTGAGAGTGCTTTTCGCAACGATTCATCCATCTTTGCATTCCACCAGTCGGCCCTGCGCCAGACGGCGTAACGGCCTCTGATGCCCCGCATGTCGGCACCCTCCAACTTCGCATCCTGCATATTGGAGAGACTCAGTTTCGCCCTCAGAAAACGGGCTCCCCTCATGTCGGCGCCGTCCAACGCAGCCTTCATCAGATTGGCATCCACGAATGACGCATTCCTCAAATCCGCCCCGGACAAGTTCGCCCCTTCGAGGTCAGCCCCGTCGAATATCGCCCGTCGGAGATTTGCCCCCTCAAAGTCAGCGCCCGTTAGATCAGCCCCGACGAAGGTCTGGTAGGAGAGGTCCTGTGGACCCTCTTCAGCCATCGGTCTCACCTCGTTGAGCGGCTGTCGAGATGAGTTCGACCCTCTGTTGTGACGATTGCGAAGCGGTTCTTCTTGTTGCCATCACCGGCGGGATAGGTTAGGAAACCCCTCTCACGAAGGCGGTTCAGGTAGAGGCTGAGATTGCCGGGGTGTTCGATGTCGGCGTCGTCGAACAGCTGTTGAATGACTCGGGGAGGGGAGTCGTGCACACCCTCGACTTCGCGCAGGTATTGGATGGCAGCCAGAACTTGGTCCGGTT
>CAZPJQ010000210.1:1774-2560 GCA_964586945.1 uncultured Candidatus Poseidoniales archaeon
CTGGCTGCTTCGATGGCTGATTCGCGAGCGTTCCTGATGTTGGCCAAAGCGCTGGACCAAATTTCATTCTGCATCTCCTTGGCCATCCGCGCATCGATTTCCTTCGCGGTGCCGGTCAAGTCTAACTCGACATCTCCGACACGGACCAGAATCCGATTATTGAGTTCGACAGCCTCTTCTTCAATCGACACTGCTAACCCCTCACTCAGCGATTGAGGAGGTTATTTTAATCGTTGCTACTCTAACTTTTCAGTTTTCGGTCAATTATCCGGATGGTGTACTGGAAATCCACTCTGTCATTTTCTATTCATAATGGAAATAATATATTGGTAGCGGTGGGCTCGGAAGTGAGGGGAATAGCCCATATTACCATTATTTGAGTGAAATGAGTCCGAAACTGACTTGATACCTGCCACCCGTCGCTACGCTCCGGGTGGAGCCATGCTGACATCAAATTTGAGCCGCCGCGCTCCATTTGCGATATGTATCCTGATGTTGGCGTCCCTCCTCACGCCCTTCGCCATGGCCGGCAACGGCTCGGGCACAATCACTACTTTTGCTGATGGAAACCCAACCTCTCAGTTGAATCTCAACGGCAGTTCCGTCAATTCAGCAATCGCCCTCACCTTGGAGCGCAATACGACGATTACCTCTGCCTCATTCGAGATTGGTTACTCCCACCTATCGCCCTCTCCGGGGACAGTCACCCTCGACATCGCGGAGGACGGTCAATACGAGTGGGCATGGATGGAGGTCGGATTTGGTGACTTGGGCAACCAGACCACC
>CAZPJQ010000211.1:0-420 GCA_964586945.1 uncultured Candidatus Poseidoniales archaeon
CTTGATTTCTCACAGTCCGAAGTTGAGCCTCTGATTGTAGTTGTCAATAATCTGAATCTGTTAATCGAGGCACTGCTAGCCCAAATCGCCAAAGCGCACGGGCTGAAAGACCTGCTCGATTAAAAGTTCGTTTTAGTCGCCTTCATAAGGCAAACTCTGGTGCGGGGACTACGGAGGCGTAAAATATGGTAGGTGCGGCATCAATCAACCTGGTCGCTTCCAGGTGGCGACCTGTTGCTACCAAGACTGGATTGGTCTACATTCGGAGCAAACACTCCGTCCAGACCAGCCCCCGACTGCGCGCATTCAAGCAGTGCATGCGCGAAAAGTTGACGGGAACCAGTCCTGGTAATCAGAGCGGCGCTTGGGCGAACTTCAAGGCTGCGGCGCAAGATTGCAAGACCTGAGAGGGATTCCGAT
>CAZPJQ010000211.1:430-1429 GCA_964586945.1 uncultured Candidatus Poseidoniales archaeon
CGGCTTGTCCGCGAAATCTGATTCCATTCCTCTAGTCGAGCAACCACGGCCCTTAGGGCATACCGCCCTTCATTTCCTTCCGAATTGCATATAGGTGCGCCCTGCGTGGCGCAACCGAGGCGTGATTATGCCAGGTCTGTTTAGAAATCCACAGGCTGGACTAGCCTCTCAACTCGCCATGCGTGCATCGGCCGAAGGATTTGAAGCACCAATCGAAATCGAGAAGCCCCCGACGGCACTGGATTGGCTCAATAAGGAAGATTTTCTCCTCGATACCCTCCCCGAAGCAGAATCATCGACTATCATCAAGGCGATGGCACGCTTGAGGGCACGATTACCCAAGGTTTCGCGGGCTGGTGCGCTGTCGACCGGTGAAAAGGTCTACATGGAAGCGACTATTGCCCCAATGGGCATTCTCGGATATGACAAATTGATAGGCGCCACGGTGACTCCAAAATCGTTTGATGTGGTGAGGATGTTCTCTGATGATGATTTGATATTCGGTATCGACAAAAATACCCCCTTCGGCGAGGTGGTGGTGGTTTATCCAAGGGGAATCGAAGATGACCCCCGAGAAATGCGCATATTCTCGGAACTCGACCCAGATGACCAAGAATTGTATGACCTAATCGACTTCATGGAAACAACATACGAGCCAAGTCCCGACTTTGACGATGAGGGGCCAACTCTCACTGATGAGGAGTTGGAAGCGGCTTTCATGGAGGAAGAATGAATGGCCGAAGGAGATGAGGGCGGCATTGACTACGATGAGATGTCAAAGGCTGAGGCCGAAGAGAGATTGCAAGAACTCTTACTGGGGGTGGTCGGACAGACAAGAGTCCCTGTTGATGTATCAGCAGAGGAACTCCTTAAGATGTCGAGGGAGGTGTTCGGGGAAACGGGTGGACTCGAAGAACAACCTTTCGTCGGTGACATAACACCAACGGATTTGTCTGCCCCACTAACCGCCGCAGAAAGAATGCAACACGCAGCGCCACG
>CAZPJQ010000211.1:1439-2558 GCA_964586945.1 uncultured Candidatus Poseidoniales archaeon
AACTCATCATTGATGGCCCCAAACTGTTCGCAGTGGCCGTTCCAGGGGGGGGGAAAACTCTCAGAATCATGGTCTGGGAAAAGCGGCACCAGAACACTAATAACATATGGTTCAATTGGGAGGATGGCGAATTGCTGGGCCTCTTCAATGAACCGGATAATCCAGAAAAGGTGGTCCCCCAGCCTCAGCCGTTGGGGGATGTTGTAGTCAATGCGATTGAGTTCACTGGTGGTTTGGAGGAAGGAATAGGGGATGAAGAGTTTGCTTGGAGATTGGGGATGGATTAAATGAGTGATATTGTTGGAGTCATGGTAAAGAGTGACACTGTCGATTTCGACATGCGGGGTGGTGACACTTTGCTGTTCTTCATCCGACTGAATGAGATTCTGGAAAAAATGCAAAAAAATTGCTCTGGCTCCATCCACCTCTACAACAGAGGTGAAAATAGAGCCAGAGCAGTATGTGTTCAAGAGGTGCTCACTGAGTAAGGAGTTGTTTACATGGTCGAATTGCCGGAAAACCTCGAAAAGGCCGCCATCAAGGCCATTCCATGCCCATTGATGAATAGATTATCGGAATTGGGTTCAGAGGACGCTTTGTGCCATCCTGATTTGAAGAGGAAGGCAGTAGCCTGCCTCGCAAAGAAACTCAGAGATACGGGTGAGGAACCCGACATGAGCAAATCAATGAAAGCAGCATGGGACAGAATCAAGTCAGTATGTGCCGACGCCACATCGTAATAAGCGACGCACGGCTCCCCTGAACTTGTAGAGGGGCCGCTCAACCTGCAGGAAAGGTCTTTCCTGCGTGGTTGTAGGTCGATGGCCATTTAGAGTATTCGAGTGAGTGCTTTCTGATTGTCCGTAGGAGATGTGTGCGTAATTTCCATTACGCATCTCAAGGAAAGTGCCTCTCGAATTGCTCGCTTGGCTTGGTTAGGTGTTGGCGAGCCAAACCAACGGCGCGACGCCGCTGATGCCCTGGCCAGGGGCGCATGTGGTGTGGGAGAGTGAAACTGTCGTTTAGGGTTCGGCGAGGAGGGCGACAGAGGTCAAATGTTGGATGCCGCAGGACGGAGTCGCAGACAAGAGCGCTGAAAGCGCGCTCCAAGGCACGAAC
>CAZPJQ010000212.1:0-1589 GCA_964586945.1 uncultured Candidatus Poseidoniales archaeon
AACATGGTTGATTACCGACTTGATCGAGACTTCTCTGCGCGGTTTGAAGAAGTCGTGAACCGGAGTTGTCGATACGCCCCAGCGGTCTGGAATGGAGATGAGTCGGGCGTTGTGTCGAACGAGTAGAGCGCCTCCACCAGCACCCTGTGTGTACTCACCACTCGACTCAAGGTCGTACTTGGCGTTGTCACTGAAGACGACAATCCCGAACCGGTCCTCTTCTTCGCCTCCTCTGGCAACCCAGTCGAGCGTGTTGTGAAGTGCGTCTACTGCACCGATGCAGGCGAAGGTCATGTCCACAACATCGCAGTTGCGGAAGCAGTCCTCACCATACTGCTTGGAGTAACGCTGCTCGAGCATGTCCAGAATATAGGTGGCGGTCGGCTTGGAACCATCGAGAGCGGACTCGGTGCCGAGGTACATCCTGCCAATCTTGCTGGGGTCGATGCCATTGCGGTCGAGAAGTCGGGTGACCGCGTTTGCACCCATCGTGGCGGTGTCTTCGTGCCTGTCTGGAATTGACATCGCTGTCAAGCCGAGACCTTTGTTCAACTTCCCGAAGTCTGCACCCCGCATCTCTGCGAAGTCCCTCATGTCGAAGTAGAGTTTCGGAAAATGAATCGCGATGTCATCGATGCCTACCTCAGCCATGTTACTCACAGGTTCTGCGGCGTTGACATTCCCTTAGAACTCTATCCCTGCATGAGGAGCAATCCGTGCAATTGCTGCCCCACGACCGTTATTCGAAATAAATCCTCGCCGCAGTGTAAGTGAGTGTTAACCAACTCAACTATTGGTAATCTCGTTAACCGCTTCCAACAACTCCGGATTCTCAGCGAAGTGAGCGGCGAGTGGTGCGAGCGTTTCTGAGAGCGCATCGGCGACTCCGAATTTGAGGTCTATCGGGTGTACTTCACCCGCCTCGACAGCCGCCTTGAGGGCGGTGAGGTCACTCCAAGTGGATGGCTCACCATACTCTGGCTTGGGGGTGATGGTAAAGGCGCCCAACTCGGGGAGCAGGATGCTCTCGACGAGCTCGTAGACCGGAGAGTCCGGGGAAGTGGGGTCGAGGAAGGCCTTTCTCATCTTCTTTCGAAGTGTGGCGTTGTCGTCGTGCAGCAGAAGCGCCCCACCGGGGTCCGACTTGCTCATCTTGTGGTCAAAGGATTCCATTCGGGCCCCAGCCGCCTTCAGACCGGAGAGAATCGGAGTGTGGACGCAGGTCGCCTTCACCCAACCGTGCCGGTCAGCAACCCTGCGCATGTACATGTGCGCCTTGCGCTGGTCCATGCCGCCGAGTGCGATGTCGATTTCCATCTCGAAGATGTCAGCCGCCTGCATTGCCGGATAGAAGAACTTGGAGAGGTCGCCGTCGGAGGAGTCCTCGGCTCTTCCCATGATGCTGAATGTCCGTCGGACGCGATCAAGGCTCATGTTCTTCGAACATCGAAGGACCCGTGCCCAGTAGTCGCCTGAATCCATCAACTCGCTAGCATACAGGAATCGCAACTGCCCCGCTCCGCCTCCCTCCTCGGGCTTCCCAAGAAGGGCGCGGAACAAGGGGTCGACATAATCGAGGCGACGATGCC
>CAZPJQ010000212.1:1599-2557 GCA_964586945.1 uncultured Candidatus Poseidoniales archaeon
CTTCTCCATATCGCCGCCGAACTTGTCGTTCACCCAGGCGTGCCAGTCGGCCATGAAAATGAGGACATTGACGCCGTTGTCCAACAGGTTTCGCAGGGTCTGCGAGATTATCTTCCAGCCGATGTGAGCCTTGCCGCTCGGCTCAAAGCCGACGTATGCGCGCAGGACGCCGTCGCCGGCGTGTGAGGTCGATTCATTCAGGCAATTGACGAGATGGTCGATTCCGACGACCTCTGCGACGCCCGCCATCATTGCGTTGACGCGCTCTCGGTTCTCTGGCGCTAGAGTAGAGAGGTCGTCTGCTTCCATTCGATCCCTACCCGAACAACTTGCCCAACTTTTCGCCGCGGCTCGCGGCGCGAGTGTTGTCTCCTCTCTCAAGGGCCTCTTCAATCTCGGTGATTAGAGCCTCCGCCTCTGCGGCAGTCTCTTCATCGACATTGGTCATCGTCATCAGATGTCGGGTCTGGCGGATGGCTGACTTTGCCTTGGAGGCCTTCTTCGTGCTCTCCTTCGCCTTGTCACCTCGTTGCTTCGGGTTGTAGCCGGTCGCCTCGTCGAGAAAGCCGCTCCAGCGGCGGCGTGACTCCAAAGCCTGTTCACGGCCGCCATCGGCGGAGAGGTAATCCTCCAAGTCGGAACCCTTCATCTGCACAACATCGACGCTCAGTTTCCCCTTCTCGTCGTAGTGTGCGGAGATGTTGGACAGAATCCCAAATGTCGCCTCGAAGGCATTCTCACCGCTCTCTGAAACATCATCGAAGTACTGTGCGGCGAGCTTCGCCAAACCTCCATCCGCTGACACGCTCTTGACCATACCCCGCTTCACTTCGAAGGTCTCCATGAGCGTGGGCGCGAGGCGGCATCGGTTGAACCTAACGCTTCGCCTTTCCCTTTAGTGGACCCATCGGGAAGAACGCGTTGAGCACAGGGTCATTGAGGAATTTGAAGGGTGAAG
>CAZPJQ010000213.1:0-2530 GCA_964586945.1 uncultured Candidatus Poseidoniales archaeon
AATCCAGCCCACTGCGGTCACCAGACCGATGAAGGTGATGGCATCACCAGTTGAGCCACCTTGCAGGAGCCAGCCGAGGCCCCAACCGAGGACTCCAATCATGAATGCGCCAGCGGCCGCTGCCATCTGTCCGTTGGGACTCCATCCGCCATTCATTCCCGCCTCGCAGCTCTTCATCGTGGTAATCATTCGAACCCGGTTGTCAAGACAGCCGAACTCGCTGGCAAAGGTGTCTGCGGCAGCGACTGCGATCGCAGCGCAGTAGACCGGTAGCATCTGGTCCCAATTACCACTGGCGAAGGCGATAATCGCCACTACTCCGGGAACTCCGCCGTTAGCGACCACATTCTGCCATTCGCGGTGGCCATCCTCCGACTCAGCGAGTCCCTTCGCCTGCTTCTCCTCCCAGCGCCACTTGGTTGCCCAGGAGCCCGTCCCGAGGAAGGCAAGGAGGATAATGAGCCATGTCCAGTGACCGAGGGTTCCAACGATAGTGCCGAGGATAATCGCGGTGGCGATACCGGGTCCATCGAGGATGTTTCGAACTCGTGAGACAATCGTCAGTAGGGCGACGAGCGAGACGCTGATCCACAGGTTGGTGGGGTCGAGTCCTCCGACGATTCGGCCGACATCAGTTGCCGCGACGGACACGCCGTCAAACAGAGTTTCCCATTGCACTCAAGCACCCCAACGGTCCACGACCACAACGCCGACCCGATTGATTTGGTTCAAGAACCTGTCTCATGCGAGCGCGGCTGCGCGCGCGTTGCCGACCATATCCGGTTTCGCCGACCTCAGGCAGCCTTGGTCGGTGCTGCCAAGACTCCAGAGATAATCGCCCGCCCGAGAATGATGATTCCGCCTACCAAGACTACTGATAGCCCCAACATCGCCAACATAGTAGTTGAGTCACTCCAGTTGAGCGCAATTGCAACCACTTCCAACAGTGTCAGAGAACCGTTCCACATGGCGTGCCCAGCCATCGCCAGTCCGAGCCCGACCAGTGGGTGCTTCGGCATCGGAACCGTCCAATTCGCTTCGGCCGGTCGCCAATTGCCCAACTGCTGAGCTAGGTCGTTCTCAAGCAGGGTGGCGACCGGTGAGGAGGAAATTTCCTCAGCGTCAGTGGAGGAGTTGCCGAGAAATTCACCGGTCTTGGGGTTCACCAACTTCCACTCAGGAAGTTTTTGGCTCGCCTCACCAACCAGTTCCGGCGTGTGGATTAGCGGCCGGTCCCTCGCTCGCTTGTCCATCAGATACCAGCCAAGTCCAGTACCGGTGAGCCCGGTCCAGAAGGCGTGTCCCGGAATCGAGCCTAGACCGCGGATGAGTGCGGTGAGGGTGAAGCCGAGCGGGCCCCCAAAAAGTGAGCCTAGAACATACATCAGATTCTCCAGCATCGCAAAGCCGAGCCCAACCGTGAAGCCGACCTGGAAGCCCCGTTTCGGAGTGTCTATGGTCGAGGCGAAGGCGAGCACGAAAAGCCCCTTGCACAACTCTTCGCCGATTGGTGCCGAGACGACGGGAAGGGTGAGATTGACCATCGCTTCGGAGAGAAAAATGCCTGCCATTAGTGGGTAAATCAGTGAGTTGATTGTGAGTGCGGGAATGGTCGATAACATGCCCCCGACAATCCATGACTCCGCCTCCCTCTGCCGGGTGTGCAGGCTGAGCCTCCGGGTGCACCACGACCACCAAGCGACCACTGGGATGCTGAACCCGAGTAGCCATGCGGGGATTCCTATCACGATGAAAATCAGGATGACGAGCACCGCCAGCGTGTCGTCGGCCAGCATCAGGGCAGTCAGCGCACTGGTGGTCAGGATGAGTCCAGTGAAGAAGATCCACATGGTCTTCGAAGGTGGCGTGTCGAGTATCGAGTCGTCCCGAATGATGTGGTGTTCGAAGGTAGTCGGAACCGGAGTCTGCAGCGAGCCCCCCATGGGAAGCCTGTGCACCTCGCTGCCGAGTTGAGACGGAGCTGCTCGCTGCAGGTGGACGAGCCGAGGTCTTCTGAGGAAGGTCAGCAGGAAGACGAACGGGGCTGCGAGAATTGCCCCGCAGATGCTCAAGAAGGGGTCATTCACCACGATTCCAAAAGGGATTAGAAAAATCAGTTGGCAGACGATGAAGGCGACGACGACGGTGCCCAACATCCTACCGTAAATCTTCCATGGAGAACTCATACGGATGAGTTGCAGGTCGCCCGGTGGTGGCGTGAGAGGTTGCACTTCGGGCATCACATAGGTGTAGCCGGCCGGCACTGGGGCGCTGATGCCGGCAGGGGTCAGTGCGGGCAGACCTCCGCCATACGGTGCCGGCTGCATGTGACGGCGAGGAGAGGGGGGGAAAATCAACCCTCGTAGTGGAGATGGCTCGCTCAGTTCGCCCATCAGTCGTCATTTGGATAACAGCAGTCGGCGGGGAGTATTCATCATCGCGAGTGGTCCACCCGAGGTGGTCATCAATGAAAAGTGGACCGGGCGAGATTTGAACTCGCGGCCTCTACAATGCCAATGTAGCGATCTTC
>CAZPJQ010000214.1:0-2525 GCA_964586945.1 uncultured Candidatus Poseidoniales archaeon
TCCATGCGGTGCGTATTGTTCGATTTGAAACGAAAGAAGCTGGAGATAAAATAGAACTCCCCAGCTACAAGTTCACGATATAGTAGACTGCAATTTTCCCGAGTCATATCTTGGCCAAACGTTTCCACTTGTTATGTTTTACATTTAGTTGCAAGGGGTTATGCAGAGGGTTTGACAAATAGTCGCACGCACTAGCCTCTGCTCCACGCTCAACGAATGGTGTCATTTGTAGAAGTATGATTAATCGTCAACGCTTGTTACGCACTCCATGACAGATTGGGATGTCGTGGTGATCGGCTCTGGAGCTGGCGGCCTCAGCGCTGCAGTGGCCCTCTCAAATATTGGCAAGCGTGTGTTGGTTCTTGAGCAGCATTACCTCCCCGGAGGGTGGACCCATTCCTTCTCGTTGAAGGGTCACAAGTTCAGCCCCGGAGTACACTACATCGGCCAGATGCAGGAAGGGGGGGCCGCCCGGGAGTTATTCGAAGGGCTGGGTGTGGGTGGAGACTTGGAATTCTGTGAACTTAATCCAGATGGCTACGACCATGTCGTTTTCGAAGATGAGATTTTCGACATTCCACGCGGACGAGAGAAATTCATGCAGCGCCTCATCGAACGATTTCCAGATGAGAAGAGGGGGATTGAGCAATACTTCCAACTGATGCTGAAGATGTATCAGGGGCTGACCAAGGCGGGTGACATTCGTGGATTGGTGGATGGTGCGAAGCTGATTTACAAGGCGCCGGTGGTCGTTTTCAAGGGGCTGAAACCGGCCTCAAAAATAATTGACAAGTATGTGAAGGATGTCAAACTCAAAGCCATATTGGAGGCGCGCTCGGGTGACCATGGATTATCGCCCACGAGAGTGCCGTTCGCACAACATGTCGCCATCGAGGGGCATTATTGGGAAGGTGCCTGGTATCCCAAGGGTGGAGGTGGAGCAATCCCAAAGGCATTCATTTCCAGATTGAAAAAGAATGGTGGAGAGATTCGAGTCAAAACTAGAGTCGAGGAGATTATCATCGAAGGTGTTGGCAAACAGCGCCGCGCAGTGGGAGTCCGCTTACAGGATGGAGAGGAGATACGAGCGAACTGTGTCATCTCCAATGCCGACGCTTGGGTGACCTACAATGATCTGGTGGGTAGAGCCAATCTGTCCAAGAGACTGGCCAAGAGAATCACCCGACTTGAACCGTCCGTGAGCGCCTTGAGCCTCTACCTCGCGACCGACATGGACATCGACGCCTTGGGACTGGATTCTGGCAATTATTGGATACTGAACGATCCAGATGTAGATGCAACCTACCGGTTTGCTGAGAAAGAAGAGCTCGCTGGAGAGGGAGAATTCCCCGGCGCCTTCCTGACGGTCACCACCAAGAAGGACCCCAGTAAAATGAAGGGCGGAATTCATACCATGGAGGCTTTCATTTTCGTCTCCTATGCACCGTTCAAGCAGTGGGAGGGGAGTCAGACAGAGGAGCGGCCTGAAAAATACTCTGAGTTCAAGCAGGGGTTGATTACGAGGATGTTTGACACCATCGAAGGAGTCGTCCCGGGTCTTCGAGACAATCTCGTGCTTTGCGAGTTAGGCACCCCGCTGACCAATGTACACTATGTCAATTCGTATCGTGGAAACCTGTACGCCACAGCCAAGTCAAAGCAACAAATCGGCCTTGGTGCACTGCCGATAAATACTGAGATTGCTGGGCTCTACCACTGCGGACAGTCCATTGCTGCCCACGGCGTCCTCGGTGTGATGGCGACTGGCTGGATGGCCGCCTCAAGGATTAGTGGAATGGAGATGCGTGAGTTGCTCACACATGGTGAGGCGGGAAAAATCCGATTACATGCCCCCAATTGAAAGATGCTCGGATTACTCAATTCGCAGCAATGGGAACTGTGAGGGTGCATTCAATAACACGCCCTCCACTCAAGCAGACATGGCGGAGACGCGGTCGATGCAAGAGTGGCTGGACGCCTACGGGGAAAGTCACCAAAACCCCACGAACAAGCAGATTCACTGGGTGTGTGTCCCTCTCATCTTCCTCACCATCGTCGGGCTCCTGTGGAGCATCCCCGTGCCAGAATTCATGTCACCTTCCTGGCTCAACTTTGCTACGCTGATGCTCGTCCCCGTCACCCTGTTCTATGCTCGGTTGTCTGTCCCCCTGACAATAGGAATGGCCGCCTGGTGTTGCCTCTGCTTCGCCCTCTGTGCATGGTATGAATCTCTAATCACATTCCCACTTTGGCAAGCCAGCATCATCGCCTTCGCCGCCGCCTGGGTC
The DNA here is from genome assembly GCA_964586945.1 of uncultured Candidatus Poseidoniales archaeon. Lineage (GTDB taxonomy): Archaea > Thermoplasmatota > Poseidoniia > Poseidoniales > Thalassarchaeaceae > MGIIb-Q1. Next base: position 2,289 of record CAZPJQ010000214.1, read on the forward strand.
GGGCAATTCTATGGTCACAAGATAGAGGGTGCGAAACCATCCTTCCTGGATGACATCAAGTTCCTCATGATCGGGCCGGCGTGGTTGATGTCGTTCATCTACCAGAAGTTGGGCATCAAGTACTGAGTGCATGGATACCCATTGATTCAGAGAACCCACTTGATTGAGCATCCAATCGAGTCAGTTCGGGAATTGGCGACGGCCTCTCCCGCCAAGAACTCGTCGAGCGCGTCGGCC
>CAZPJQ010000215.1:0-2481 GCA_964586945.1 uncultured Candidatus Poseidoniales archaeon
CCGCATCATTGGCAATTTCCGGGTCGCTGAACAATTCGAGCGAGGTCGGCCTGGTGTAGGTGTCGAGGGCGAAAGCCCGTTGAACCTCAGCCGAGGAGAGATGGAGGGCGAGGTCTGTCGCTGCCACCTTTTCGGTACTCTGCTTGGTAACTGACCACCCCTTGTAGGTCACCAGTGGTGATGCGCGCTGTCCGGTTTCCTCAACCGTCGGCAGTAGTTCCTGCCCGATGTCGAGGCGGCTCGCCTCGTAGGTCGCCCAATTCCACGGACCATCGACTATCATCGCCGCCTTCGAGCTGATGAACTGAGATTTCATCGACTCAATCTGAGTACCGGTCGCTACCACGCCGTGCTCTTTTTCCAATGAGAAAAGCCAGTCGAGTGCCTCTGCAGAGCCGTTTGAGTCGAGAGTGGGGGTGCCATTATCGTCGAACAGATTGCCGCCGAATCCTTCCTGGAAGGGGAACCACCAGTAGGCCACTTTGACCGGCAGGGCGAGCCCCTGTATGTCGCCGTTGGTGAGATTCTCGGCGGCGGAGAGAAAGTCACCTGTAGTCCAGTTAGAGTCAGGGTAGTCGAGTCCTTCTGCGTCGAATAGCGCCTTGTTGTAAATCAGCGAAAGGCAGTCCTGGCTGGCCGGAATGCCCATCAGGGAATCGCCGTAGTGCATCGCTGCGAGGGCACGGGCGTCGAATCGGCTCTGCTCGTCCGGCGTCAGGTGGGGTCTCAAGTCCTCAAGCAGTGGGAAACCGTCCACACGCACCTCACCGATCTTGCCAAGTTGGTCACTGGAAAGGCGCACTAGGTCAGGCGCCTCCCCTCCTTGGGCTGCGGTCATGAAGAGTTGGTCGGCGTTGGCATAGGGAACCATCGTCGCTTCCACCGTGATGTGGGGATTTGCAGCCTCAAAGGAGGAGATTGCATCGAGAAAGGTCTCCTCCTCCTTGCTCTCGGATGCGAACGAGTACCAGACCTCCAAGGTCACCGATGAGCCGGTTTGAGCCCCCGCGTTGCCAGCAGCCAACAGCGATGCGGTGAGGAGCAGAGCGAGGATTGCGCTCGCCTTGTTGGAAGGGCTTGCCCTCGTGTTCACGGAAAGTGGACCGGCAACTCGGCATATTGGGTTGCTCATTCATCGCCGTAGGCGATGAATGATTTTGCAGGAACCCGTGATAGCCACTGGAGAATCGGTTGAGTTGTGAGCAGGCTCAGTCGTCTGAGGTCGGATTGGTGAACAACTCCGGCTCGTCCGGGAACAAATGGGGCCACAGGTTTCTGCAATCGTTTCCCTCGACGATCGGTACTCCCGCCTCGTTGAAGCCGTCGTAGGCCATCTGCTTTGACGGATTGAAGCCGATGAACCTGCTGCCGGGTATTCTCATCGAAAGGTCGGTGTGATTGTCACCCACCGAACAGATTTGATGCGGCTCGATATCCTGGATTCGGCAAACCTTCTCCACCATGTCTCCCTTGTAGTGGGCGGGAACTCTGACAACGCCATCGTCGAGCAGAAATCCGTCGTCATCGTATTGGAATCCGTTGGCGATCCAATCGTCTACTTTCAGCATCTGAGCGATTGTGCCAATCAGGAGGTCGACTCCTGCTGACACGATGCAGACGGCGACACCACGAGATTTCAGTACGTCAACCAATTCTCTCGCACCAGGGTTGAGTTTTATCCCCTGAAAGCAGCGCATCAGTTCATCACGATGAATCTGCGGCTGAACCGACTTCCAAAGTCCGATGTCGTCGGCCATGAACTCCTCATCGGTTATCCCTCCCTTGAGAAATTGGTCAAGCATCGGACCGCTTTCCGTCCCGAAGTGCTCATGGATGATTCTCCACGATGAGATGGTGTCAATCAAGACTCCGTCGCAGTCGAATACCACCGCCTTCAGACCGGTCATGAACTCATCACGACCATTCCTGCAAGCGTTCCGTTATGAAACGAAAGGTAGCCCCACCTGCCACAGCCGAAGCCGTGGCGGTGGGGCCACAACCCACGATGGCGTAGCTTTCGCTACACCCCGGGGGGTCGGGCGCTCGGGGGCCGAAGCCCCACGAGCGACCCTGCTATCCAGCGCCCGAAGGCGCCTTCTGGTCGTACTCTTTCGCTCTTGATCAGCGGATGCTGGTCGGTGATGCGAGGTAGTTCTTCATCGTGTACGCAGCGCCACCAGGGAGCTCGTACGTGATATCGATCTGTGCCGTGTCAATCAGCCCATCGTTGTCGGTCATCCGGACGAATATCCGGTCGCCGACTCCGAAGGTCGTGATACAGGGGTCCATGTTCCCCATGACACAAGCTGATATGTCATCGAAAAAGGTCACCATGTTATCGCTGTTTCTCGGAGCGAATCCATACACATGCTCAGCGTCGCCACCTGCTGGTGCGACCGCCGTCTTGTACACTTGCTGTCCGCTGGCGTTGTTCCAAAGCACAGAGACCGCCACTGCCTGACTCGCAAGGGCGTTGCCGCC
>CAZPJQ010000216.1:0-351 GCA_964586945.1 uncultured Candidatus Poseidoniales archaeon
GAGAAGGAGATTCTCGAGCGTATTGACGAGGAGGGGACTCCGCGCGAGCCGTACGAGTTCTACATCGATGTGAGACGCTACGGCGGCGTGCCCCACGGCGGCTTCGGCTTGGGTGTTGACCGAGTCTGTTCCTGGTTGGCCGGAGCCGACCATATCCGCGAAGTTATTCCGTTTCCGAGAGATTCGCGAAGAGTCACTCCGTAATCGCATAGATTGGGCTGACGCGCTCATGAGAGCGGCGCGTCGAACCCTTCGTCGAGTGGGTCGGGAAGTTCTGACTCAGCCTGCATCCCGCTGCTCTGGCTGCCGGCTTCGCCCACGCTTTCTGCTCCTGAGCCATCCATTGCGCTG
>CAZPJQ010000216.1:361-2464 GCA_964586945.1 uncultured Candidatus Poseidoniales archaeon
CGTTCCTTTGACTTAGGCTCCTGCTGCGTGACCAGAAGGGCTGCAAATGCGCCGATGCAGAACAGGATGACGATTGCAAACGCCTCCTGTGAGATGCCACCGGCGTTACTGGTCAATCGGATGATGAGGAGGATGGCGGCAGTGAAGATGAGTGCCGCGGGAATCACTCGGCGGCTCTCCATCGATGGGTGATGCCGCCGACCCCTTGATGAACCCCGCCCATCTTGAGGGCATCATGGACTTCTCCGTTGACACAGGTCCAAGAAAATCGGGCGGGGCATCGTCCGGCTCTTGCAGTGGCTGGCTGATGACGGCTGTGGCCTCATGGGGTGAGTCTACCGAAGATGCATTCGACCAATGCCTCGTAGAACTCGGTCTGGGCGATTCTCGTCTCATCCGGATGGAGGGGGCGATGTTGCCCATGGGATTCTCGCCCGCACCACCCGCAGACCTCGCCATGGGCTCTCTCGTGGAGTGCCATGTCGCGCAGGCCCACGCAGAGGATGGCGGAACGGCCTCGGCAGGTGTGACATGGGCGGAGTGCGTGACCCCAGAGGGTGATGAATGCGCAATCGTCGCTACACTGTCCACGGACCTGCCTTACGAGGAGACTGAATTGATGCTGAAGCGTGAGTTGAAGCGAATAATGTCGAGCCGGGACTTAGAGGTCGTCCGTCACGATATGGCGGTTGACGAAGTCACTGCGGCCGAAGACCACCACGGTTGTGCGCTCGCCGCGCTCATCATCCCAGACAGTCTCAACATTCAGTCCGGAGATGTGGGCAGGGTTCGGGGGGGCTACACAAGAAGTGCTGATGCAGGCATGACTCCGTCAAGAACTCAAACACGGCGCAGAGGCGATGATGTCCAGTTCGATCTATGAGGGTAGGCGATGTCCGACGAAGGGCAATTTCTCATCTTTCGCTGCGCAGACTGCGAACGCTGCTTCGGGGGTTTGTCAGCCAAGGCATCGAGCAGTTGTCCGGCCTGTGGTTCGGCTGCTTCTCACAAGCTCATTGACCGGGCTACAGATGATGACGACCTGCAGAGGCGGGTGGCGCTCGCAAATGTTCCTTCCGAACTGAGGAAGGAACTGGGCAAGCGAATCGACAGGATGCCGGTGTATGACTCCGGCAAGAAGGATGAGGTCAGCAGCATCAAACTACGCTCACTTTTGGAGGGCGCGCGCGACGAACGTAACCTGGTAGCCACACCCCGGTTACAGAAGGCTTTGGAGAAGGAGGGGATCAAGCAACCGAGTGCGGAGGAACTCATCTCCATGGCTGAATCCCAAGGCGTCCTAATCCGTTCAGGCGAGGGGCAATGGCTCTACCTTGAATGAACACCTTCATGGAGGGGTTGCGGGTCGAGCCGGTTTAGGGCCCGTGGGTTAGTTTGGCTATGCTCGGAGCTTTGGGAGCTTCTGACCCCGGTTCAAATCCGGGCGGGCCCACTCCTCACGAGTCGGCAGCCTCCGACCATCACCACCGAGGAGACCTTCAGTAGTCTCGAAGCATGATGCAGACCCACACCTCCTCAGTCTATCGAAATCAATTGCTTTCGCACTAGAGTGAACATAATGGGAGGCTACCCTGTCCGCTCGAACATGAACTGGAGCAAGAATGTGTACACCTTCATGCTGGGAGCGATAATCGTGCTCTCGGGGTGCATGGGTGCTGGAACGACTGATGGACAGGACGCGGACGACGCAGACGCGACGACCGTCATCAACTACTACAACAACACCACGATTACGGATGGACCCATATGGTTCACGCAAGGCGGGACGAACGAGTACCTTGCGCACGATGGTGATGGAGTCCCCAACTATTGGGGCACTAACATCACCGACTGTACCGACCAAGGTGGTTCTGGAGTAGGCGGCATTACAATCGGGGGTAACTATTGCCAGTTGATTGTAGGTTCTATCAACACGACCGCGGGTGAGGTGCTCACCGTCGTCGAAGCCTCTACTGGAATGACTCTCATCACAACCTGCCAAGGCTCGGCCAATTACTCGATGTCCATCTACGATGCCGGAAAGGGAACTGTTGGTTCCTTTGCGGCTGTTGGTTCCGCCATGGATTGCAATCACGATATCAG
>CAZPJQ010000217.1:0-2366 GCA_964586945.1 uncultured Candidatus Poseidoniales archaeon
GACTCCGTATCGAGGAAAACGCACGCCTTCGTCTCCCTTGAGTTCGCCAACCGCACACTCCCGTCTGTGTGCACGACGGTGAAAAATGAGAGTTTGTGGCCGAGCGCCTCAATCCTCGAAATGTCAGCCCTCGTCAGCGGCATCTCAGTTTCTCGACAGCATTTGCTGCAGCCCCGCTCCAAGCAGGGGCTCCGTTCCCATTCCGCCGCCATCACCCTCCGCTCTCAGCCGTCGCCTTCAAGGGATATGCCCGAGTCGGCGGCTCATTGGGCGATTAGGGTAGCCTGGATATCCTGACGGGCTTCGAACCCGTCGACGCGGGTTCAAATCCTGCATCGCCCACTCCAATCGGGACTCCCCTTCGACTCATGACCGATGAGTTACTGTGGGAGTATATCCCCGACAACCACTCAATCCAGCGAGTTGTTCTGGCAGGTGATGAGCAGTCTGGAGAGACTACCGTGTACCGGAACGTGGACATAGGCGTCGAGATACCAGCCGGCATCCTCCAGAGCGAAGAGAACTTCCAACCACTGTTTTCCGAAGGTGATGGCCTCCGGGTGTTCTGATTCATCATCGAACAGGTCGATGTCGGTGGCGTCGGGAGACCAAGGGAGCAGGGTGACCAGATTCGCACCTTCGCTGGCCAAGGCGCTGCACTGCTGCAGACTCTGAATGAAAATGTCCCAGCCGTCCTCCGATTTCCAGGAGTTTCTGCCGTACGGGGGGTCGAACGCGAAACCGTCGAACTCGCCCTCCCATCCACCTGCCGCCTCGGTGGCGGAGCACAGTCTCACCTCCGACTCACGATTTGCTCCATGTGTGGAATGGGCCCACTCAAGGTTCTCCCTGCTACCCTCCACCATGCGCTCATCCAAGTCGCTGCCACAGACCTCCAATCCAGAGAGCGCCGCCTCGATGAGAATCCCTCCTGTTCCACAGAAAGGGTCGAGGATTCGACCACCGGCCGGGCAGGCGAGATTGACCATGGAACGGGCAAGACGGGGGTCGAGGCTGACCGGTTTGAAGAAGGGGCGATTGGGGGCTGTTCTGCCATCCCAGTCGGAGGGTCCTGTCACCTGCACCCCCCATCCGATGACCGGATTCTCCCACGACTCTAGGGCCGGCTCGCCGGCGTGGTTGAGTAAAATCACTCTGAAGGTGATGTCTGGTGAGTCGAGGTCAATCTTCCAACCCGCTGCGTGGAGCCTGCCTCCTAGTGCCTGCTCGAAGGCCCTGCCCGACCAATCGGGAAGTCTGAGACCTTGGCGGTGGGAGCGAACGGCTAGCGACTGTCCGTCGTTTTTCAGATGCTCCTCGCACCACTGGAAAGCGAGTTCGACATGCTCCTCCTGGCTCGTGTAATTCCTCGTGTGATGGGGCCGCAACACCTCACTTACCAAGGCTGAGCGGTGGGCCGCAATCGCCACGCTTCCGCTCGCCGCGCTTATCGCCCTCTCCTGCACCAAGTTGAGTTCCGATTCCTCGTCTGAATCAGCTCGGATGAGTTGGGTCTGTTCGAGAGTCGCTAACTCCGGGAGCCAGCCGCTTGCGAGCAGCAATGACTCGGATGGTTGTTCTAACTCGCCGGAACGCGGCGCTTCGACATCACCATTTGCCACCGACTCAACCCCCTTCTAGTTCAAGGCGGGACGCCTTCAATTCTATATCCGTCGGTGCAATCCGCACCACGATGGCCGCCGTTGACAGTAGCCGAATTCGCACCGCCCCTTGGGCGGTGTTGGGCCTCTTTGCCCTCTTGTTGCTCTGTTCAGCAGCTAGTGGCACCACCGCTTCTCCCGCTCTCCAAGATGATGAGTCGGATCCAGACAGAATTCTCACCTACGAACAGAACACACTCTACATGTACGGTATCTCAGATGCAAATGCACCAAACTCTTGGGAGACATGGAACCACGCTGAATCAAATGACGGACAGTCAGATGACAGTTTCTCGGAAAACAATCTTGGACTCGGTGGAAACTCAGGTGGTGGGCGAAGAGAATTTACCTTTGATGGCTCTGATCAGAGTAACGAAACCGTAGGTCTGGACAAAGAATTGCCTATTTCAGGAAAGGTCGTACTCTCATTCTTCTGTGACGGGACCTGCAGCTCTGCTCAAGAGCAAATCGAACTCACCTTGAGAATTGGTCCTGTTGGTGGATTGACAGATGTGACCACCCTATACCTTGAACCTGATGAAGTGGATGGGAATGTCTACACATTCGAATTCCAAGGGCACCAAATTGAGGAGGTTGAGGACGGCGAAGTATTGGGAATGAGAATCGCTTTCACCAAACCCCAAGATATTCCTAATGGGGGCTACACACTCGAGCTCGGTCGAGATAATTTCGAGATGAATGTGC
>CAZPJQ010000218.1:0-2359 GCA_964586945.1 uncultured Candidatus Poseidoniales archaeon
GAGAGGGTCGCCTCGATTCCGAGTTCCGAGTAGGCATGGACAATCTCGAACTGCTGCTTCAGAAAATCCTCATGCTCGATGTCCATCTCTTCCATCCGGGTGTGGTCGCAACCCGCCGAATTCAGGGTGGTCGGGATTGTAACCTTCCCGAGCGGGTCGCCAGAGATGTCGCTCAGGAACCGCCTCAATCCGTGGCCGCCGGTGAGAACACTGACTCCGCTCACATGCGCGTGGGCGCACTCGACGAACGAGGTGGCGCCTGCCGTTGAGGCGAGGTCGACCACAAGTCGGGCCGCCTTCTGCTTAGTGGGGCCCTCATCGCCGGCCAACATGGCGGCGAGCGGCGCTGGAATTTGCATCGGTGGATGGCGGTAGCCTATCCGACTTCAACATAGGGGTTCTTCGGAGGTCATCCGTGAAGGTGAAATGCAGAGCGGGGGTGGCCGGGGCAATGGATGCCGTCACGCAGGTCGGTCTACTCGCCGCAGTGGCACTTGTCGCGGGGCTTGGAGCGGGCTGCATTCCGCTCTGGCGCAAGGTCAGCGAACAGGAGAATCTCCTCAAGTGGATGACCGGATTGGCAGCAGGAGTCCTACTCGCGTCGGCGCTGTTGGTGGCGATTCCCGAGGGCTTTGAAATCGCAAATGAGGCTGGCTCTGCGGGACTGTTCGTAGGCGGTGCTATTCTGGCCGGTTTCCTGATGATGTTGCTGTTGGAGTGCATGGGTTTCGGGCACGACATCCACGAGGAACATCACGACCACGAGCATGACCACGGTCACGACCATGTGCACCATCCCGAGAAGGCGTCGTCGATTGTATTGGGGCTGAGTATCCACGCGTTGACTGATGGACTTGCCATCGGGGCTGCAGTCTCGACAGGCTCGCTGGTGCTCACTCTCTCAGTTTTCGTGGCGGTTCTAGTCCACAAGATTCCAGCTGCGTTTAGCGTCGGGGCGTTCAGTCTGCACGAGAGGGGTGACCGCAAGGGGGCGCTGAAGGATGTGGTACTGTTTTCGATAGCCACACCGGCGATGATTCTGCTGACCTACTTCCTCCTCGGAGATGTCTCTTCCCAAGTCTTGGGACTTGCCATTCTGTTTGCTGGTGGCACCTTCCTCTATGTGGCGACGGTAGACGTGTTGCCCGAAGTCCACCGTGCTGCGACAGGAAAACTTGCGCTTGTTCAGGTAGTTATCGGGGCGCTGGTGATGGTCGCACTTCTGCTCGGTCTAGATTCACTCGGTCTTGTCGCCCATTAGGCTGAAGTGGGAACGGCGATTCCGCCCCTTCGATGAGTGAGCCGTTCGTCAACATCTCAGGGTATCGCTTCGTGGCGATTCCCGACAGGGTCGAGATGCGCTATCCGCTACGCGACTTCTGTGTTGAACTCGGCCTCAAGGGGACGATTCTGCTCAGTGGCGAGGGGATCAACTTCTTTCTCGCAGGGAGCGAGGAGGCAACCGACCAGTTCCTCGCTCGGCTGGATGAGGATGAGCGATTAAGAGATATTCCGCTCAAGGTCAGCCGCTCAGACGAGCAGCCGTTCAATCGGATGTTGGTTCGGCTGAAGAGGGAAATCATCTCGATTGGACTCGATGAGGTGAAGCCGGCGGAGTTCACCGGCCCGAACATCTCACCCCGGGAGTTCAAGGAGTGGCTCGACGAGGGAAGGGAGGTGACCGTTTTGGATACACGGAACGACTACGAGTTGCGGATGGGCAAGTTTGAGGGGGCAATCGACCTTGAAATAGGAAGTTTCCGAGATTTCCCGAAGGCGATAGAATCGCTACCCGAATCGATGAAGGAGAAGCCTGTTGTGATGTACTGCACAGGCGGGATCCGCTGCGAAAAGGCTTCGGCAGTGATGCTCAATGCCGGTTTCACCGACGTCCGTCAACTGAAGGGCGGAATCCTCGGCTATTTCGAGGAGTGTGGCGGCGATCACTGGGATGGCGAGTGCTTCGTCTTCGACCGGCGGGTCGGGGTTGACTCCGAACTCAACGAGACGGGAACAGTTGTCTGCTTCGAGTGCCGAGAGCCGCTCAACCTCGATGAGCAGGAGTCAAAACACTACATTCCAGGCGTCTCTTGCCAATACTGTTCAGTTGACAGAATCTCAAACCTCTAAGTGAGGTGCATCAATACATTTTCTGTGTGCCAACACCAAACCCACTCGTTGCATATGTTACAGGGGTAGACAAGGAAATTCCCCTCCGTGATGAAGACACACCTTCCTAATTGAATTGCACATCCACACGAGGGACACACCTCATTTTCCTCTAATGAATGGAACATGGCCACGACTTCGACCTTCTCTCCACCTAAACCATCTGGGGGTTCTAATCTCTGCCCAAGGA
>CAZPJQ010000219.1:0-661 GCA_964586945.1 uncultured Candidatus Poseidoniales archaeon
GGCTTTGATGTTGGCATTATTATTCGCGCTAAGCGTTTTTTCATTGCCTAGCAGTGCAAACCAAAGTAATGGCACGAGCGCAGTACAGTTTGTCGATGTGAGTGCTGCCGTCGGATTGGCGGTCATCGACCCCGGTCCGGTTACCGATTGGGCAGCATATGGCCCAGGCATTGCTTGGGGAGACTACGACGACGATGGCGACCTCGACCTTTTCGTGACAGCTCGCTTCGATCAACTGGGGCTCGAAGCCGAGGAGGATTTGCCTGAAGGAAGCACACAAGCGGCAATCGATGCGGCAGTGGCTGAAAACTCAGTGGGCAGAACCCATCTCATGAGAAACGATGGAGGAGTCTTCACTGATGTGTCAGAAGAGGCAGGAGTTCTAGTTCACAATTCGTCTGCAATCGGCGCCTCTTGGGCTGACTACGATGGCGACGGCGACATAGACCTCTATCTGTCAAATTACGGCTTTGCCAACTTCGAGAATGTGTCGACTGGCACAGAAGGCGCGGACAACATCATGTTCCGCAACAACGGAGATGGCACCTTCACCGATGTGACGGCGCTCGCAAAAATCGGAAACCCAGGTCACTCAAGTGGTGGCATTTGGGCAGACTACGACCATGACGGTGACCTAGACCTCTACTCGCTAAACGCCGGA
>CAZPJQ010000219.1:671-2326 GCA_964586945.1 uncultured Candidatus Poseidoniales archaeon
AGATTCGCACTGAAACCAACATCCTCTACCGCAATGAAGGCGACAGCAATGGCGACGGCGTACCGGAGTTCAGTGACCAGACCATCGAGGCTGGCAGGGTCTCAGGCCAAGACCTCAACCCCTCTGAGGACTACATCCCCGCCATCGATGAGGAAATGACCATCCACGGGGCGGCTCCGGCGGGCCCCTCAGCACAGGTCATCATTCAGAGTGATCTCGGGATATCGGGCGCAGGCACCGGCATCTCATGGGCTGGAATCTGGTTTGACTACAACAATGACGGCTGGGAGGATCTCTTCATCGCCTCAGACTTTGGAGTATCCCCCCTCTATCGCAACAACGGAGATGGTACCTTCGACATCGTAACCTCCGAAGTTGGGATGACTCAACCGGGTACCGGAATGGGCGTGCATGCGGCAGACTACGATGGGGATGGTGACTTTGACCTGTGCCAGACCAACTTCGGTCCGAATTTCATCTGGAGAAACGATGGCTCCTCGTTCGAGAAGTTGTTGGATGCTGACATGCACATGAATGACAACAAGACGCCTATCGTCAATTGGGATTGCCACTGGCTAGACTACGATTTGGATGGTGATGTTGACCTATTCATCGGTGGTGGAAGCATCAACACATATGTCTCACTTCAGGAGAACACCCTGTTCCGGAATGACGGCAATGGGGTGCTTACCGATATCACCGTGGAAGTCGGCTTGGGAGGGCACGACAAGGTGATGGGTGCTTCGATGGCGGACTACGATGGTGATGGCGACATCGACATCATGCTCGGGATTTCTAACGGGCCGCTGAAGTTGATGGAGAACAACGCAGCACAGGTTACTGGCAACGACTATCTGAAGGTCAAGTTGAATGGCGAATACTCCAACACGAAGGGAATCGGAGTTCTCGTTGAAGTCAAATTGAGTGATGGCAGGGTGTTAATTCAGCGCCCCTACGCAGGCGATGGATTCCTCGGTAGCAGTGATTCAATAATCCACTTCGGACTCGGTCCCGACGCTGAAATCGAGCAAGTGACTGTCTACTGGTCCACCGGCCATGTCCAGGTCATCGAGGAGGTTACCGTGAACGCAGTTCTCTCGGTTGACGAGGAAGCGCCTGTAGCCGGCGGAAGCGAGTTCTTGAGTCGACTTTTGGTTGGCGTATTCGTTGCGCTGTTCTTCATTCTGTGGCGTAATACCTACTAGGTAGTCAATGTAGCCCCCGATGATGAGGATTAGTCGAAATCAAGAGTGGGTTCAAGTAGGGCCAGCATTCACAATGTGGGTGCGAGGAAGATAGCGCATAATTGACCTAGTCATTAGGAGCAGCGATGCGCGCAGCATTAACAATGCAAAGCGATTCGGCGGAGAGGTCGGAGGTGATGGATGGGTGTCATTGAAGTTGGGTCCAGCGGGTGTTCCGCTATCATGCAAGGGGCGAACAATCGTCGAAGGAATGGATGATATTACGGCTCTCGGGCTTGAAGCGATGGAGATTCAGACCGTTCGAACAGTACAGCCGCAGCACTTCGATCAGTACTGGCAGGCGGGTGTCTTGTCGCACAAGACGGACATCGAGATGAACCTCCACGGCCCCTACTACGCTGAACTCCTCGGAGACAAGCGGCAGAGGAGCCGCTCGCTCTCAAAGATGGA
>CAZPJQ010000220.1:0-2292 GCA_964586945.1 uncultured Candidatus Poseidoniales archaeon
CAGTACCACTCCTGAGGGGGGGTAGAGACTGGCAGTTGTATCATCGGCGGCGCCCGTTGTCGGTGCAACTTGAGCGAGTGAGTCGGCGGCTTTCGTCGCCCTCTCTTCAGCGACCGCCGAGCCGCCGGGTCGCTGTTTTTCAGCCCAGCCTGCTAGCGCGGGATCACCTTCGGAAGCAGAGTGTAGCCTCGTGCGGGCGTCTTTGGTGAGTGCCCCGAGCAGCGCCTGTTCTCTTCGGGAGGCGACTATCAGGAATCGAGCGGTCTCTTCCCCGTCTTGAGTCGTTACAACAGGGAGGCCTAGGTCGATAGTCAGGGTTGCGAGAGCCCCCATCAGCGAATTCATGTGAACCGCTCGTTGGTTGAACAGCCCTCTTCCTTCTATCAGCAGAAGTGGACGCGGTGCTGTGGCGACAAGCCTCTGCGCCTGTTCCAAGAGCCGGCCATCTAGCAGTGAATCGATGAAATCCCGAACCCGTTTCCTCTCTATGATGACCCGGTCACCTATTGCAAAGTCACCAACAGGCAGGGTCTGGACATCCACGTCGACCCCTTGAAGTCGGAGCGTGGCGGCTATCGAGGTGTTCAACTCTCGATGGTCAACGACGATTCTGCATGGGATTTCGCTTTCTGATGCGAGTGGGTCGGCCGCCTCTGTTGCCAGCGCCTGCACGATGTCTTCAGCGGCCCGGACCGCCAATCCCTCCAATCCCGCCTCGCCTACCTCTTCATCTGCCGCTTGGACATCCGATTGGCCGGCCTCGTTCTCCGATTCGGTGTTCAGCCGCGCGGGAGAATCGGTGCTTGCGAAGGAATCCAAGCCGGCTTGCCCAACCGGGCGCAGCCGTTCTGGTGCGACAGGTCCTTCCTCACCTTGCTCGGGTTGCTCGGCAGCAGGAACTGGCTCACCTTCTTCTCCCTCAGAATCTCGCTCAACAGTGCGTTCCAACCTCGATACCGGCGGTGCACCAAGTTCTGGAGCGAGCCTCACACGCTCACGCTCGGCGAAGCCGAAAGCGGAGCCGAGGACATCCTCCTCGCGCACTCGGAATCGCATCAGGGATTCAGCGGGTAGATCTGAACCGGCCAGCCCTCGCTTTCTGCGAACCTTGCTGATGGCGTAGTGCATCTTCTGTTCACGAGCGAGAGCGGAGGCGCGGGCACCCTCATCCCGTGTATCCCTCGCAATCAGGATGTGGACCGTTCCGGCTCGATGCCGACCAGTCCGACCCCGCCGCTGAATCGTCCGAATCTCGCTCCCGACCGGCTCGTAGAAGATGACTCGGTCGGCCCGTGGCACATCCAACCCCTCTTCACCGACAGATGTGGCGACCAGAACATTGCAGTCGCCGTCACGGAATCTCTGCAGCTGTTCAAGCTGCTCTTTCTGGCTCATGCCACCACTCCCTTCGCGGCTCGCCTGTCCGACGAACCGTACGGGCTCGACGCCGTCACACTCATTCAACCGCCGCACGATTTCGTCGACTGTGTCGCGGAAGTGTGCAAACACGATGACTCGGCTCGTGGGGTCCGCCTCGAGTTGCTCAACCACCAAATCGAGGGTCTTGCCCACCTTTCGGTGGAGTTCGGGTGACTTGGCGATGAGGCGACGAAGTTCGATTATTCGGCCATCATTGAGAAACGCGTTTGCCCCTTTGTCTCCAGCTTCGCTGGACAGTTCCATACGGTCTAGGTATTCCCTCGACGCTGCAATTCCCTGGCAGAGCAGGTAGCCGATGAGATTCAACAACCGCTGTGCCTGAGCGGTCTGTCTCGCGGCATTGTATGCTAGCCCCTCACCCTTCGAAATCGCCCGCTGAATCCGTTCACGCGTTCCATTCAATTGTCCCGTGCTCACCCTGCCTGTCTGGACATGGTAGCCAAGGCGTCGGAGTTGGTCGACCAGAGTATTGAGCCAGTTTTGGAGTGGAGCGGCCATCTCACGCAGTGCGGCTGGAACTTCTACGAGCACCTCCTTCACCTGGAGTCCGGCAGCGTAAGGCGCCAACATCGGTTCGTCCGCCTTGCGGGTGTGGATCCTCCTCAGTCCCAGTCGGCGACAGACCTCCTCAACCTGTTCAACCGTCGCACCCGGGCTTGCAGTGGCCCCGAGAACCAGTTGATTTTCAGCGAATTGAAGGTAGAGGTCACCCACTTCTGCCGAGGCGTGGTTTCCTGTCGCGTGGTGAGCCTCGTCTACGATGAGAACTGAGACATCAGCGAGTGAGATGGAGCCGCGCTGAACATCGTTGCGAATCACCTGTGGAGTGGCTACGATCACCAAAGCGGAATC
>CAZPJQ010000221.1:0-853 GCA_964586945.1 uncultured Candidatus Poseidoniales archaeon
GGTGTAGGTGGGGGGACCGGCTCTTGGAAGGTGAAAGGGCCGGACAAGACAGTTCAGTTGAAGGCGAACAAGATCGGCTCTGAGTGCTTCCGTCTTTGGAAGGCGTGCGATGCCCAGGTCGGCGATGACTTCCACATCAATCCAGAGGAAATCGAGGCGAAATACTACGGTGTATTGACGAAAATCTTCAATGTTGCCCGGTTCGCAAGTCAGTTTGAGGTCCCCACCGATCTCGACTCCACCCCACCTGACCTTCGCGCTGCTGACCAATGGATACTCGCTGAATTTTGCGAGGTCACATCAACCGTCGAAAAATCCTTCTCAGAGATAGACATCTACAGCGCCGCTCAAGCCCTCAAAAACTTCGGTACCGGTGTCTTCCCAAGCCACTGGCTCGAACTTTCCAAGTCACGGCTCTACGATGATGACGCCAACGCAGCGTGGACAATCCACCGAATCGTGCGTGATTTGCTGACATTGTTCAGCCCGATATGTCCATTCTTCAGCCACCATCTCTCGACAACTCTGTACGGTACCTCCGCGGTTGATGTGCGAGACTTCCCTGCAATTCCGGTGGCAGCTCTCGGCCAGACCGACGAGGGTGAGAGGTTGCGTGGGTTGACCGCGAGAATCCTTGAATTCAACGCCGACACCTGGCGGGCGAAGAATGAGGCTGGATTGGGGCGAGGCAAGCCGATTGGGGGAATTATTGTTCCAGATGAGTTGGCAGAATTCGCTGCTGACCTGACAGCCATGCACAAACTTGAGTGAGTGTTGGCCCTCTCATCACAGGACTTCTGGATTCAAGGCACTTTGAGGCCGTCTGCCGTCGAAGAAATCAATCAGTAGAGTG
>CAZPJQ010000221.1:863-2251 GCA_964586945.1 uncultured Candidatus Poseidoniales archaeon
CTCGCCAATCCTCGCCTGCGCCTCGATGGTCGCAGCACCAATGTGCGGACTGCCGTGAAAGTTGGTGTGCTGCAACAGAGGATGGTCACCCGGCGGCTCGTGCTCAAAGACATCGAGTGCCGCACTAGCCAACTGACCCGATTCAAGCGCCGCGAGAACGGCACCCTCATCGACAATTCCACCTCGGGCACAGTTCACCAGATGGTTGCCACAGGCCACACCATCCCTGCCAACGCCTGACATCATCGCCAGTCGGTCAGCGTTTACCAGATGGTGAGTTTCAGGTGAGAGGTTGCAGTGGATGGTGACATGAGTGCACAGTCTGAACACCTCGTCTACATCATCGTGAAGAATGCAGTGCTGGCCAGCCGCGACTTCGGCAGGGAGATAGGGGTCGTAGGCGTGTAGAGTCATCCCTAGGACGCGTGCCGCTTTCGCAACTCCTTGGGCGATTCTCCCGAAGCCAATGAAACCGAGGCGCTTACCGGCCAGTTCGGTCCCTCGCATGCTCTTCTTTGCCCATTCACCAGAACGGAGAGTCCGGTCACCGGAGGCGATGTGCCGGGTGGATGCGAGTAGGTGGCCAATCGTCAGCTCCACTACCGCCTTGGTTGAGGCACCGGGAGTATTGCAGACGACCACCTTTGATTTCGTCGCAACCTTGAGATCTATGTTGTCGATTCCCACTCCAGCCCTGCCAACCAGTTTCAGTGACCCCTTTCTGCCGCTACTAGACTTGATTACCTTCGAAGTCAACTTTGTCGCACTTCGAACCACGACGGCATCGAATCTACCGAGGATCCCGTCCTCCAACTCCGACGATGAGTAGTGGTTGAGGGTCACCTCATGTCCGGCATTCTGCAACCGTTCAACGGCGGAATCAGCCATCCCATCCGTCACGGCAATGCGGGCCACGTCGGGGGTTCGGACGCCCCCGTCCAATCAAGGTTACCCATTTCACCTCCCGGCAAGCCATCCATCAACTGAGATTGAACTGTGTGACAGACCCAAGCGAGGGTTGATATTCCGACCCCCTTCATTGGAAAAATGAGGCTTGAACATGGCTAACGAGAGAGATTTGATTGAGGCTGAGGCACACTGTGACGGACCATGTGGGGTCTACGACCCCGCTTCGGCAAGAATTGCTGCTGAGGCAGTTCAATCGATGACCACCAAAATGCTTGGACTCGAGTGCCCAGACACCAGCGACGGCGCAGGAATGGCAGCATATCTCAACACGATGAGCCGATATGCGGCAATCAAGGAGGATGAGGCACAGAAGTGCAAGGATGAACTGCTCGTTCTGTGGACTGATTTCTTCAAACCTGAGCACCTAGAATCGATTCCCAACCTGCACGACATCTTCTGGAACGCTGCCAAGTTGTGCA
>CAZPJQ010000222.1:0-2245 GCA_964586945.1 uncultured Candidatus Poseidoniales archaeon
GGTTATCGGGCGTCCGACCATATCCGACCTGAAAGCGGGCTCAAAAGTCGACATTCTCGTCACTTGCTGGTATGTCGCCTCGGGGATCGGACTCGCGGTAGGCGCTTCGACGCACGGCCTCACGGCGCTTACCGGGCCGTGCAACTACGACGCTGTGGTCGACTACTGCGGCACTCCCGAACAGATGACAGCCGCCTACCTTTGGGCGAAGATGGTCGCAATCGGCGCCGTTCTACTATTCTTCGAACTCTGCTACCAACTACGAATGCTTCACGGCGGCGCCGACGCCAAGGCGATGATGTTCGTTGCACTCTGCCTCCCATGGTGGAATTCACTTCCTCCTCACGGAGTTGCGATGATGCCACCCGCACTAGCACTACTGGTTTGGGGCGCCCTCGCCTTCCTCATCCTGCCAGGCTATGTGTTTGCCCTAAACTTCGTAGCCGGAGACGCTGGCAACCTGCGAATGTCATGGCACGCCAGAAAAATGCCACTCTCTGAAATTCCCGGAAAGCATGTTTGGTTATTGGACGAGGTGATGGAAGCAGCGGACGGTGAGAGGAGAATCGTCACTCGGATGCGACCCTCGCGCGGTGGCCGGGGTGAGACCGATGTTCAGGGTCTGCTCGACGAACTGGCCGAACTTGGCGCGGAAAAGGCGTGGGTCACCGAAAAATACCCATTCATGGCTTTCCTGATGCTCGGCCTACTTCCTCTACTTCTTCTTGGCGACCCGGTTCTGCGTATCATGACACTGATTGGGGTAATCTAAGACTTAGTCGCCCACGGCATTGCTGTGTTGGCAAATCCAAATCCTGAGCCTTCAGACTCAAGACCGATGAATCCCACTTCGATTGACGGGTCAAACTGACCAACTCCCCACTCAAGTGCGGCTTGTAGAGAATCCACGCCAGCCACCCTAGCACCCTCGCGCTCACGCGTGCGGATGTCAACAATTCGCACGCACGACATCTTGAGCGTGATCGCCTCTCCGATTCCCGTCGCCGCCACCCCGATGTTCTCGTTGCACCACAGCCCAGCCCCCGGCAACGGCGTGTCGCCAATGCGTCCGGCTGGTCGCCCGGTACAGCCACCGGTCGACGAAGCGACCACTAGTAAGCCACTCTCATCACGAGTGATGGCGCCTACCGTGTCATTTCCCGTAGGAAGAGGCGAGCCTGCCACAGCAACTCTCGAGATACCTAAGGAATCGGCAAACTCCCGAGCTCCGCGCCCTACGAGCAGATTCACCTGGTCGTCCAGTAGTGCGGCAGCGACATGAATCGGGTTGAGGGTCTCCTCGAGGCAGGCGACCGCCCCGAACCTGCCGTCGCTAGTCGCTACCGCGGCATCCAACTGAACTGAGCCGTCAGCTCTAATCCGCCCTCCGGTTCCTGCGTTGAGAACCGGGTCGTCCTCCATGATGACGACCGCAGCCAGAGCCGCCTCAAGCGCGCCTCCACCAGCCGACAGAACCTGCCAGCCGGCCTCGACCGCCAAGTCGACTCCCGGCTGGTCCTTGGCGGTGTGACCCGCCCCTCCGTGACAGACGATTGCCGGCCCAGACATCACTCCGCCTCCTCAGCCGCTCGTAGAGCCCCCTCTTCAGCCTTCCAAGCCTTTGAGAACCGGAAACAGGCCCAGCCGAGAACCGCAAAAAAACCACACAGCCAGAAGGCGGTGTGGAAGTCGAACAGGTCAGTTCGATTCACCGTGTAGTCCCACACCCAGCCACCAATCAGCACACCGGACACCGTCGAGAAGGCGCGCAGGCTCTCGCTGACGCCCATTATCATCCCTCGCTCTTCGGCTCCCGAAGCGTGGGTCAGCAGCGTCATGTTCGAAGGTGATGCGAGTCCGTTGCCAAAGGCGATCAATCCGCTGACAAACAGCATCCCTAGCATCGCATAGGCGGGAGGAACATAGGGTATCGAGGCGAGGCCCACCGCAGAGAACAAGAATCCTCCAGCCATGAGCCTGCTCGAGCCGAACCGGTTTGTCAATGGGCCAATCAGCCTGCCTTGAGTGATGATGCCACACAGACCGATGAAGGCGAACACCCATCCATTGTCACTCTCACTGAAACCTAGACCGCCCACCCCAATCGCTCGCATGGTGAACAGGATGAAGGTGACGTGCATGATGGTGAATCCAATCCAGTAGAAGGTGTACGACCAGAGCAGTGGAGAGATGGCTGGTCGCTTGAACATCCGCCCGATGTTGCCGATGTTTGTGCTCAGGATTC
>CAZPJQ010000223.1:0-2203 GCA_964586945.1 uncultured Candidatus Poseidoniales archaeon
TACTCGGTCGAGCCGACTCCATAGGTCAGCGCGTTGGAGCCACCACCCATGCAGGTGTGGCTGTCCGTCGCCTGAATGAAGTCCCCCACATCGATGAATTCCTCACGCGCAACCTGATGACAGATCCCGGGACTGATTCCTCCGACTGCGCTGTAGTCCCTCACTCCAGTATGCTCTTGGAATACTTTCTGGAGGTCTCTCAAAGTTTGGATCTTTGACGCGAACGCCCCGAACCTCGGAACTCCGGTGGCGTAGAGGAGGTGGTCCTCGAAGACCGCGAACTTGGGCGGATTAGGAAGGCTGTAGTCGTCCCCGTATTCCTCGGAGAGGAAGGTGTGAACCTGCGCCGTCGTGAACTCGTGGGAGTACCCACCATCCACTTGCGCAAGCACCGCATCCCCCGGTTTCACAAACGATTCACTGCCGTTTTGGCCGAGCAGTTTTGCAGCCACCATCTTCTCGCCCATCGTCATGGCTCGGGATTCTGTATTAGAGGGGGGAATGGTCACCTGGCCCGCTGCGAACTTCTTGGCGAAGGGAAAGATGCCACCGCACTCGATGATGATTTGAGTGATTGAGTCCTCCTTCTCAGTGAATTCCGAAAGTGGGATGCTCTCACCGGATTGTAGTCTCTCGAGCATGGCGTGGCTCCCCATCAACTGTCCGAGGTTGATGTTGTTGCGAGCGTGAATCGGTGCGAATGATGCTGCGATGACGAGCTTGATTCCGGACCAGCGCTCGCACTGTGCGGCGGTTTCCCGGCTGCTTCCGGTACCTTTGCGATGGCCCGAGACGATGACTTCGAAGCCACCATCGAGGAGTGCCCGCTCATCGAAGACCCTCTTACCTCCGTGCATCAGACCAGCGTAGGCGTTCTCAGCGATTATCGCCGGGTCGTGGTCGAAGCAGACCCATGCAGGTGTCATGACATCGGTGTTGATGTCGTCGAGAAGGTCCTCGACTGTGAGGTCTGACATCTTCAGATTCAGCCCATCGTAGAGTTGCTGACGGATCAAATCGAGATCTTTCGTCAAGAACAGGACTCGCTTTCCAGAAGTCAGAGAAATCTGCTCTGGCGGCCGAAAATCGCTCATGAGTTCTCCCCTGCCCTACGGGCAGAAATTGCGAAGCGTCTACTCTATTTGACGGTTATTAGCCATCATCCGTCAATGAATTGAGATGTAGGATTTTTCAATTGAAGTAACCGCTAATCCTTAAATAGGTTAGGTTGGACGCCGTTTATACCTTTCTCCATTGTATGTGCAAGTGGGAAAAATGAACGAGAGTGAATCGAATGGCCAAACCACCCACGCAAGTTGAAGACACCGTAAAATGCCCGGAATGCAACAGTCGCAATCTCGACAAGGACGAGACTCGAGGAGAGGTGGTCTGTCAGGACTGCGGCCTCGTGTTGGAAGACAATGTCATCGACCAAGGTGCAGAGTGGCGAGTCTTCAGCCCCGAGCAGGGTGACCAGCGAGCAAGGACTGGCGCACCGATGACGGTCATGCTACACGATAAGGGTCTGAGCACCGACATCGACTGGCAGAACAAGGACTATTCCGGCAAGACGATCAACAGCAGATATCGTTCCCAATTCTACAGAATGAGGAAGTGGCAGAAGCGCTCCCGCGTATCTAACGCCACCGAGCGCAACCTCGCAATGGCACTCGCCGAACTTGACAGAATGGCGAGCCGTCTGGAACTACCGAAGTCGGTTCGCGAAGCGGCCGCTGTGAACTACAAGAAAGCGGTCGAGAAGAGACTCATCCGCGGCCGTTCAATCGAAGGGGTCGCAGCAGCATCCCTCTACGCGGCCTGCAGACAGTGCGGTGTTCCAAGAACACTCGACGAAATTGGACAGGCGAGTCGAACTGGTCGTAAGGAAATCGGCCGGACATACCGCTTCATGGTTCGAGAACTCAAGATGAAGATCATGCCAACGGGACCCGAGGACTACATCTCTCGGTTCTGCTCCGGACTTGGCCTAGACGCCGAGGTCGAGGCGAAGGCATACGAACTCATCAAGGCGGCTCAGGAGAAGGAGCTGACCAGCGGAAGAGGACCTACCGGAATCGCCGCTTCGATCATCTACATCGCCAGTGTTCTGTGCGGCAAGCGCAGGACCCAGCGAGAGGTCGCAGAGGTCGCAGGGGTGACCGAGGTCACCATCAGGAATCGCTACAAGGAATTAATCCAAAAT
>CAZPJQ010000224.1:0-2178 GCA_964586945.1 uncultured Candidatus Poseidoniales archaeon
TGTAACTGCACTTGCGGCAAGAGGTCGCCTTGAGCCCGTTTCGAGCGTTGCACTTCATGCAGATGCGGACTTCGAGCAGTCGCTTCTCTGCCTCCTTGAACCTTGCCATTGAGGCGGCGACCTGCTCCCTCTATTTAAGCGCAAACCCCCAGCAACAGCCCGTCAGTCATGCGAGTAGTCAGACTTCCCGGAATTCATCACGACGCATCTTGCGTCCTGATATCTGGTGATGATGCGACATTTGTCGTCGACCCTGGTACCAGTTGGTATCAATCAAATGTGCTTGAGAGAGTCGAAGCAAACCTGTCCGAACAACCCGGAATCGTCGGGATCCTGTTGACCCACCGCCATTACGATACGGCTGGCGGAGCCAGCCACCTCTCAGACCATTGGGCCGTTCCCGTCCATGCACACGACCAGGCAATAGCTGCGCTCTCCGGCGGCGACCTGTTCACGACATGGGCCTCTCGATTCAACTCCGACATGCCCGCCGTCACGGCGATACCGTTCGAGGAGGGCACAGTGTTCGACCTAGGAGGTGGTTCTGCTGAAGTCCTCCACATGCCGGGCCACACAAGTGATTCGTCCGCCTTTTGGATCGAAGAGCGGGGAGTCCTCATCGCTGGTGACTTGATTCCACGGAAGGGGAACCCCGCACGCTGGGATTTGCCAACCGGTTGTCTCCCCGACCTACTCAAGAGCGTCGAGATTGCTCTCGACCTTGATGTCGAGCAGTTGGTTCCTGGTCACGGTGAGACTATTCGCGGTACTGCTGAAATCCGAGCTGAACTGGAACAGCATCAGGAAACATTGGCTGAGTGCGTCGAAAGAAAGGGTGAGCGCCCCGAATCTTGGCCGCGCCCGCACCCGACCTGCAACTGGTTCACACCGGAGCCGTCGTGGCAAGAGTAAGTTGCCTTTTATTTCGCCTCGGTGGAGTTGGTGGAATCTGCCATCGCTCTGCTCGCGAGACTGCATCGCCGTCCCAATGGCGAACCTCTCGCTTCCAACCGCTGTGAATCGTGATGATTTCCGCAGCCGAGCGAATCAGACCGACCTCCTGACCGATGTCGAATAGCAACAGCGAGCCACCCGGTAATCGCTTCCCTATTGCATGCACCTCACCACTCTTCATGCCGACGAGAATCCTCTCATGCCTATCGGGATCATGTAGGGAGAGCGCGGTGATTTGGGTATCGCCGAGCCGGCGGGAATTCAACAAGTCAAGGCGAGGAAGAGTGTAGACCTGCACTGAACCGGTTATGTCACCGACCACAAGCCGCCAACAGCGCTCCTGCGGGCCACGGCAGGCCAACAACGCCGTCGCCAACGCTGGCAACGCTATCTTCTGCTCCTGTCCTCCCTTCGGTCTGAACATCAACGACCGGTCAGAATGAGCAGTGACAATTCCATCAGGCAATACGATGCTTCGAATCACATCAGCGAGCATGGCCAGCACGCATCGCTGTTGGTCTACCTTCTTTTCGCGCGCAGACCGAACTTAAACTGAAAGTGAACGAACCGGTAGTAGACCCAGCCTATGTGGCTCTGTCTCCCTTTCTTGGAGGTAACAAGCGGTTTAGGTGTCAGATGACCTCACCGAGCAGCTGCTCGAGCGCGGTGTTGATTTGGAAGACGAGCGTGCCGAACTCCATCGGAATGTTGGGATCCTCTCCCAACTCTTCCAACTTGCTCTGAGTCATCGCAATACGGACATCCATCTCCTTGTTCTTGTTGAGCAACCACTGTTCGACGCACTCCTTCGCACCCCGACGAATGTTGCGGGGGACCTTTGAGTCGTCCAACTGCAGAATCACAGTCGAAATCTGTTCCAATCGAGCCTCGATGTCCATTTGAGTTGACCTCCGCATTCCATGGGAACAAGCCTGCCGAACCACGCGCCATTTATGGCACTTACCTGTCGCAGGGCCGGAGAGCATGGCTGACGCATTCGACCTTCTCGCCTACGCGCGGGTGATTACTCTCGTGTTCACGCTCGCGGGCGCGACCTATCTCGACCTCAAAATACGCCGCGTGCCAAACGACTGGTGGCTCACTTGGGCCAAACCCGCACTCTTCCTGCTCTGCCTTGAACTGTTGATGCGAGATGCTGACTGGACGACCTGGCTGACAGCCTCCGCCGTGGTCGCATACGCCTCCACCGCGGTTATCGGGCGG
>CAZPJQ010000225.1:0-2169 GCA_964586945.1 uncultured Candidatus Poseidoniales archaeon
ACTCACGAAACGAGTGGAAGTGAACCGCCAACAAGGGCTAGATGAGGCCAATCTAAATTGAGATTTTGGCGAGGCGACATAGGTGGGTTTTCCCCGCGCCCCTAGCGACAATCGGAAACTTCCCCCCTAATGGAAGGCTACGGCTTTCCCCAAAGTGAACAAAAAAATCTTTGAGACAGCCTCGGACAAGATCCGAGAAGCACATATTGAGACAGCCCCAAGGTTGGGGAATTCTAAGTTGAGGTAAAACCAACAGACACTAAATGATTCGAAGGGACAAGATCCCTAACTAGACACTAGTCGTCACATGATGACGACTCCCGAGAGAGCAGACCCGTGAGGGGCTGACTTCACTACGAGCGGTTGCTCCAGTTCTTCTGCGAACTTCATATTTGGTATGAATCTGTCACCATATTGAAAGGGCATTACAGTTTTCTACATATCAACTATTGTAGTCTACACCACATTGAATCAGTTCATGTCAAACTGCGCCAATCGCAAACATCTCACTCTCAGTCTTACGAATCGACCTGTGGTCTCAGTGCCGTGTCCCATTTTGGGGAACCCGACCCTCTCCGGTCGTGAGATAATGACAAAAGAAAATAAATTGGAAACAAAGCAATCTGCGCTGAATAAGCGTATTCGTTCGCTTTGCGTCATCGGGCGCAGCGAACTCAAGGCGGATTTGCGTGAGCAGTATTCTCCTGAAATAGACAAGGCGGTGAAGCACCGTCTCAGCAAGATGCCGAGGACACCACGCATGGACGATGCCCATCGCTTGATGTTGCGTCGTCGATGGACAGGTATTCACTGCCCCATCTGCGGAATTAAGACCCGTTTTGAATGCGAGAATGGTGACATCGTCGAAGTGGAGCACATCATAGAACGAGCGTTGGGCGGAGAGAACAGCGAATCAAACCTAACCCCCTGTTGCCAAAAATGCAATCGGGCACTAGGTCAGGTCTTCAACGAAGAGGTGCTTCAATCTCGGGAGAAGAGATGGCGAGGTATGCCGAAAACGATGTGGGTTCGGCTGATAGGAGACTGGGTCGTCTTCAAGGAGTTGCTCTACTGTGATTCAGACTTGGCTTTCTATCTGTTCGACAACTTCCATCGTCAGTTCGTGGAGCAGCGGAACAAACAGGCGGTCCTGAACATCGAGTATGCGGAGGTATTTGATTCGGTGATGTTTGGTCTTCTTGCTCGGACGAAAATGTCGGAGGGGTTGGAAGCTGCCTTTCAGGGATTGGAGGTGCGTATCGAGGCTCGTCGTGAAGCGGCGGCTTTAGAGCAGTTCCAATCAAAACACGGGCCGCCACCGCGTCTGTTGGACATGGGTGCCACTGCTCGTCTGTATCGTCTCAAATTGAATACCCACATGATGGAGGTGATGTCGTGAAGTTACCAATAGTTGACTCGGGAATCCGAGGGAACGGATTCCCCGGACCAGACTGCGTCCTATTCACGGCGCCATTCTCTCCAACCGACTCGGGACCTCCCTTGGGTCCCGCAATCCTTCGAGGGCTAGCGGCACAATCTGGCTACGATGTCCGCTGCGTCGACTCCAATGTCCGATATCTAAACCTCTTCCGAGAGGGACGAATGCTCATCACGCCGTTTGTGGGAGACCAGGACAAGGACCAGGTAACAAACCGCCGTGCACGGGAGCACTTCCGTCGCTCACTTTACCTAGATCACATCAGCCCGGAAATCGTTGCCGACTCGGTCGATGCTGTGATGGGACTACAATGCTCGTTTGAAGAGATTGAGAATGCACTCGACCAGATGATCGAGGAGGGGTTCTGGGTGGAGTTCCTAGAAGAGCACCTCTTCGCAGCGTTCGAACAGCCACGAGTTATGGGGCTCTCATTGATGGGGCCAGCCCAAGTGATGGTGGCGCTGCTCGCAGCGCGTCTCTGTCGCGCATGGTGGCCACTGACAGCCATCATTGCAGGCGGCTCGCACATCACCCTGCTAACCGAGCGGATTGAGGCTGACTCCCGATATGGCATCGACATCGACGCATTTCTTCCCGGCCACAGTGAGCATACCTTCGTGTATCTACTCGGAAAGGAACCTCCCTTCTACAACATCGCTGGAGTGTTGGTGTCAGGTATGACCTACATGCCAACCTGTCCGTTGCCACCCTCGGAGTGGGAGCCGCCGTCA
>CAZPJQ010000226.1:0-2151 GCA_964586945.1 uncultured Candidatus Poseidoniales archaeon
TGAACCCTGCTTTCGAGAACGAACCACTCTCTCAAGTCTCACCGAGACGATGCAATTGTTCCGCTGCCCAAAGTGTATGATGGTCCTTCAGGCAAGCCGCTGGGGTAGACTCGAACCGGAGGAATTGCATCACGGCATGGTTCAAACCAACCTCAAAGTTGACGAGCGGGCCGAAGCTCTGGGAGTAGCAATGCACTCCGAGCCGGTCGACGAACGAAACACCAAACTCACCATTCAGGTGAGCGGCTACATCGACGGCTTGGAATTTGATGATGAACACGACACCATCATCAGAGTATCCGATGCAGTATGCCCGACCTGCACCCGAAAGGCGGGCAACTACTACGAGGCGACCGTCCAACTCCGCTCATCTGGTCGCCGCCTCTCAGAAGATGAGTTGGCGGCAGTGAGAGCAACGCTCGACGAACTGCTGGATTCGATGGAGCCGGATCCGATGTTCTTCATCACCTCAGAGAGCGCCGTCACAGGAGGTTGGGACGTCGTCATGGGGAGCAAGTCTCTCTCCCGCTCTTGGGGGCGATTCCTCATCAAGAGGTTCGGCGGCTCGACCAAGGAGACCAACACAGTGGTGGGCCACAAGGATGGCGTGGATGTCACCCGACTGACCCTTCTCTACCGAAAACCGGCATTCGACATCGGGGATGTGATCCGACTTAGAAACACCGACTGGATGGTCGCCAAATGGCAGAAGGATGGTGCGATTCTAGCCTCCATCACCCGCCGCGAACGGACCGGCGTCACTTGGAGGGACTTGGAGAAATCGAATGTTCTCAGCCGCACCGTTGACCAACTCGATGTTGAGTTAATCAATCGCGATTCGTCCGCCGCTGAATTCCTCGACCCGCGAGATTGGAAGGTGCGGGCGGTTAGCCTTCCCTTCGATGATGACGGTACAAGCGAGACTCTGCGGGTCGCATTATTAGCCGACGAATGGGTCGCTCTCCCCAACCTGTCCCGAACTGACGGAGGTGATTGAGATGAGTGACGGATTCGACCACGATGCCCTCCTCGCTGCGGTCGCCGAACTCGACACGGAGGATATGCTCGTACATCTTCGCAACTTCCCCGACGACCTTGCCGCGCAATGGTCGGTCGATGAGCCCCGACGCGAAACACCTCCCCACCTCTTCTGCCTAGGAATGGGTGGCTCCGCCGCTGCTGGCGACTTCCTCGCCTCACTCGCTGAGCGCAACGGAAATGTCGGAGTCACGACCCATCGAGACTACGGCCTGCCAAACTGGAGGGATGATGACTCCCTCTACATCGCAACATCCTACTCCGGAAACACAGAGGAAACGCTCAGTTCGGCTGAACTCGCGCTAAGCGGGAGCAGCAATTGCATCACCATCTCCTCGGGCGGCAAACTCGCTGAGATGGGAAACAATATCACGGTCCCAGGTGGCCAACCTCCCCGGTCCGCCTTCGGTCATCTGTTCGGAGCACTGACTCGAATCGCCGCCTCAGCAGGAGTGGTCGACAGCCTCAGCGGCTGGCAGGAAGATGGGACGATTGAAGGGGTTCAAGATGCGGTCTCGGAATTCGACTTCGTGAACAATCCGGACAGCCCTGCACTCGCCATCGCTCGGACTCTGCTCGGCAAGGAGATTGGCATCGTCTCAGCACACGGACTCGGCTGTGCCGGAACCCGATTCGCCAACCAACTCAATGAGAACGGCGGCATCTTCGCTCGAGCCACCACTCTGCCGGAGATGAACCACAACGAGATTATCGCTTGGACCGACCCCGCTGCAAAGGAGAGCCAAGCGATGGTTCTGCTCACTTGGGACGGAATGCATGAGCGGGTCGCAGAACGGATTGGCTGGATGACCGAGTCGGTCGAGGTCGACATCGCCTGGAAGTTGCACTGCGAGGGTGATTCCCTTCTTCAGTCAATGCTGTATGGCTGTGTCGCGATGGATTGGATCTCCTGTGCGGTCGCCATCCTGCGAGGCAAGGACCCAAGCGCCATCGGTGCCATCCGCGACCTCAAGGAACACCTCGATCAGTAGAGCGGTCCCATGACCAACCTCGGGTCGGGGAAAGTTCGCAGGGCCCACTCCCTATCCTCCGGAGCCACCACGCCAGGGAAGTCGTGCGTGACAGGGGCGGTCATCGAGAGTTGAAAGTGAA
>CAZPJQ010000227.1:0-2119 GCA_964586945.1 uncultured Candidatus Poseidoniales archaeon
CCACAGGTAACCTACGCGCTATATTGAAGAGTCGACTTCAGGTCGACCGGTTTACCCAACCGTAGGTTGGGTGGGTGACAAGATGGCTTCAGTCTCAGTTTGGATTGATGAGGGTTGCATCGTCTGTGATGCATGTGAGGAGACCTACCCCGAAGTTTTCCATGTCACCGAAGACACCTGCTTCATCAAGGCGGCATCCCGAACTGATGGGAATTTCGACACCAACCAGTTCTCCAAATCCGTTGTGAAGGACGACATCGACCTAGAAATCCTACAGGAGGCAGCAGACGGCTGCCCGGTCGATGTCATCATCATCGAGACCATGGATGGCGGCGCTTCTGAGGGAGATGCATCGGAAGCTCCGGCTGAGGTGGAACCCGAGGTGGTCGCACCGGCCGCTGCTGAAGTTCCAGCAGCTGAAGTCTCGATGGGAGGCGACCGCTCGTTGCTCGTTCTGTTCGGTTCACAGTCCGGCAACGCCGAGGCCCTGTGCGCTAAGAGTGGCAAGTCCGCCTCGACCTACGGTCTTGAGGCGACGGTCAAAGGAATGGACGGGATCCAAATCGGCGACCTCGCCGGACAGATGCGTGTACTCATCGTCTGCAGCACTTGGGGCGAAGGCGACATGCCCGACAACGCCGAGGACCTTTGGGTGGCTGCCAACGGTGACGGCGCCCCTAACCTCGCTGGAACCCATTTCTCCATCTGTGCACTCGGTGACACCTCCTACGAATTCTACTGTCAATGCGGCATCGACTGGGATGTCTGGTTCGAGAAGCAGGGTGCAAACCGCGTCGTGGCGCGGGTCGACTGCGATGTCGACTACGACGAGATGGCCAATGGTTGGGTTTCCGAGGCCCTCCCTCACATCGCCGCGGTAGATGGTGATGGCGTCTATCAGGAAGATGCCGTTGAGGCGCTGAAGGCTAAGGCAGCGGGTGGCAAGACCGCAGTGGCGGCCGGCTCAGCATTCGACATCCCCGCTGTCGAGAGGGCTGAACTACAAGTCAACATCCGTGTCTTCCGCTACGACGCGGTCAGCGGTGAATCGGGTCACGATGTATGGGCGTGTGCTATCCCCGGCCACCTCTCGGTCACCGAAGTTCTCCGTCTCCTGAAAGCTACAGAAGATGGTTCTCTCACCTTCCGAGATGGCTCGCCGGACGACGCCACCACCGGCCTACTCGTCAACGGCCGGCTGATTCTCCCAGGCAGAGTCGCACTAGCCGACATCGCCACCACTCGCAACGGTGAGTCCTCACTCAGAATCGACCCGCTGCCCGGCTACGATGTCATTCGTGACCTCGTGGTTGACCACTCGGATTACCAAACCCACCTCTCGGCAAGTAAACCGTGGATGCGGGGCGCAACCAGGGGTGCAAGCCAACTAGAGCAGGGCGTCATGGGGACGATGGAGGCACCACTCGCTGCAACGCTCCACATTGCTGGAGACATCGCTAGTTACCAACTTCTGCACAGCGCCTCCGATACCACTCCCCACAACCGCTCATATGTTGGGCCAGCAGTAGTCGCTCGTCTGTGGGCTCGCTGCAACGACTCCCGACTCTCAGCTGCCGGCCGAGCCTCACACCTTGAGGTGGTGCAGGGTCCAAACGGCATCAAGGCTGAAGCTGACATGTCATCCATCCATCGACAGGGAAGAATGGGCGCGATCGCAGCACTTTCCCTCCTTGAGGCGAAGACCGCGACCTTGGAGGCGGATGGCTTCACCGGCCGGCACGGCAAGCATGTCTGGTGGTTTACAGAGACCGTGAAGTTCAGTGGCCAACTCAACGAGACGACGCTGGCAGGTGCAACCCTTGGTCCGTTCGGAATGGCGAAGAACGCCCTCACCGGAATCCTTCCACGGATGGCTCTCGGATTCACCCGAAACGGCGCTCCGATGATGCGAGACCTGCAGGCGTTGTTCATGCCGCCGGGAAGCGTCGGAAAGATGCCGAAGATAATCAATTCAAAGGTCGACGAGCACCACGAAATCGTCGCTCTCTACAATGCGTTTGACAGGAGGTTCTGAAATGGCAAGACATCGCTACGCCTACTTCCCCGGCTGTGTGACCCTCGGCTCCGCTCGCGAGGTTCAGGATGCGATGGATGGGCT
>CAZPJQ010000228.1:0-2092 GCA_964586945.1 uncultured Candidatus Poseidoniales archaeon
ACACAGGTAGGCCAAACCGAGTAGCGATTGTCAGCCAAACTGCAGCCGCCATCATGGCGGCGATGAAAGCATACATCAGATCGTTGGCAAATGCTTCGGTGACCAGAGCTGTATCTTCAAAATCTACCGAAAGAATACCTTTTCGAACCGTATCTGTTACAGCATCTCCTGCGAAGAAAGCACCACAGAATTCGAATATTGCAGCAATTATCACTGCTTGCTTGAGTGTTAGAGCACGGCTTCCAACGGAAGTACCCATTGCGTTTGCTACATCATTTGCACCAATGTTCCATGCCATGTAGGCACAAACGGCGATTGACAGGCCGAGGACGATCATCATGATTGGTTCCATGGACATGGCCGGCTTGGAACGGTTTATCATAGAGAACCCATGTAATCTCTATAGTTATATTTAGAAGCGGTACCGGGAGGTCATGGCAAAACGGGCCGGGGACAAGGATGTCCGAAAACTACAGTTCACAGGAGGAGCCACTTACACACTCAGTCTACCAAAGGGTTGGGTCCAGTCACACGGCTTGAAATCCAGTGATGGTGTTCAGATTGATTGGCGCCCTTCTGGGGCCCTGAGATTGACCCCCTTCGACATTGTTGAGGATGTCAAGAGAATCACATTGAACACTAGCAATATTACAGAAAAGGCACTCCTCGACCACCTCATGGGGGCATACCTTAGCGGGACCGACCGAATCATAATCTTGCACAAAAGCGATGAAAGTCGTATGGTGAAAAGAATTGTTCGAACCTTTCAAAGATCGACACGGGGGTTTGAAATCGAAGATGAATCCGAACTCAGTATCACTCTGATCACTTTACTCAATGCTGGCGAATTGCCAATGAGCAGTAGTTTGAACCAGATGTACATGCAATTGAATTCTCTTGTCCGAGATACATTGGATGTCCTCTCTGGTGAAGACACAGAACTGATTGAAGATTACGAGGAGAGAGAACGAGAAATTGACAGCCTGAGATTTTTCATTGAAAGGCAAGCAGGAATCGCACTCGATTCGTACAAGGTCCCTGAAAGATTGAGCCTCGGACGGAGGCAGGCAGTCGAATACGCCAATCTGGCGCGGTCGCTCGAGCGAATGGGAGACCACTCACATCAGATGGCAAGGCTTGCAATCGAAGACGGTGGCGTTACATCCCTCTCATTGGATAGTGTGCCCCTCAACCAAATTCCCGTTTGGCAAGAGGCCATTCGGGCATTGATGATCAACATCCGAACAAGGGACACGGGAGAAATTGAGGATGCAAGAGACTCTCTCAAGGCGGCTCAAAACATCCTCAAAGAACATGAAAGGAGCCTCTGGTCTGGTAGGAAAAATGCGCCCAAACTACTCTTTGAGGACCACATTTCCGAATCGGTTCGTCGCCTGTGCGCGTACGCTAGAGACTTCGGAGAAACACTCCTGAATATGCTCACACACGATATGATGGTGACAGAGCGTAGAGACGATTATCAGAAATGATTTGGTGTTCTACACGAAATAAGAATAGATAATTTCAGATTGGAATGGCGACCTATGAGTAATGATTGGTTACTGATTCAACCACCGATATGCGACATCTCGACTGGCAGGACGATTCGGTCCGCTGCATCATCCTCACCTCGCTCCTCGGAATACCGGTCCCGCCGCTCAAGCCAGACTGACCGCATGAGTTCTTGCAACTCGCCGTCACTCGCACCGTCCCGTAGTGGCCCCTTCAAATCGAAGCCGGTCTCGGCAAAGAGGCAGGTGTACAATTCGCCAGAGGAGGAGAGGCGTGCCCGACAGCAGTCTCCGCAGAACGGTTCACTCACCGATGTGATTACGCCGACTTCGTCACCCTCCTTCGTTCGCCACAGTTTGGCGACCTGGCCGACAACCGACTCGGCCACCGACTCCAACTCGTGTGATTCAGAAAGAATCTGAAGGATTTCAGCGCCGGAAACAACCTCTTCCGCTCGCCACTGATTGGAAGCACCCACATCCATGTATTCGATGAACCGAACGGTCACATCGGTGCCCCTGAAGTGCTTGAAGAGGTCGACGACAGCGTGCTCATTGACGCCACGGCAGATGACCGCATT
>CAZPJQ010000229.1:0-2058 GCA_964586945.1 uncultured Candidatus Poseidoniales archaeon
CCCCGGCCACCTGGTTGCAAACCAGGTGCTCTTCCAAGCTGAGCTAAGCGCCCTGTGACCCGCCGACCCAAGAGCCCGCTTTGAGGTTTGGGCAGTAGCCTCATTCCTGTTCGGCGATTGCTGAGATGTCGGAGTCGTCGCTCGTTTCCTCTTCCCTCAGCGAGTCGTCGTCGGATTTGAGTAGCATCATCAGCAGTATGACCGAAGCGAGTCCAGAGGCTATCGCCAACCAAAGTAGCCAGTTTTGCTCTGATGTTTCTCCCTGAGAATTAGATTCCGTTTCCTCTTCTCCCTCACTATCTGGATTGTATTCATAGTTCTCAGGAGGTGTGCCGCCTTCCTGATGGGAGTCGAGTGCGACGGAGATGTTTCCCTCAAGGATGGTTCCGTCTGAGACCAAATCGTAGTAGTGGTAGGTGTCTGCCCCCCACGTGCCGTTGAAGGGAATCTCGTAGGTGACTTCGCATTCGGAGTCAATCTTGGTCCCGTTTTCATCGAGAGGACATGATGAACTTAGGTTACCTGAGTCCCAGTCGAGGGTACCGTTGTAGAGTCCATCTCCATCTGAATCATACACGATTCTGTGGGTGATGTTCTCCCTGTCGTCGACATTTACCCACCATACTGAGTCATTGAACACCAGTTGCGGTGAACCTGCAGTCAGTACTTGCTCACGCACGATGATAGTGAATGTACTTGCATCATGGGCGACGGCGGTTGCGGGAAGGTATGCTGCTAAGGCCAACAGCAGCAGCGAGAACCATGCTACTGAGTCTTTGCTCCCCATTGTTTCTGGGCGGCTGCACCCATAAATAAAAGGTAACGGCAATGGTGGCAGACACCATGGATAGAAGGCTTGTTGCTGCCGCAGCGGTATTGGCCTTCTTTTTGTTCAGCGCTACTCTGTACGCGCTCGTGGTAGGACTGACATCTGACTCCTCTGATAATGACTCTTGGAAGATGGTCGACCCGCTCACACAGGATGAGGAGCATGACCACAAGAATGCCTCCGAGCATGACTTTGGAACGCCCAACATCGAGTTCGTCACCTTCAATGAACTGACCGAGCCGGGCAACGCTGAGATTCAAGTTGCGGACAGCCCAGACGGCAACACCTACGCCTACATCGCCGGTTGGAAGGAGTTGCACATCGTCGATGTCACCAATCCGTACAACACCACGGTAGTAGGAGTGTATCTGGATCCCAACACACAGGTTCTCGATGTCAAGTACCTCGAGTACAACGGCAGGGAATATGTCATTATCCAGAATCAGATTGTTGACAGCGGTAACTCAGACCCCAATGTCGGTGAGTGGGGTGACCCGGTCCAGGTCAGCGTGACGCTGGTCGATGTCACTGACAAGAGCGACCCGACATATGTCGACTCGTGGTATGATACCGACCACCCTAGCGGTCCTCACAACCTCTACACTCACATGATTGACGGCGAATGGTACATCTTCGTCGCAAACCCGGATTATGAGGAGTGTGATGTCGGAACCGGTGAAGCGTGCGGTGGGGTAACCATTGCCCACCTCAACTTCGCTGGGTACGGAGACCTGCCCAGAATCGTGAAGGTGGGTGAGGCGGAGGTCTCGTGGGAGACCACCAACGGCGGATGGATCTACATCCACGACATGACCGTACAGACCTGGCCGGGCCAAGACACCAACGACCCACGTTATGGCGGGACCTTCATCTACGGCGCCTACTGGGAGGCTGGCCTGCGCATCTTTGATGTCACCGATGTGCCCCATCCGTCCGACCCTGTGAGATACTTGCAATACGCCGGGCCCTGCCTGGCGCACATTCCAGTGAGTTGCATCTGGCGGGCCCCTGAGGTTGGGATTTGGATGAACTTCACAGACCTCGACTTTGATGGCGAGCCTGACGCCAGTTGGAGCGGCAATGTGAACGGCGGACGGGCGTCTTACATCCACTACACCGAGCCTTTCGACAAGATGGTCGATGCGAGCCACCTTGGATATCCGGTTGGTAAGCGCCATCTGACCCTGTTGGCGACTGAGGTTTTGGATACCACGGTGGGGACCGGTTTG
>CAZPJQ010000230.1:0-2057 GCA_964586945.1 uncultured Candidatus Poseidoniales archaeon
CAACGACAGAGTCACCGTAGAGTTGGTCGAGAAGTACCTCGACCTCACCGCTCGCGCCAAGGAGAAGGCGACCCCCATCCCAACAACTGAGGGTGGTGACGCCGATACCGCTCGGTTGGCTGACATGATGCGAATGTGCGACGACTACGCCGCCGACGCCAGACACTTCATGGAAACCGGAGACCTAGTGCGCGCCTTCGGCGCCATCAACTACGCCCACGCCTGGCTCGACGCCGCAGTGAGAATCGGACTGCTCGACGGCCACGGTGACGACCAACTCTTCACTCTCCCCCCTTGACTACTAGAATGGTGGCAATCTCTAAGAACGGTGGAACTTCGAAGCGATTGGTTCACGGACTAGGAGCGGGGCGAAGATGGCAGGCGGAGCGACGGAGGGCGAGCGAATGACAGGATATCTAGACCGCATCGGAGCTGGGAAGATACTGGTTGACCCCGAGCCTCTCACCTTCGATTTCATCCCACCCGGCCTCATTGGGAGGGAGGACAAGTTCGACCACATCGCCTCCATATTCCAATCAATAGACAACTCTCGCGTCTCCTGCCATGTTGCCATCACCGGTAAGGTCGGAAGTGGCAAGACGGTCCTTTCACACCTGTTCACTACTGATTTGCAGCGCCACTTGGCGGGCCGCCGTGAAATCCAGGTGGTTCATGTCAACTGCCGCAACAACCCCTCCAAGTCACAAGTTCTCCAGAGAATCGTGACCAGCCTCGACGAACGCCATCCTGAGCGGGGCTTCGGCAGCGGCGAGATTCTTCAGTCAGTACGGAAGCAGTTGCACGGCAGCAGGAGCCATCTCCTGCTCGTCCTCGACGAGGTCGATCACTTGCTGCGCGCTGACAAGGGCGACCTGCTCTACCAACTACTGCGCATCGATGAGGGTCAGGAGGAGACGGGGACAATCTCTCTAATCATCATCAGCCAAGAGCAGGTGCTCGACCAGTTGGAGCCCGCGGTACTATCTCGCTTCGGAAAGGGGCACCACATTCGAATGGAGGCGTACGACGCCGATGCCCTGATGGAAATCGCCCGCCAGCGAGCCGAACTCGCCTGTCATGACGGCTCGGTGTCGGATGGCGTTCTGCGCACAATCGGTCAGCGAGCCTCGGAACATGGCGACGCACGCGTCGCCATCGAGTTGCTTGAGGGCGCTGTCAAGAAGGCGGAAGTAGCCGGAAGGGATGAGGTGTTGGCAGACGATGTGCGTTTCCTCGCAAAGGGGATTGGACGGCCCGTTGAGCCGGGTGTCGTGGACTCCCTCGGCCAGCATGCACAATTGGCGCTGCTCGCCCTCTGTCGGCGACTCAAGAAGGAGGACGAGGTGTCCACAGGAGATGCCGAGAAGCTCTACCATGTGGTCTGTGAGGAATACGAAGTCAAACCGCGCAGCCACACCACCTTCTGGAAGTACCTGAAAACGCTGGAGCGGCAGCAACTCATCGAGGCGCGCACGGCTAATCGCACCGAAGGGCGGGGCCGCACCCAATATTTCTCCATCCCAGCAGCCATGCCGGGCACCCTCGAAAAGCGGGTAGAATCGGCACTCCAGAGCAACTCTTGAACTGAATGTCCAGCAGAGTGGCAGAAATGCTCGGAGCAGCGCAAGATTGGGGGAAACAGCGGCTCCTCACCGATGAAGTGCGAACCATGTCAGTCTACGACTGTAGGGTAATTGCCTTATAGGGGTCGCTTGTCGGCGGGACGCTGAGTGATTATCATGGCGCGAAAGACAGATGCTGTGTTCAAGGCGGTGGTCAACGACACCGACCCCTCCAATGGGGGCAAGTCGTACGCCGTCGAGGTCAAGGGAGCGAACTACAACCACTTCCTCGGGAAGAAGATCGGCGATGTCGTCGATGGTCAGTTCGTGGGAGAGGGAGACCAGTCTCTGCTCGGTTACAAGTTGCAGATCACCGGCGGCTCAGACCGCACCGGAACTCCGATGCGTCGAGATGTCGAAGGTGGCAACCGGCAGGCAGTTCTCGTCACAGAGGGTGTTGGCTTCAAGGCTCACAAGTTGGTCAAGAAGAAGGGC
>CAZPJQ010000231.1:0-2038 GCA_964586945.1 uncultured Candidatus Poseidoniales archaeon
ACCTGGTCACCTAGCACCAGATGATGGTTGGTGAGTCCATCAAATTCCGTCCACTGCGGAAGCCCGTCGCGGTTAGGATTGCCGGTCGCCGCAAACTGGACCCAGTACTCCATCATTCTCTCTGAAAGTTGACGATCGGTTTCCGTCCAGTCACCTTCCGTGGTGAGACCAAGTGGTGCCTCTTCCGGCGAAGTGCCCCGTGGTGTCATCGTGCCGAATACATACACAAGTTCGGCCGCGTGATGCGACCCCATCCCTGCACCCCAATCTGTTGGAGGCACACGGGTAAAGTGATAGAGCCACACTGGTGACGTCACTTTGACGTGTGTCGTCGCCTGTGTCCGGACTGGTCCGGCAAAAAACATGTCATGGATCAAATGATCAATCGCAGCACGCGCTGACTCGTCAGACGTAGCCTGATAGTGCCCCAGTGCCATCTCCGCAATGCTCGGGTACACCGACCGGACGTGAGATTCGAACGCATCGACATCAGCGATCTGCATCTGCTGTGTCATCAATGAACCTTCGTTACCATTCATGCCGGTCATAAGCGGTACGTTACGCTGTTGACCGGCGTCGTACATGAGCAGTGGGTCCTCTGGAATGGTCCAACCATCAACATTGGGTGCCCAGACGTAGCCGGTCCGGACAAAGTAGTCACCTAACCCAGCCTGCGCAGCTGCCTTGACTTCCGCCGCCGTGGCGGCCCGCAGCGTGGTAAGAGCTGTCTCCCCGCTGGCACCAAGCGATTCAGCCAACTGAACGCCTTGAGCCTCAGCCGAATTCCAATCTCCAACCGCCTCACGTAACTGCCGGTCCCAACCGTTAATCCAATTGCTCTGGGCGATGGCCCGATGGAAAAGGCCATCCGACTGCGGCATCAACATGAGAGACATGACAGCACCGGCACCCGCTGATTCACCAAAGATCGTGACTCGGTCAGTATCACCACCGAACGATGCGATGTTATCGCGAACCCACTCCAGGCTAGCCACCATGTCCATGAGTCCATAGTTACCAGAAGCATCATGCTCAGATTCATCCGAGAGCGCAGGGTGGGCAAGAAACCCAAATACATTCAACCGATAATTGATACTCACAAGGACTACGTCACGGGACGCAAACGACGTGCCGTCATACAGGGAGGTGGATCCGGAACCACCGGTGTAGCCTCCGCCATGAATCCAGACCATTACGGGAAGCAGCTCAGAGGTCTCGGCAGGAGCCCAAACATTTAGGAAGAGACAATCCTCACTCTGCGTAAGATCCTCACCCCCGTCTTGGATACAGATTGGGCCGGTCGTCGTCGCGTCTCGCACCCCGCTCCATGGCTCGACCGGACCGGGCGCGCGCCACCTGAGGTCACCGGCCGGCGCCGCTGCAAATGGTAGCCCCTTAAAGACCATCACGTCTGAATTAACTTCCGACTGGCTGCCTCGGATTTGACCGCCTGTCACCGCAACGGGGTTGTCCGGGGAAAGGGTCACTATAGGTGGAGCGACGTCCACGGCGTCAGCGTCAGGCTGACCGCAAGCCGCCAGCATCACAACCACACAGAAAAGCATCACATACTTACCAATCCGAAACCACACTGCCATCGACACCCCCATGAGACTTCTGAATTCAAAAACCATAGTCCGCTTGAGGCGACGGTGCAAGTCGTCAGATCAGACAATCAACCGCAAGACTAACCGTGCATAACGGCCACCAGCGTGAGACAATATCGTGTCAACCACCACTTTGTTAATAACGGGGTAACTGTGACCTATCGGCTGATCGCAAAAATCGGAGTCGCTGGGCTCGCCATCCTCGCCCTGTCATCGACAGCCATCGGACAATGGTCGGGTCGCGGCTTCGGACGACCGCGGGTCCCTCCTCGATTCAAACCGGCCGGACACCTTGACCAAGGGTTCACTTTTTGCCGTCTGATGTACACCAGCGACCGGCGCGACCGCTCGGGGCGAGGATGGTCGACAGACTATCCGTTTGCCGACATCAATTTCATGATTCGCTTTTCAGAACTGACATCGACTCAGGT
>CAZPJQ010000232.1:0-2028 GCA_964586945.1 uncultured Candidatus Poseidoniales archaeon
CTGAAAGGGTTAGTGGAGGGAGGAAGCAGTGAACAGTGACTTGGTTGGTGCCACGCTGGCAATTGGGGCTCTGTCTCTGACGGCGCTAGGCTGTTCCGACTTGTCTCAAGAGTCCGAGAGACTGACTCAGGATTTTGAGAGGCAGGTTGAGATTGATACCGATGACATCGGTGGAGTCGTCACGAGTGCAAACGGGCCAGAAGCCGGTGTCTGGGTCATTGCCGAGACCGCGGACCTTCCCACCAGATTCATTCGCATTGTTGCAACTGATGATGCGGGGCGCTATGTGTTACCCGATCTCCCCGATGCAACGTACGACATCTGGGTCAGAGGATATGGTCTCATGGACTCTGCCCGCGTACAGGCGACCCCTGGTCAGATGCTTGATTTGGATGGGATCCTGGCTCCTGATGCACTCGCTGCTGCAGCGGTGTATCCCGCGGCATGGTGGCTGTCAATGATGGAACTTCCGGAGGGGGAGCACTCGCAGCAGAGGCTTGGAAGCTCTGTCACCAGTTGCTTGGATTGCCATCAGATAGGCAACAAAGCAACTCGTGAAATTCCTGGCGATATCTTGAATGAATCTGATTCCCATCTTGATGCATGGGACCGTCGCGTTGCAATGGGGCCAATGGCCGCTGCAATGAATGGGATGTTTCAACGACTGGGTCCGCAGCGAGAGATGTTTGCTGACTGGACTGATCGCATTGCAGCAGGTGAGGCACCAAGTCAGGTGCCACCACGTCCCAGTGGTATCGAGAGGAATATTGTTGTCACTTTGTGGGATTGGGGTACGGAGACCGATGGTCGGACGGACAGCACCCCGTCCGATGTTCGCGATGCAACGGTCAATGCCCACGGGTTGGTGTACGGGGTGGTTCAACCAAGCGACCTCCTGACCGTACTAGATCCAGTTGGACATCGAGCTACGATGATCACGATTCCGTCAAATGCCCCCCAGATCCTCACCGATACGCCGACGTCGCCCTACTATGGGGATGACCCAATTTGGGCACGTCGGTCTGATCCACGTAGCGTCGCGATGGACGGGAGCGGACGAGTATGGCTCACAGGTCGTATTCGTGGTGCCGACGAGCAACCGAGTTTCTGCACTGACGACTCGAATCGTTTCGCTAATTATTTTCCGCTGGAGCGTGGCAGGCGACAAGCATTCATGTACGACCCTGAGACTGAAACATTCAGTGAGATTGACACGTGTTTCTCAGCGGACCATAACCAACTCGGTGAAGATGAGCGGTTCTATTATGGATTCAGGGATGGAGTCGGATGGATCGACACTGAGTTGTGGGATGAATCACAGGACCCTGAGGCTTCACAGGGCTGGTGTCCAACTGTTCTGGACACGAACGGTGACGGTGTGATTTTGCCTGGATGGACGGAGCCAGACGAGCCAGTTGATCCGACCCGAGATCATCGGATTGCGTACGGGTGTTACTCGCCAGCCGTGAATGCGGCTGACGGCAGCGTCTGGTGCTCCGACAACGGTCGTGACGACAACACCCTCATGCGTCTTGATCTTGGTGATGACCCACCAGAGTCGTGTGTCGCGGAGGTCTATATGCCTCCTCCAACCGTTCTGAATCCGCCAGCCTATGGCAGCGGGGGATTACATATCACCGGTGATGGACTTGTTTGGCAGGATTGGCGGGGTAGCGGCCACTTTTCATCATTCGATCGTAGCCGGTGCGCGGTCACAAACGGTCCAGAGGCAACTGGGCAGAGCTGCCCTGAGGGTTGGACATTTCACCGTATCGATAAGCCGACGTTTTCGAACGCCGAGATGCCCATTAATTCTGACGAGAGTTACTTGACGCAGATTGACCACCATGATGTTTTAGGTCTTGGCGCGGAAACCCCAGTCTACGGTGTCGTCAACACTGATTCACTTGAGGTATTCGTGCCGACGACTGAGGAATTCGTCACGATGCGTGTGCCCTATCCGATGGGGTTCTTTTCGCGATCGTCGGTTGGAAGAATCGACGACGCCACGACCGGCTGGAAAGGTAA
>CAZPJQ010000233.1:0-2008 GCA_964586945.1 uncultured Candidatus Poseidoniales archaeon
GCTCTCCGAGAACGGTTGGAGGAGTCGGGCCAGTTGGAAAGGGGCGACATAAAAGTCGTTGAGCAGATGTCACCTCTCGGCTTGGTGCATGCACTCGAGTTGGCCCGTTCAGTCTGCGGTGACGAGATGCTCACCGCCGCGCCTGACAACCTGTATGTCGGCCATCCGTGTCCAGCGATTGAGTTGCTAAAGGTGTTCGACCGGGGAGACTGTGCGGTGATTGGTGTTGTGCAGGTGGTGCGGCCATGGGGGTCGCTGCTCTCGGATGTCGGGCGAATCGACGCTCTCTATGATTCGCCGCAGAACGCTCTTCGGATGGTCTCCGGAATTAAGGGGAAGAGGAAGAATTCACCCTTCCCAATCCGTGACCCTCCACACTGGCGCTGCACTGGCAGAATGATTCTCAACTCAGAATTCTGGGATGTCATAGCGGAAAGTGATGTGGAAAAGTTGGACATTCTAGCTGCGCGGGGGCGGCTCGCCGCCGCTCCGATCAATGCGGCGTATGTCGATGTCGGAATTCCGATGGGACTTGTGTTTGCGCTACAACAACTCAACTGATGTGGAGAAGTTCACCAGGATTAGCTACTACATGAGTGATGTCGGGCGCCCGCGCTTCCATCTCGTCGACGAACAACTGCGGGTCGACCGTGTTGCCGGGATCCATTCCGTAGTGCATTGGAATCACGACCGCTGCGTCGATTGAAAGCGCCAGGTCGACCGCTTCGGTGTGGGACAGGTTGTCATTGCCGTTGATACAGAGGAAGGCGAGGTCAACAGTGGCATCCCCTCCACCGTTGAAGTTCAGCATCTTTGCAGCCCGTTGGATGTTTCCAACCCATCCCGGATAGGGTCTGCTGTCCCCCATGTGGAAAACAGTAATGCCGTC
This sequence comes from uncultured Candidatus Poseidoniales archaeon, assembly GCA_964586945.1. Classification (GTDB taxonomy): domain Archaea; phylum Thermoplasmatota; class Poseidoniia; order Poseidoniales; family Thalassarchaeaceae; genus MGIIb-Q1. Next base: position 890 of record CAZPJQ010000233.1, read on the forward strand.
ACAGCGTAGGAGGTAGCCGAGGTAGAGGTGGGCGTTTGAGATGTCCTTATCCAACTCTTCGTGGGCGGCGGGGATGGCGAAGAATGAGAGTCCATGATTGAGTTGACCGGAGTCGTTGCCGCGCATCGAGTGGATTCTGCCGCGCGGTATCCCCATATCGATTAGCATCTGTCTGGAACGGATCGGGGCGATGAATTTGGCGTGCGGTTGGGCCTTGGCAAGACGGGGCAAGGCGACCGGGCAGATGTGGTCGTCGTGCCAGTGGGTGCAGAAGATGAAATCCACCTTCGGATGTTGCTCCGGAGTTAGCGGAAACTCGCCGAGCAACTTGCCCCAACTGTCTCCTGCGTCAAGGTCGCGCCACCACGGATCGATGAGAATGGTCGTCGTACGGAACTTCACCAGCCAAGAGGCCTGAGTGAGCCACCAAACCGCCACTTCACCCCTGCCGACATGGGCGTTTTCGACTTCATTTCGAAGTTGTTCACCAGAGAGGACAGGCGTGGTCCGGTTCTCGGGGACAGCCCAATCTCCACCCATCCTTCGACCGCCCTTCTCTTCTGTAATGAGTGTGCTGCCGGACCACTTCAGCCACCGACCAAACTGTTGGGTCTGGTTTTGTTGGCATGAGAAATTTCAGCAGCGGTTGAGGCGAAGCCTCAAGTCGAGCGCGTCATGTACGCGAGGTGATGCTCCAGCGTAAGCGCTCGGCGATGCTCCTCTTTGCAGTGTTCGCACTCTCCGTTTTCGCTGCCGGGTCGCTCGCATCACCTGCCCTCCATAATCAGGAACCGATTCCCGAGGAGTGGCCGGAGGGTAGCGCTGCCTACGACAACATGGTGTCAATGGCCAACTTCGGCTACCGCCGGATTGACACCAACGCCAACGAGAACGCACGAAACTGGATCGCCGAGGAGCTCGAGCAGATGGGCTACGAGGTCGAGCGGCAGCCGTTCACTTCGTCAGAGTGCGACAACTGCGAGAACATCGTGGTCACCATCAATGGCACATTGGGAGATGACTGGTATGTGGTCGGTGCACACCACGATGCAATTTGCTATTCACCTCAGTTTGGCTTCGATTACCCCGGTTGCACCAGTTCAGGAGCCTACGACGATG
>CAZPJQ010000234.1:0-2004 GCA_964586945.1 uncultured Candidatus Poseidoniales archaeon
TAGACCATTTCCGGGCGTCCAAGTTGTCAAGAAGGTGTCGTTGTACATGTCGTAGCGAACTATCCCCTCCATGGTGGCGAAGTGAATCACACCCTGCCACAAATCGATTGAGCGAATCGGGCCGGTCATGATGTTGTCATCCCACTCGTTGAGCAAATTGCCGTAGTAGTCGTACTGGCGATGCACCTTCTCGCCGTATGATGCGAAGAGGTGGCAGGCGCTGACATTGAGTGGCTCGCACTCACCAGCGAAGACTGAGTTGACTCGGAGAATTGTTCCAGTCGCCTCGAGGTTGCTGGCCCAAGTTCCGTTCGCATGGTCCCAACGGGCAATACTGCCTGCGTCCAGACCGAACCAGCCGGAGGGAGTCACACCGATCCAAAGCATCCCATCAGGCCCTTCACCGATGCCGTAAACCAACCCATTCTGGTTGATACGGCTACCCGCGTCGAGGCTACCCAAGGAGGTCATATTGTCGATGTCATAACGGTAGACGTTGTCGTTCGATGAGGTTCCATCCCTCACTTCGGAGTAGTAGAGTACATTCCCGATTATCACCAATTCGCCGGGGTCGTCCTGTCCTCCACTTTGGGAGAAACTCGCTATCATAGTCTGGTTGTTCAAGTCTATGAGACGGACTCCGAAATCACCACCAATCCAAATTCGATGTTGCTGGCGGTCGGGAATCAAGGTGGTGACATCGTTGGATGGCACCAAACTGCTCGCTGAAGAGGAATCCCAAGTGGTTAGCCACTCGTCGTTGATTCGGTCGTAGCGAGCGACTCCTTCGCCGTCCATGCCGACATAGATGACATCGTTCCACTCGTAGGTCGGCCCGTTCCAAGTCTGCTCGCCGGCCTCCCACACCTGAATGACCGTGTCGTTAGCGACATCGATGACACCAGCACCATAGTTGGTGCCCGCATACAGGTAGCCGGGAGTGAGCATCTCAACTGAATAGACCCATGAGGAGGGAAGTCCGGTCGGGTTGGAGTAGTAGTTCCAGCAATCCACGCGCGCGAGGGACGAGAGAGAGTATTGGCAGGCTCCTGCGTTGGTGCCTGCGTAGAGGTGGGTGGAATCTGAAGTGAGGGAGTAGAAATCCTGGGGATTGAAACCGCCCTGGGCGTTGATGTGGCTCCACTGGCTACCATCGTAGCGGTCCGCGCCGTCCGCTGTACCGACCCAAATATCATTTTGAGAGTCGATGTGAAGCGAATAAACTTCATTTGAGGAGATGCCGTTTCCGTTGCGCGCAACCTGCCAGGTGTCAATGACATCCCCGGTTGTTCTGTCAAAGACGAGAACTCCGTAGCCATACATCCCGAGGTACATCATGCTGCCATCAGTCTCCACCGGCATGTAGGCGACGTCATCCATTCCCGTGGAGCGCCACGATGAGAGCAGCGTGTCGTTGCCGATGTCGATGCGGAGAACCCCGAAGTTGGAAGCGACATACGCTATTCCCGAACGAGCTGCAACCCCACGGATGTTGTTGGAGAAGGCATCTGATCTGCCGGATGACCAAGAAGATGAGACTTGGCTCCCCGAGACATTGATGAGGCTGACACCGGCTTGTGAGTGACCTACCACCATGACATCGTTGGTGCTGTCGTAAGCGAGCGCGTCGACATCGTTTGAATTGAGATTCTGGGCGGTAGTCCAGTGGTTCAGTTGGCTGCCGTTTTGGGCAAATTCGTAGAGGCCATCGTCAGAAGTAGCGACGAAGATTGAGGTGCCATCAGTTCCAAGCGCCTGATTGACCGAACCGGTTAGCAAAGGGTCGACCCAACGGTTGATGTTCCTATCGAACCGGTCGACCAAACCATCACCGGCGACCCAAACGACTCCATTCAATTCGAGGGTGTCGTACATCGTAGCGCTGTTTGGTCCACTCGCTAGTTGCATTGTACTCTGGTGCCAAGGGGTTGAGCCGGGTAGGATCGTTGCAAACGAGCCACCACCATCTCCGACAAGAACCCAATCTTGCGCAGGGGCGCGTGA
>CAZPJQ010000235.1:0-1983 GCA_964586945.1 uncultured Candidatus Poseidoniales archaeon
TCGCGAGGGTCGCCGAGCAGTCGAGCCTGGTGGCCACCGAGGACATGTTCTGACCCTGCCATTAGTCGGCAACAGACCGCAACCACTCGCCCCGAGATGCCCCTTCACCGAGGCGTCTGCCAGCCCAATTGAGATGGCCGACACAGTGTGGTTGGATTGACCGTTAGGGAGCGAAGTTAAGTAGGACTTTCAAGCCGTTTCTCCTTGTTGGCAGAAGTGCCTTGGAGTCGATGAAAATGAATCAAACGAACAAGAGTGTTTTGATGGTCCTGCTGATGGTGTTCAGCACCTTTCTGAGCGCTTATGCACCAACGACCGAAGCAGCTCAGGTGGTCATCACAGATGCTGTGCAGATTGTCGATGGTGGACAGGTGAACGACCGCATGGCTGCAGTCGCTTCCGATCCAGCTGGTAACATCCATGTTGTGTGGAGCCGAAACACTCAGCACCTCTTCTATTCGATGCTCGATCCACGAGCGCAAACTCTGATAGATGCTACACAGATTTCCAACCCCGGTGCACATCGCGCCTGGCATCCTGATATTGTTGTCGATGATGAGGGGAGGGTCCACGTGACATGGGCTGACAAGTCTGGCCAATACTCCATCCTCTACACTCTTCTCGACCCCTCTCTAGATGACCAAGACGGTTCCTCGGCAGAGGATTCGGTCATTTCAATCGTCGATGATTTCACGGTGAGTCAGCGCAACCAAGACCGCGACTGGCCGGCAATAGCCGTCGACTCGGAAGGCTCCGTGCACATCGTTTGGGAAGATGCATTCGAGGTGCTTGGAAAGTTCTTCAACCAACCTCAGATATACTATTCCATGATTGATGTCGAACTCTCAACTCGAGAAGCCTACACCGCCATCGACGACACTCTTCTCACCCCCATCATCGGCCACAAGGGACACCCCGACATTGCGGTAGATGCAGATGACTTCGTTCAGGTGGTCTGGGACGACACCCGTGGTGGAAAGGTTGAGATCGTCGCTCCCATCGACACCTCCGGTTCGATGTTCTCAGAATGGGCAGACATGTGCACCGTCTTCTATGGCGGGACATTCACCAACGGTGGTTACTTCCTCGGTATCAAACCGATGCTCGAGCAGGCCAACATGACTGTCTTCGAAACCCTCTATGCCCTCGGTGGATACTATCCATCCGCAGCTAGCAGCGGTGACTGCCTGAAGGCGCCGTTCAATGGCCAGAACCAAGCGGGGGTCCGCCCGACCTCTCTCGGATTGATACCCGGCGACGATTCGGGAGGCATCCGAAAGTTGACCTCAACGATGTTCAACGGCAACGCCGAGACAGGTGGATATCAAGGAGAACATTGGGGGCCCGGCACTGAATGGGCCTGTCTCTCCTGGATGGACAACCAAGGTAATGTCCCAGGCAATCCCCCTACCACTCTCGACCATAAGTGGAATCCCAACGCGACCAAGGTCGTGATGCCAATCTCCGACGAGGGGCCATACGGAGGTGACCCAGCCCAACAGTCACAGGATACGACGAGCATCAACGCGGCGCACGACGCCTGCGTTCGAGCTGCAGTCATTCCCGTACCCATGCACGGCAGCACCTGGGGAGGAGGGACTGGAATCCAGTCGCACATGAAGGACCTGGCGCAGTGCCCTAACGGGCAGGTCTCCACGGGAACCCGGATTTGCCCGGGCTCGACCATCAGGAACACAGATGCGGGCGGGCAGACCTACGCCTTCCCTGCCTCTGGCAGCAACCAGATGAACATCCTCGTCGAGGCGATGGTCTACCTCGCCACCAACAACTCGCGTGAGATATACATGACCGTCCTCGACCCCCACTCTCTTGTCGACAGCCCGCCGGTTGGTTGGGCGTACGGTGATGAGGGTCACAAGATCGCAGGAAACTCATATGTCGAGATAATGGGTCCATCCCTTGACTCACAAGGCTACGGAAACCTCGTCGTCGTCAACGACACACGCATCACCATCGACGACT
>CAZPJQ010000236.1:0-1970 GCA_964586945.1 uncultured Candidatus Poseidoniales archaeon
GATGGCTGCAATCTCAGCTGCGACAATCTTGCGCGCGCGCTGGAATATCTGCTCGTCAGTCCAGTCCGGATTCCGCTCCAAAATCGCATCTGCCAACCGGTTGTGCTCACGAACAAACAGGGTGTGAATTGCGAGCAGCGCGATGTGCTCGTTGGCGCGAGCGTCACCGGCAACGAATTTCAGATTGGCACTGAAGCCGCCAAATGACATTCCGGGGGAACCCTCGCCACCGACGGGCAACAGGTCACCATGCTCGTGACCGCTGACCTTCATTCGGCCATTCTCAAAGGTGCGAAGCCAATCGGAGCGGCCTTGGGATGAGCCGTAGACCGTTGAGCCATCAATCCACGAAGTGATGTTGTTCGGATGCTGACGCGGGTTGAACTCAGAAGTTCCAGTGCCTGGAATGTACACAGAACGGAAGAACATGATATCGACGTCAGAGCCTTGTGGATTCATTATCATGTCATCATCAGGTACCCGAATGTGGGCCGACTCCACCGCCTCCGTCGTACGCCCGTTAGAGGTCGTCGTGAAGTCGATCTCGTGAGTGATGAACTGGCCCCACAGCCAGTTGTAGTCGGAGAGCCCTCGCTCATCAGGAGTGACCCCCTCTTCTGCACACAGCAGGTTTGAGATGACCCTAGGGTTGGGCATGTCGGGGTGGGCGAGCGAAGAGGCATTATCACCGTGGGAGGGTGCGGTTTTTCGACCGAGAGTTTCTCCGAGTGAGCCCCATTCTAATTGTTGGGGATTGAGCCCGTAGCCATTTGCAGGACGGACCAATTCCGGGACCGGTTCGTCTCCGACAGGCGGGAAGGTGTTGCCGCCCTGCTTTGCAATCGGTGCTGCAGTCGTGGAGAATGACAACAGCAGAACGAATAGTACCGCAATTAGATAATGCAATCGGGGGCTGCTCACTTAGCATCTCTCCTAATTATCCGGGTGCGGTATCCGGTTTTAATTGCTAAGTTGTGGATATAATTAGCACTCGCATGGTTCAAGGAGTGGTGCCGGGTCGGGCCGCCTCATGGGCAAACTGAAATCCACTGAGTTTGATACTTCGAGGGCGAATGACGAGATGCGCGCCGTGGAGGTCACTCTCGACTTCACACCCAACGCGCTCGCAAGCGTTCTGTACAAACAGGGTGACACCGTGGTTCTGGCCTGCTGCACCAAGGCGCCGAGCCTCCCACGCTGGTTTCCGCGCGATGCTGACCGCGGTTGGGTTCATGCAGAGTATTCTCTTCTACCAGGTTCCACCGACTCAAGGTTTCAGCGAGAGCGCAGGGGAGCGAAGGGCCGTACCTACGAAATCGAGCGTTTGGTCGCTCGGTCACTACGCGGGGCGATTGACCTCGATGCACTGGGCCCTGTGGCACTGACGATAGACTGCGATGTTTTGAATGCTGATGGAGGCACCCGATGTGCCTCAATCACCGCTGCTAATATTGCGCTTCGACTCGGAATTCGCAGGCTGATTGCGAGCGGCGAGTCGCTGCCAAAGGAGTTGCGACCGACCTACGACGAGCGCAAGGCGGGCTGGACCGCCCCTGAGATGTCAGCCGAGGCGCGCGAGGCGCATGAGCGGGCGATTCTGCCGCACGACATCGCGGCGCTGAGCGTCGGGCTCATCGACGAAGGATTCTATCTCGACCTCGACTATGTTCTCGACAGCAACGCAGATGTTGACATGAATGTCGTGATGACCAGTGACGGGCTCTTCATCGAGGTGCAGGCGACCGGAGAGGAGGCAACCTACACCAGAGAGCAACTCGATGCGCTGACCGACCTCGCCACTAAGGGTTTGAGCGAGTTGCACGCCATCCAAGCGTCGACACTTGCTGGCATCGAGTGAAGCGATTCCCATCCAAAGACTTGAAGTGCGGAGCCGAGTCGAACGGCTCACTGCGATAGTAACTCAGCTGGGAGAGTGCCAGACTGAAGATCTGGAGGTCGCTGGTTCAAGT
>CAZPJQ010000237.1:0-297 GCA_964586945.1 uncultured Candidatus Poseidoniales archaeon
GGCGATGATACGCAAGCTGAGGCTAAACAGGATGCTGGTTACCTGAATCTTGGAAGGGCTAGAAATATCGTGAAGACTCTCGTAATCTTGTGCTGCCTCCTCGAATTGCTATGCGTAGTGAGACCGATGAAAATAACTCGAGGGCTCGCCATCGGATTCTGGATTGCCGGCTTCTTTGCCCTGACCATCTTGGTTCCTGTTTCGTTATTATCAGATTCTTTTGGCGGAGGCGGACAAGAAGGTAGCGAGGCACAACCAGGTGATGGTTTCGACACCGGTGAGGAAAGTGGTGCAGTA
>CAZPJQ010000237.1:307-1923 GCA_964586945.1 uncultured Candidatus Poseidoniales archaeon
CACAGCACCTTTGAATCCAATCTCAATGTTCAGCTCACTGCCATCGTTTGGTCATTTGACTCTAGCGGCTACGATATCGGCCTGATAGAGGAGCAGCATCGCGATTCAGTTCGCCAATCACCTCCCGACGAAGGAGAACCGGGTGAGGATTCCTTCATTCGTTTCGCAGGCGACATTCGGATTGTCATTTCTGATGGTGTTTGGATATGGTTGGCCATCCCATTTTTTTGGATTTCAATTACCATGCTGGCGGCGATGTCAACGAGGCTGCTCGTTATTGTGGGTGATGCTGATTCAGAGGAAGGCATGAGCGACGAGCCAAAGCCAGAAGGCTATCATCACACAGACGCTGGTGGCCCAGATTCTAGCCCGCTTGAGGATTCGATTCTTACCGAGCACTTCGTGAGCGTGCCAGATTCGGAGGACGACATAGAGTGAGGCTAGGCCTAGAAGAATCGGGTCGACTAGGTCGAGCGTCATGGCAGCCAATCCGCCGGCGAAGAAGATTAGAGGGGTCTCAAACAGATTCTCCACCAAGTCGTCAGATTGCTTCATCCACCTAGGTGGGTCGCCGACCTGCTTGGTCTTGAAGTAGAGCGGATCTAAACCTTCATCTCGCACCGCTCGCTCTCTCCTCAGCCGCATCACAATCAATGCGTAACCCGTAAGCAATACCTGCGCACACAGCGGCAGCAGCATCGACCTCGCTTCCATCGCCCCTCAACGCGCGGGGAGGCTCTTGAATACTCAGCAACTAAAATGGTCAGATAACCGCAGATGTTGAAGCCGTGGGCCATATTTCTTTGCTCACGAATCCTGCCGACAGTTTTTCCGCTGAAGGTACATCGAAGACCCGATGACCCTACTGGACACAGCTACAGAATACTGGGCAATACTCGATGGATATGACTGGTGGATACGCTTCGTCATTGGTGTGGCAGCCTCTCTGTTCGCAGGTTGGCTAGTTCAGACCATTGCCAAAGGGCCGGTGCTTAAACTCATCTCGAAGAGTGACAACAAGTACGACGACACGCTGTTTGAACTCGCAACACCCCTCATCAACGCGGGCGTGGTTCTAGGCGGCCTCTGGCTCACCTTGGTTTGGGCCATCGAGGGTGACTCGTCCAAGAGCATGATTCTGGCCACACTGATTGTCATCATCCTAGTCTACATGATCGCCCGCTTCTTCGCCAAGACGGTCGAAATCTTCGTTCCAATAGGCTTTGAGAGCCTCAACAAGCGGGGCGGAGTGGACCTCGGTGGAATTGAATCGCTACTCCTCTCCGGGCTCAAGTTAGTCATTTGGTTGGGAGCTGCGATAGTCATATTCGGCCAACTGAACATCGACATAACCGGCATTCTCGCTTCGGCTACGGTCATCTCACTTGTCGTCGGGATGGCCTTGAAGGAGACAGCATCCAATTTGGTTTCCGGGATGATGATGGTGATGGACAAGCCGTTCGAGGTCGGCGACAAGATCACTGTGATGGGGGTTACTGGCAAGGTGGTCGATGTCGGCATCATGTCAACGAAAATTAAGACCGGTCAGGAGCATCAAGTGGTGATTCCCAACAAGAGCATCAGCGGCAAGGAGGTCATCAACTTCGCCAAGGGTG
>CAZPJQ010000238.1:0-1886 GCA_964586945.1 uncultured Candidatus Poseidoniales archaeon
ACGGGCGGCCGCCGTCATGGTGCTGGAACTCAGACATGAACATCCAGTTCTCGCCATCGAGGGCCACGGTCAGTAGATGCTCACTCGGGTCCTTACCCTCTGCGAGAAGGTCGCTGCGGACGCCGTCGATGTAGGCGATGAAGTCCGTGACTGCGGCGGCGGGTGTCATCGAGCCGTACTGGAAGGCGATGCGGTCCGAGATTACTCGGTCGCGGAAGATGACGGCAACCTCGCCGCCTCCTCCTACTCCGGTTGGGGTTCCGTCAGCACCCAACCCGGTCGCAATCCATGGAATTGCGAGGTTGGAAGCGACGCTGGTGTCGACCGTCCCGCCCCCGGGCAGGGTCGACCCGGCCAAGTTGACCTCATCGGTGATCATCCACTGAATCCCGACATCAGAGACCGGCTGCACCATGTTAGGTGAGACTGCTTGTTCAGAGGGCCACATGCCGGTCGGACGGAAGCCCAACTCATCCTCAAACAGGTCCATTCCGGTAGTCAGTTGGCTGGCGACATCCTCAGGCCACGAATCCTTGTTGACTCGTATTCCATCCTCAAATGTCCAGCCGTCCATCATCAGCAGCGGCATGATCGGATGGTAGTAGGGCGTGGTCGTCAACTCGACTTGGCCGCGCTCCGCCAAGGCTGAGTACATCGGCAGAACATTGGCAAGATGTGCCTCTTGCACATCCAAAACATAGGCTAAGTCGGCAGGCGTGTAGCCACCGTTCTGCTCGTAGAGCGCCTTCAGTGTCGCATCGTAGTGAGCGGGTCGACTAGCGGCGGTTGAATCCTCTATAGACTGATACTCTCCGAGCACATAGTCGGGTGAGAACTGGAACAGGTACCAGAGCACCTGAAGGTCGAGGAAGTCTTGCGCCGACAACAATTCGTCCGCCATTATCGTGGCTGGCTTCAGGTTGTGCATGGTCATCCCATAGATCTCAGAGTAGCGAGTGGCAGCCGGGTGGAGCCAGCCCAACTCAGGGTCATCTAGGGTGACGTTGTAAATCCAACCAGAGTTCCAAAACGACTGGAACTGCATCGTGTGGAGTTCGAGGGCGGTCGCATTTGGGAAGCCTGAGACTGTGCCGTTGGAGTCGGTGGGCCAGTAGCGGCGGGCGAAGTCGGTGTGGACATCGAGCGACCCATCGCGGTGGTATTCGACCAATTGTTCGATAAAGGACGGAACCAGATTGTAGGTCACCTTCGTGCCGGGATGTTTCGACAGTATTCCGGGCGAGTCGACATACTCAGTCATGCCGTGTACCCTCACCCAGGGCATCTCGATCATGCCGGTGAGCTTGTTCTTGTAATACGGCTGATGCTGGTGGAAGACGATTGCCAGATTCAAGGCATCGTCCATCTTCTCTACGGTTCCAGAAAAATCAACAACTGGTGTGTATCCAGGCGTTTGTTCAACCGTTCGGTCCGCTATCACATAGGCGTAGGTGAAGGTCTCAGCACCATTGTTGGAAGCGGGATTTTCTGATGGGAATGATGTCCAGACATTGCCTTCATCCTGCCACTGCGCCCATGCCAATACTGCAAAACTGGTGGGGGAACCGATGTTAGCCCAAGGTATGGAAATCTCAGTATTTTGATTACCAGACCAGCCTACAAATGATGAAACGCCATCCTGATTGGCGTCGACCCATCCTGAGCCATCATAAGTTTGCAAGGAGAAATACGATGTATCCTCAAGCACGAAAGCGAAGTCAGCTGAAAACGGTAAAGTCTGTGCTAGATTCCACTCTTTTGAAAGTGGACTGCCACCATCTGTTGTGTTGAGGTAAACGAAAAGGTCAGCCCCTTCACTTGTGCTTGCCCAATCAGTTCCTTCCCAGGCGATGGATAGGTGACTGTCATTCCAAGTCATTCGGAAT
>CAZPJQ010000239.1:0-1871 GCA_964586945.1 uncultured Candidatus Poseidoniales archaeon
TCGGGATGCTGCCGCTCCGCGATCCGATAGGCTATTTCGACTGTCAGCCCATGAGCGCGCAACGCATAGGCGGTGCCCGGCGTGGCGTGCAGGTTGAATCCGAGCTCAATGAGGCAGGCAGCAACTTCCGCAATCGCCTCCTTGTCCTCATCCTTCACCGTGATGTAGACTCCACCAGTGGTTGGCACTGGCAACTCTGTCGCCAGACGCGCCTTCAGATAGGCCCGTGCGGGGTCGGGGTCACTGCCCATCACCTCTCCAGTAGACTTCATCTCCGGACCGGGGGCGGGATCCAAACCTCTCAGTTTGATGAACGGGAAGACCGGCGCCTTGACGCAGACAAGGTCGGTTGTTCTCTCCGGAACCTCGAGTTCTGAAAGCCGGCCACCTATGGCAACTCTGGCAGCGATTCGGGCGAGTGGAATCCCGGTCGACTTTGCGACGAAGGGGAAGGTTCGAGAGCCTCTTGGATTCACTTCGAGGACATACAGTTTCTCATCACAGATAGCGAACTGAATGTTGAAGCAGCCGATGATTTTCAGGCCGATTCCAATCTTTGTGGTCCACTCCTCCACTTGTGCGAGGACTTCCTCGCTGACATTCTGGGGCGGAATGAAACAGGTCGAGTCACCAGAATGAATGCCCGCTTCTTCGAGATGTTCCATGATGGCTCCAATGAGAACCTGCTCTCCGTCCGAGACCGCATCGACATCGAGTTCAATTGCGTGTCCGAGGTATTCGTCACAGAGCAGCGGTTTGTTAGGAGCGATGTACGCCTCCTGCATGTAGGCGTCGAGTTGCTCGTCGTTGGTGAGAATCTCCATCCCCCTACCGCCGAGCACATAGGAGGGTCTGATGAGAACCGGGAATCCGATTTCGTGCGCTGCCGCCCTGACCTCTTCAGGCGTGCTGCCAGTCAATCCGTTGGGCATCCTGAGCCCAACACGCTTGGAAAACGCCTCAAACCGCTCACGGTCGCTCGCCTCGTCCACCGCATCGGGTGAGGTCCCTTCCAACGCCATCTCGAGGCCAAGTGTGTTCAGATGGGGCATCCGAGCGTCCAATGGAAGCGCGAGATTGACTGCCGTCTGGCCGCCGAACTGCAGCAGGATGCCGTCGGCGCCTTCACGCAGCAGAACCTCAGCGACGCTCTCTAGGGTCAGCGGGTCAAAGTAGAGGCGGTCGCTGGTATCGAAGTCAGTAGATACCGTCTCGGGATTGTTGTTGATGATGATCGCCTCATGGCCCACCTCTCGGATCGCTTGGACAGCGTGAACGCAGCCGTAGTCGAATTCGATTCCCTGGCCTATGCGAATCGGGCCGGAGCCGAGTACCACTAGCCTCCTCGCAGGGTCGCCATCTGCGGCGATTCTGCGCTTTTGGGGGACGGAGTCAACTCCCGGCAGCCCGTGCGGCTCGTAGGTAGAATAGTAGTATGGCGTGATTGCCGCAAACTCCGCTGCACAACTGTCGACCATTCTATAGACCGGGTGTATGGAATGTGAATGACGGCACTTCATCACAGCATCCTCGCCCCGACCCTCGGGTAGGAGATTCAGCCCCTGAACCGGATAATCCGCAAGTGCATCGCAGATGTGAGCATCACTCATGCCGGCACTCTTCCAGCACCGCATCTGTTCAGCGCTGATCTCACTCGGCTCAATGCCGCCCTCTACGTCTCCGCTCGCCCAGCCGGCGCTTCGCACCTCGTTGTCAGTCGCAGCCATCCGCTGGAACTTGTGCAAGAACCAGCGAGTGATGCTGGTAATTTCTCGTACCCTCTCAATCGACCAACCCCGTCGGAAAGCCTCGTAGAGTGCACCCATCCGGCGGTCGGTCGCAACCCGCAGCCAATCTTCGAGAACTTCGTC
>CAZPJQ010000240.1:0-1863 GCA_964586945.1 uncultured Candidatus Poseidoniales archaeon
ATGTGTACTTGATGGATGGGTTTGCCCTCGCCAAACAGCAGGGAAATAAAGGGCGGGCACTTGGATTTGTGATGACGATCTTCCAGAAGATCGCTGCATCAAGCTTTGCGGCTGTTCATCGGACACTACGCCGCCGCTTGATTGCGCTCACCGTACAAGAAGGCTTAATGCACGATGGAAAACTGGATATTGACGCTCGCGATACGGCCTTCACCGAGGCTCGCCAGTTGATATTGCATGAATTTAATTTGCCTGAAGATCGAATGGGACAGGTTGAGGCCGAGCGACTCTTGGCGGATATGAAGAGGCGCATGCTCAAGAAGATGGACGATGAGGACCTGGCGATCCTCTCCAGCGAGTTTTCGTCTGAAACGGTGACAACCGATTCGGAAGACACGGCTGTAATGTCGGTGGAACTTGCTCTGCCTGAAGAGAGAGAACGCATTCGATCCTTGTTGCAGAAGTTTCCCCGCCAAACCGAGACCAAGGTTCAGAAACTGGTTCACGCACTTGGGACACTGTGGAGCCATGACAAGTCAGAAAGAGTGGTCGTCTTCGCTACCTATCTGGGCAGCGTCGAGATGCTGAGCGAAGAAATCGAAAAGGCGTATCCCGGTCAAGGCGTGGTTGTCCTCAGGGGTGGCGACCACGGCACCAAACGGGCAGCTGAAAAGCGATTCAAGCAGCCGAAAGGTCCACGGGTGATGATCTGTACGGCGGCAGGCCGAGAGGGCATCAACCTTCAACATGCGCGGGTCCTGTTCAATTTCGATCTACCTTGGAATCCGATGGATTTGGAGCAGCGAATCGGGCGCATCCATCGCTACGGTCAGCAGCACACCGCTCAGGTCTACAACCTTGTGCTATCTGACACGATTGAGGGCCGCATCTTCTTGCTTTTGGATGAAAAGCTCTCTGAGATTGCAAAGACCCTGGGCAAAGTCGATGAACATGGCGAAGTCGCTGAAGACCTACGCACACAAATCCTCGGCCAACTGTCAGATCGCTTGAGCTATGACAGCCTTTATTCTCAGGCAGTCTCTGACCCTGAACTCAAACGAACGCGTTTGGAATTGGAGGAGGCTCTTTCCAATGCTTCGGAGGCAAGGAACGTAGTTTATGAGCTTTTCCAAGACCTTGATGGCTTTTCGCTAGATGACTATCAGCCATTCTCAGATACATCGGAAGGCATGAACGAGATTGTGCGTTTCGTCCGTACTGCTGTCGAAGAGGACGGGGGGCAGCTTCGGCACGAAGATGGAGATGTCTTCGTTGTCTCCTCCGCTGAGTCAGGTGCGGTTGAACAACGATTTTCGATAGACCGGGACGCTGCCATCGACGTGGAGAATATCGAGCTACTTGGTCTGGACCACCCCACGGTTGTCCAGTACATGAAGCAGTACCAAACGGTACCAGAGACCGAAATAGGAATACGTGTCCAATCTGACGATGATCGCAGTGGAGTGCTGTCGATCTGGCACATCAGCACACAGGGTGACAAGGGAGAAACACGAAACTTGATGCTCACATTGGCCATTGATCGTGATGGCCAAAGAGTTCCCGCCTGGGAGAAGCAAACCGACCACATCTTCCAACTACCACCTGCAAATACAAATGGTGAAACGCAGCTCAACCTGCTGACAGAAACTCTTGAGCCGATGATTCATCGGGAATTGACTCACCGTGGCTTTTTGGGCGAAAACCGTGGCTACAATGCCCGACTGGTGGGTTGGGTGGAAGTCGTCTGACAACATTCGAGAATTCGCGGAGACAGTAACGAATGGCAGGCAGATAGATTTAGACTGCTGCCGTGGCGTCTTAAGCAGCCCCTGGTGGTCTAAGAATGTGATGTTTGGCCAGAAG
>CAZPJQ010000241.1:0-1861 GCA_964586945.1 uncultured Candidatus Poseidoniales archaeon
CGCCACCATCAACAACCCAACCGCTGACACTGCACCCAACATGAACACGAGCGGGAGGGCGAAGAAGTAGGAGGAACCCCAGACCACGGCAAGTAGGAGAGCAGTCATCCAGACACCAGTTCTCGGTTTGTTTTTCGTCAGGCTCAGCGCGATGAAGCCGAGGAGCGCAAGTACTGCGAGCGACTCGAATAGTGCTGTGAGCGGCGCGTTCGTGATGTCACCGAAGGCGTAGACGACCGAGAAGTCAGCCAATTCATCTTCCGTTGAAAGGGTCTGCTGAGGGACCGTGATGATTTCTGCGAGGACCAGCCGCTTGTGCGAATAGTCGATTCCCGAGCCCTCGACGCCCGCTGTCCCGAGCATCATCGAAGTGGTCATGTGTGCCTCCAAGGTCAACTTCGCCCAGATCGGCGTTGCCGAGGGTTGTGGCCTGACGAAATTATCGAACAGAACTCGCCGTTCACCGATTTTTACATTCTCAAGGGATTCAATGGTAAGCGTCACAGAAGAACTGCTGAAGCCAAACTCCCCATGCAGGTCGATGTTCACCGTTGGAGCTGCCGCTGCTTCAATCGGTTCGACCCCGAGGAGCCGTTCGGGTTCGAGCATTAATCCGTCGAATAGGAATCTCTTGAGTGAGGAGGCGCGTCCGGAAAGGTGGTTTTCAAGAGCAAGAATCTCCGCCTCGTCGACCTGATGATTATTGCGACTGGCCTCGGTCGCCGAATTCCCATCGACTGCTCGCCATTGTGAAAGCGAATTCAATGAGCTGTTCCCGATGTTGTCGAGGCCCCAGCGAAGCCACGCTGCCATCGGTCCGTTGAACTCCATTTTCGTTGTCCTGCGTAGACGGTCGCCATTCTCGATGTCTGCCTGGATGTTGACGCTCAACTCGCTCCCTCCACCCCTCAGCGGTTCATCCGCCGGGAAGATTCCCAATCCGGTCCCCGTACCCAGCCCAAATACGAGGGCGTAACTGAATCCGCCCGTGAAGGAGCCCACTTGGTCGGGGTCGACGCGGAGTGAGAGGTTGACTTCGTAGACCCCATCCTCGGCTGAACTGGGCGCCTGCCATTGGAGGTAGACTTGAGCGCCAAGAGGGTGCACGGTGGCGATGTACGAGTCGACGACGATTCCATCCACCTTGAATTCAGTCACTGACTTCTCCCAAATTGCGGAACCGTGACCCGACCTCAGAACGACCGGTATCGAGACCATTCTCCCGTTCACCTGTGCTGGCTGCCAATCCATCTCGAAGAGAGGCAGGTTAGCATCTAGCCAGCCTCGGTTCTCGTCGGTTCCCCAGAAGAATCGGACGCCCGCATCGTCACCCGGTGAGGCGAAGACGAGGGTTTGGACTGAGAGGACTACGACGACGAGTTCGCCGCTTGAGAGGATTGAACCCGCCTCGATATCGACTGAGATGTCGATGGTCGCCTCGCCAGGGATATACTGTGGTGGCACGGTCGCGGAACCGTACCAGCTCTTGCCACCAATTTTTACTTCGGCGCTCGCATTCGCCTGCATGCCCACCGCATTCACGACTTCGTAGGGGATTGTGAGTTGCCAGGTCGCATCGGGGAAGTCGCCGACAGAGACGCTAGGAAGGCGCCAGCGAGCGACTTCTGTCAGTTGGGTGACCGAGTTTGTCACCCACGCCTCTGCCTCGGTCCCTAGGTCGGCTGAGAACGGGCTCAACTGCCCCTTGTCGCTCTCATCACCTTCACCTATGAGGAAGTAAGAGACTTCGAGGGAATCGCAACAGGTGACCTGCGCCTCTGCGGGGCCGACCGGCGGTGACATCGGAATGAAAGCGAAGAGCATTGTGAACAGCATGAGCATAGGTACTGTTTTCGTGCTC
>CAZPJQ010000242.1:0-1821 GCA_964586945.1 uncultured Candidatus Poseidoniales archaeon
GGTTTTGTTGGCTGAATACTCGAGCAGGTGTGTACATGAGTGGTGTGAACGCACCGTAGGTTCCTGAAAGGCCCCAGAGCCCGGAGTGAACTGATGGGTCAGTGGAAGCAGACTGGTTGACTAAGCCAATGATTGTGGAGGCATTTACAGCTTCTTGAATGGGCGCCTTAAGACGAGTTCCTCCTGGATTGTGCACAGGATCATAGTGCCCGAAGAAGTGTGATTTCTCTACGTTGATTGAGCCAGAAAGATCTGCGGCCACCGTAAGGAAGCGTCCTCCCGTAACGTAGTTAAGCCACTGACCGATTTCGCTTATTGCCCTCCTCGTTCCTTTCTTTTTCCCTGGTGGCAGGAAGAGATTGATTGTTCCTGACGTGGCATCGCCTGAGTGCGGATCAGTCACTGTAAATTCCACCGGCTCAGTTGGTAACCCAGCAGGAGTGAGCCTCTCGTCTAGAAAAGGATCTTCAGCGTCGTTGATGTTAACAGGTGTCTCGCGGTCCAAATTCCCCGCGATGGAAAGGAGTCGGTCAGAGATCCATTCACCTAATTCCGACTTCTCATCCATGATGGAAAGGAGGATATCGACGTTGGTTTTGAATTGGACGAGCTTTTCAGCTTCTGATCCCGGTACACCATCTCTTATACCTTCGAACTCTACGCCATAACGTCTCTCGAAGGACTCAGCCAATGCTATGAAATAAGGGGAGTTGATTCCAAAGCCGTAAGGATGACTGGGGAAGCCAACGATTTGGTCTCCGATGCCGGCTAATTCCCCGTTCTCGGCTCCCGGCCACCATCCCTTCACCGTGTTACCGATAAGTACCATCGGTCGCCGATCATCTTCTGGCCAATCCTCCATCAGCTTGAGACCGGCGAAGATGTCGCCGAAGTCGTTGCCATTCTGGATATCCAGAACATTCCAGCCGTAGGAACTCCACTGCTGTGCAATGTCGTAGCCCTTGAATTCTGACTTGACTACTCCTCCTATGAGGGAGTCATCGATACCCGCGTGGTTGTAGCTCAGAAAAATTCGCAGGCGCTTGCCGACCTGCTGTGCGACCGCGGCAGTTTTGAGTTCCTGGGCGTGTCCTTCGGTCATCGCGAACTCACCTTCTAGAGCAATGACCTTGAGGTTGGAAGGCGCACCGATGAAGTCCCAGAACATGGCTTTACCAGCTGCTGTGGCGATACCGATACCTGATGGACCCCCGTTCACGTCGTTGGTTACGTCCGTGCTTTCGGCATGCCCCATGAGAGGCCGTATTCCACGCAACTTTGCCTGAGCGAATAATGGATGGTCGGCGAGACCGTTTTCGTCGAGAATTTTGGCCATCGCACCCTTGCTTCGCCGAAATCCCAAGGCATCGACTGAGAGTACAGCAACTTTGGGGTCACAAACGTACCTGTCGTCTCCAGTTGTGGCATACCTGCGAGCCATTGCCTCGTAGAGAATCATCCAAAGCGCGTAGCACGTGGGTATACAATGCCCACCGGCGAGCATGAATCGATCAGCAAAGGGGTGCTTGGGCTCTCGAATGTCATATGAAAGCCCACCGAGTTCAGGCCCACCGAGATGTACGGCAACGTTAAACGGTGTGTAAGCGAGGGGTCCTCCGAAGTGGCCTGATCCTCTGTAGTTACCGAGAAGAACCAGGAGCATCGAGGTCATGAATGCTACATCATCGAAGTATTCTCTATCGTAGTCAGGTACCTCCACAGCGTGTGCGGAAGGCATCCGCTCAGATTCGATTGTAGTCACATTCGTGACGCTGAGATCGTTCAAGACTTCTTCGCTCATCTTCTTCCAGGTTGGTTGTC
>CAZPJQ010000243.1:0-1813 GCA_964586945.1 uncultured Candidatus Poseidoniales archaeon
CTGCGTTGTCCGGGTCCGTGTAGCGCAGGAAGTACCACGACGAGTCTACGAAGGTGTCCATCGTGTCGGTTTCGCGCCTGGCTGGCGAACCACAGGTAGGGCAATCGACATTGACGAATGACTCTGAACTCGCTAGCGGGTTTCCCTCAATTGTGAATTCGATATCACTCGGCAGCAGGAGGGGCAGGTCCTCCTCTCGCAGAGGCACCAGTCCGCACTTCTCACAGTGGATGACTGGAATCGGCGTTCCCCAGTAACGCTGTCTTGAGATGAGCCAGTCGCGAATCTTGAACTGAATCGTCGAGCCGCCGTTGCCTTCTGCCTCGAGCGCATCGATGACCGCTCTCTTCGCATCATCACCAGCCAAGCCGTCGAATCCATCGCGCTGGGAGTTGACCATCGGTCCATATCCCTCGAAGGCGCCGCTGATCGGTGCCTCCACATCGTCGCCCTCGTTTCGAAGCAGAACCCTCCGAATCGGGATGTCGTACCTCTTGGCGAACTCGAAGTCCCGCTGATCGTGACCAGGCACGGCCATCACCGAGCCGGTTCCGTAGGATGCGATGACGAAGTTGCCAGCGTAGATGGGCACCTTCTCACCGTTCATTGGGTTCACAGCGTATCTTCCCAGAAACACCCCCTTTTTCTCCTTCAACTGCCCGATGTCCTTGTCCGAGAGGCCGCTGACCTCTTCGGCGAGGGCGCGCCAATCATCCTCAAACTCGGTGCCGGCGACCAACTTCTCGCAGAGTTGGTTAGAGGGTGCTAAGGTGACGAAGGTGACCCCGAAGATGGTGTCGGGTCTAGTGGTGAAGGTCTCGATGACGAGGCCGTCGTCTCCATGCACGGGGAAGTCTATCGCGGCACCCTCAGAACGGCCAATCCAGTCTCTCTGCTGGGCCTTCACATGGTCAGGGAATTCGATTTGGTCCAATCCATCCCACAACTCTTGACAGTAGTCTGTGATTTTGAGGTACCACTGGTCCATGTCCCGTACCGTGACCGTCGAATGGCAACGCCAACAGGTGTCGTTGATGACCTGCTCCTTGGCGAGCACGGTTTGGCACTCCTCACACCAGTTGACGGCACCAAAGGCCCGGTAGGCGAGCCCTTTCTCGAGGAACTTGAGGAAGTAGTGTTGGTTCCAACGGTAGTAGTCAGGGTCGTGGCTCCTCAACTCACGCCGCCAATCGTGGGAGAACCCCATCTTTGCAAAGTCCGCCTTGATCTTGACGATGTTACGCTCGATTATCTCGTGTGGATGGCCCCCCTCCTCTATCGCCGCGTTCTCAGCTGGCATACCGAACGAGTCGAAGCCCATCGGATAGATGACGTTGAAGCCGTCTGCACGGCGGTATCTAGCAACCGCATCCCCAATCGAATAGTTTCGAACATGGCCCATGTGCATTGAGCCCGACGGGTACGGGTACATCTCGAGACAGTAGAACTTCGGCCGCTCATCGGCCTGCTCAGCGACGAAGATGCCGGCGTCTGCCCACGCCTCCTGCCACTCCGACTCACTCGCTCCGGGTTGGTACTCTTCGTCCATCTGTTCACCCTGCTGACTTACGCCACTCAATCGGCTCGCCGACCTATTTCGCCACTATCAATCAAACGGAGTCGGTTCAGAGTTCTTCACCGAGTGAGGGGAATTCGGCACTGTCCAGCAGCAACAACGCCCGGTCCGTCAATCGATAGCGGAAGCGGAGGGCGACCTTCTCCTTCTCAATGAGGCCCCACTGTTCGAGGGCCTTGAGGTGGTAAGATGCGAGTTGCTGGCTGGCTTCCAGTTTCACTGACAACCCCTTTTGTG
>CAZPJQ010000244.1:0-1791 GCA_964586945.1 uncultured Candidatus Poseidoniales archaeon
CGCCGGGAAACCCGCGTACGCCGCCACCTGGAACAGGGCTTCGAAGATCTCCTCCAGCGAGGCGCCATTGTTGAGGGCCATTTCCAGGTTGAGCTTCAAGGCGTTGTCCCTGCCAAGGGCGGCCAGCACACAGATGCTGCACAGAGAGCGCGTCTTCAGATCGATGCCCGGCCGGGTCCAGATGCGGCCGCCAACGACGGTGACGACCTCGGTTTCGAAATCCGGACAGACGGATTTGAAGCGCTCGATGAGGGCGTCGATTCGGTCATCGCCCACCATTTGCCTGAACTGCTCGAGTCCGCGGTCGTAGTCAGTCATTCCCATCGTCATTGAGGGTGAAATGGATCGCAACCACATCAATCTCCACTCAATTACTGATTGCCACCTAACCCAGGCAAGCGCCGCAGGCTCCTCCTCCTGTCACTGAGTTCGTCACCCCCCGAACCCACAGAGCCTCCAGCTTGAACTCCCCCTCCTGCCCTCCGCGAAGATCAAGCCCACCTGCTTGATCTTCGCCGGATCCAGCGGCTCCGCATTCCCAAGCTTCCTCCCCCGGTGACTCGCCTCGAACTCCGTCCACGGCAACGGCCGCCGAGCCTACCAATTCCGGACTTGGTCATTGTCATCGTCGCATCCGACTGAATCGTCTGTCAGTGCTGATCGGATGTCGTCCTCTCGAGCATATTTACCTAAGCCCGTGTTATCTCGCCCATGCTCAACCAGGGCTTATGTGATTCCGGCGCTCTATGACACCTGGAGTTAACGAGTGTGGATAACTATAGAGACATTCGGATTAGCATTCCGCCCTTTTGCTCGAGTGAGGGGCAGGGCCCGAATGTTGCGTTCAGTACGAATCCCTGGCAGTTATCCACAATGGTGGATAAGTCGTCGTTTTGGATGTGGAAAACGGACAACAGGGCGTCCCCGACCATGATATATTATCGAAATAGTAGATTAATAGATATTAACGATCTCTCGCCGGGCATTTCCTTCTCTTCGCCCGACCATCAGGGATGATCCGGAGGAATTGAGCCATGACTATCTCCGTTGGACCGACTCTCAACTCGGCGAGTCACCATCGCTGTTTGAGTCGTCTGGCATGTGTTTGAATCAACATGGCTACAGAGATCTTGGCCCTGAGATGTCAACATTGCTGAAGGTTCCATCCCCACTTCACCTCAAACGTATTGACAACATATATACGTTTTCCCCCACCAATCATGTCCCTGACCAAGAAAGAAATAATGATCCCCGTCTGCATCCGCATGCCCGAAGACCTCCTCGACCGACTCAAGGAGCTCGCCCCGCAGCTCGGCTTCCGTGGATATCAGCCAAGGCCTTGACGGACGCCGGTTCCGATGGCGACGAGAGCCTGTTGGAGGTCATCCACGTCGCCTCGCGCCCGCCCGCGACTCTGACCGTCACTCTCAGCGATGGCACCATCAACGAAGTCGACCTCGCCGACCAACTTTATGGCTCTCTCGAGCCGCTAAATGATCCGGCTGTCTTTTCCAAGGTGAGGGTCAACGACAAAACCGGTCTTGTCGAGTGGCCCAATGGTCTGGACCTGCCCCTTGGCATGTTATTATCGTAAAAAGAGCTAAAATGATTCTATATGGCGATTAGAGCACCAATCAGTCTCTGTGTAAGCTTGCTCCCACGTCTTCGGATAGACCCTCTCCCAGCCTACTTGACCGAACTCGCGGCTGGGTGAGTAGGAGTAGCCATAGTAGACTCGGTTCGGAAAGAAGGTCTGATCCAGTGAGCTCATGATTTGGGCCGTCAACGCGG
>CAZPJQ010000245.1:0-314 GCA_964586945.1 uncultured Candidatus Poseidoniales archaeon
CTCGCCCTCAACCCAGAATGTGACCCCGAGATCTCCTTGTCCATCGCTATCTACAATCTCAATGGTGCCCGATGTTGCGTTCTCAACGGAAAATCCGTAATCTTCCAATCCTGCAATGTCGTCAACACCCTTTCCGATGCCGCCAACCGTCATGACGACGCCTATGACGAGCATGAGCAGCCCCAGAGGAATCAGAATCTTGCCAGATATGTGCATGGCTCAGCCACCTTGCTTTCATCGATAACGATTCCCGCTGATTGATTCAAAGCCAGTTTAGGCTTCCCGCAGCATCTGTTCTAGCCGAGTCAGGCCGA
>CAZPJQ010000245.1:324-1771 GCA_964586945.1 uncultured Candidatus Poseidoniales archaeon
ACCCTTTCCGATGCCGCCAACCGTCATGACGACGCCTATGACGAGCATGAGCAGTCCGAGTACAAGCATGACTTTTCCAACAATGTGCATGGCTCAGCCAACTTACTTTTCCGAATAGTTATTCCCCGACTATGGATTCAGCGAGTTCAGGCCTCTCGCAGCATCTGTTCTAGCCGAGTCAGGCCGAGGTCGACATTATCCATTGGGGGACCGAAGGAGAACCTCACCCACTGGTCGAATGGCTTGTCGGTTCTTGCTCCCCCGGGGTTGACATCGAAGAAGTTACCAGGGACCGTCATCACTTGGCGGTCTAGAGCCTTCCAGAAGAAGTCGATTCCGGTGTTGAATCCTTCAGGCAGTTGGTCCACGCACGCCCACACATAGAAGGTCGAATTCCCAGGGAGGCAGCGAATACCCATCTTAGTCAGTCTCTCAACCATCATGTTGTGCTTCTTGGAGAACATCTTGCGCAGCGCGCTCGTCTCCTGTTCCGCATAGCCCGGCTCAAGTGCCTGCAGCGCCATTCGCTGAGTGATTCGACTCGGCCCGCCATCGATTGCGCTGGCCGCCCGCCCGAGAGTCTCGATGAGCTTGGGAGGTCCGAGCACCCAGCCTAGGCGCCATCCCGGATAGCGAAATGACTTGGTGAGCCCGTCGATGACGAGAATCGGGTCTGTGTCAGGGTCGTCCACGAATTCAGCACTTGAGACAGGCCCGGAAGCGGGTTTGTCCCCATCATAGATGAAGTGTGAATAGAACTCATCCATGATTAGCGTGCAGCCGGTTTTTCGTGCAGTTTGGCAGTACGAGTTGAGTTCATCTCCCTGAATGACCTGTGCAGTCGGATTGCATGGGTTGGAGACAAGGTAACTGTCGAGATCGTCCGCCAGTGTTGCGAACTCCGCAGAGGGTATTGAGAAGTTGTTTTCCTCAGAGGTTGGGATGAGAACCGGCTCCAAGCGCGCTCCAGCGTAATCCATCATGTCCTGATATGCAGTGTAATCGGGTACCTGATAGCCCATTCTGCCTTGAACTGCGCCGAACACCCTACTCAACATCAGCCGCCCACCCTGCGCGATGCCGACATTCGCAGCGGTGTACGGTTTCTTTCCAGAGCGGTAGAGTCGATTGTAATGGTCAGCGACCGCCTGACGCAATTCGTCTGTACCATTAATTGGTCCATAGGCCTGGTCCTCCGGCTCAAGGGTCACTGTTCGCAGACGGTTAGGTGCCTCCTCCATATCCCCAATTTCGGGTTGCCCTTGACCCAAGTTGCACCAATCAGGATTGCCATTCCAGAACCCTCTCTGAACGGCCTCATGGACGACCCAGATCACTCCCATGAAAGGGACATCACGGAACCCCGACTTCTCCGCCATGTCGACTGACTGCATAGTTCCCTTGATGAGTTCATCGCTGCTATTGGCTCCGGATTATTACACTGGGT
>CAZPJQ010000246.1:0-1749 GCA_964586945.1 uncultured Candidatus Poseidoniales archaeon
CCCGCGACCTTTCCAAGGATAGTGGTGCGCTCGAGAGGTTCAGGGAGGAGATGGACATCGAGAGTGCCGGTTTCGGAGTCCGTCTGTCCTACCGTGAGGCTGATTCCGTCGATGGCGATGAAGCCCTTCTCGAGGATGTAGCGCATCCATTCGTCATCGACCTGTAGTCGCAGGTCGTGGACCCCCTCATCGCTTACCAGTCCGACGATTTCACAGGTGCAGGAGATGTGCCCGGAGAGGATGTGCCCACCTACTTCGTCACCGAATTTGAGGGACCGCTCAAGGTTCAATTTTAGCCCGGTTTTTACCTCGCCGAGGGTGGATAGTGTTAGGCTCTCTTGGATGACATCGAAGGTCAGTTCGTCACCCTCTGCCGACACTACCGTCAAGCAGACCCCGTCCACTGCAACCGACTCTCCGCCTGACAGACCGGATGAGAAGCCAGCCGGGGAAGTGACCGTGAGCCGCATCAGGTCTCCGCTCATGTCGGAGTTAATGACGGAGCCCACCGCCCGGATGATTCCGGTGAACATCACTGGTCACCTCCGTTTTCATCGCGAAGTTTGAGGATTCGCTCGATGATCTTGCGAGTGCCGTCCAAGTCGTCACTCAACCCCTCGACCCGCGTCACACTGATTCCTGACTTCCCACGCCGGGTGAGTTCTTCCTTGATCCATGCTTCTGCGTGGTCTTGGTCGTAACCGAGTGCAATGACTTCGGGATTCACCTCGTCGAGGATGTCGAACATCGATTTGGAGGGTGGGCCGCCGATGCTGGACTCATCCACCGGCTTTAGCGCCCCTACCATCCGGCGGCGCAGCTCTTGGCCGGTGACTGGTTCGTGCTTTCGCTTGCGAACTGTGTCATCATGCGCTACTACAACCGTCAGGTGGTCTCCGAGTGCCTTTGCCTGCTCAAGGTAGTGCAGATGGCCAGCGTGAAGCAGGTCGAAAACGCCAACTGCCATCACTCGGACCATTTCGCTCGCACCCGCCAATCGCTCCGCTCCTAACAAACTCACGCCTACTCAAATGCGGACAAAAGATCCGCTCCCGTGAGGAAGGGAATGCCTCTCTCATCGCCATACGCAACCGCATCTTCGACCGACAGGGCGCGGTCGCCGTCCGGTTGCAGCATCTCTGCGCCAATCGTGCAGGGCACGATGCCGGCAAGCCGAGCGATGGCGACCGCCAATTCTGTGTGGCCCTGCCGATTCTCAAAGCCGCCGGGTGCTTCGCGGCAGAGTGGAATGTGTCCCGGCGTGCGGAACTCCGCTCCGAGTGCAGCAACCGCGCTCGCATGGTCAGCGCCGTCGGCAAGCAGTTCTTGGGTCAGTTCGCCGAAGCGGCGAGTAGTAAGAGAGCGGTCGTGGTCAGTGATTCCGGTGTAGGTTTCACGGTGGTTGAGGGAGAGGGTGAAGGCGGAGCGGTTGTCGTATTGCAGGTCATTTGTCACGAGTGCACCCAATACTGGATTCTCAGCCACCAATTCGGGGTGAGTGTGGATATCCTGCAGATAGGGAAGCCCGAACATCTCTCCAACATCGTCACCGATGGCGAGGAAAAGGAGGCCGCCACAGTCTTTTCGAAGTTGGCGCATCACCTCTGGAGTTGCGGCTGTTGCCGGCCACAGCAGGTCAGTCTCCTGCTCGCGGAAGTCCGAATCGAAGACGAGGACGGGTTCACCTCGGCTGAAGGCGGCGATGGCGCGAGCGAGCCACGGGTCAGGGGTGCGCTCGAGTTCGGCGCG
>CAZPJQ010000247.1:0-1724 GCA_964586945.1 uncultured Candidatus Poseidoniales archaeon
GGGACACCCCCGGTCTGCCGGTCGAAATCGAGGTCGGAACGCGACTCGATTTGATGAGTAAGGAGGCGATTGAGGAGTTCGGGATGGAGGAGTTCAACGAGGAGTGTCGCAAGTCAGTCTGGACCTACGAGGATCACTGGCGCAGGATGACCGAGAGAATGGCGTTCTGGGTGGACTTGGAGGACCCGTATGTGACGCTGCACAACGAATACATCGAGTCCGGATGGTGGGCTCTGAAGCAGATGTTTGAGAAAGACTTGCTCTACAAAGGACACAAGGTTCTGCCCTACTGCCCCCAGACCGGGACTTCCTATTCGTCGCACGAGGTCGCTCAGGGCTACAAGGAGGTAGAGGAGCCGTCGGTCTATCTCAAGTTCCAACTGGTTGATGATGATGCCAAGATTCTCGCCTGGACCACAACTCCCTGGACTCTTCCCGGAAATGTCGGGTTGGCCGTGGGACCTGATGTCACATACGCGAAGATTCGGATTCTTGAGGAGCCTGAGGGTTGGGATGGCCGCGGTGGTGCCGAGGTCGGTGAGGAGTTGATTCTCGCCGAGGACCTGCTCGCTGAGGTTCTTCGACATCAGATTGAGGTCATCGAAACTTTTCCCGGTTCTGACTTGGTTGGCAAGGCGTACGAGCCACTGTTCCCCGATGCGGTCGACAGGAACGGTTCCGAGACAGGGTGGACAGTGGTCGGCGCTGACTTCGTGACCACGACCGATGGAACTGGAGTTGTTCACACCGCCGTCATGTATGGTGAGGAAGACTATGTCCTCGGGATGGAGGTTGGATTCCCTGCACAGCACACGGTCGACATGGATGGGCGATTCATCGCTGGAACCCACAACTCGCTTGACGGCCGATACGTCAAGGACTGTGATGAGGATATCATCGACCTGCTGCACTATGATGGCCAACTCTACCGTGAGAAGATGTACATTCACGACTACCCTCACTGCTGGCGGACCGGACATCCGCTGCTCTACTACGCGATGGACTCGTGGTTCGTCCGAATGACCGCGGTCAAGGAGAAGCTGTTGGAATTCAATGACCAGATTGAGTGGGCGCCCGCAAACGTTGGAACCGGTCGGTTTGGGGAGTGGTTGCGGAACGTGAAGGACTGGGCAATCTCACGAGAGAGGTACTGGGGAACCCCCCTTCCGGTCTGGGTCTGCCAAGAGTGCGGGCACATGCACTGCGCGGGAAGCCGTGACGAGTTGCGGGAACTTGCCGTGGATGCCTCAAAGGTGACTGAGGACCCCCATCGACCGGCCGTCGATGAGGTGAGACTTCGCTGTACCCTGACTGGTGGAGCAGATGGGTGTAGCGGCGAGATGGTTCGGGAACCCTATGTGATGGACTGCTGGTTTGACTCCGGCTGTGCCTTCTTCGCCCAGTGGCACCATCCGTTCGCAGGTACGGAGAAACTGGACGCTAACTTCCCCATCGACTACATCTGTGAGGGAGTTGACCAGACTCGCGGTTGGTTCTACACGCTGTTGGCGATTTCGACGACGGTGTTCGATTCGGTCTGCTACAAGCGCTGTCTGAGTCTCGGGCTAATCCTCGACAAGAATGGCAAGAAGATGTCCAAGTCGAAGGGCAATGCGATCGACCCGTGGGACCACTTCAACCGGGAAGGGGCGGATGCGACTCGCTGGTACATGGTAACCGCTGGGGCGCCGTGGAACCCTCTCGAGTTGGACCCGGCCGCGGTG
>CAZPJQ010000248.1:0-1703 GCA_964586945.1 uncultured Candidatus Poseidoniales archaeon
GGGTCCTTGCTAATCGCCATCAGTATTCACCTCCGACAAATCCTTCGATATCAGCGAAGGCCTCTTCCTCGAGTTGGTTGCACCACATTGCACGGCCCATCTCGCCGCGCAATCGGCGGACTTCGCGAATCCCCATCGCGCCAAGAATCTCGAGCATCTGGTCTCGCCATGAACAGGAGAGATTTGTGAGTCGCTGGATTCCCCACTCCTCGTCGAGTTTGCGTGGCATCTTGATACTCAGCGTCTCCCTCTTGCTGAGGTCACCCGAGGGTCTTCCTTGCAGTGCAATCAGCAGAGGCAGGTCGAGACCAACGGCATCCAATCCGACGATAATCGCCTTTGGCAGATGGTCTGCAGCAGCTACTCCGCCAGTGCCTAGTAAAGTCACCATGTCTCTCTTTCCGGATTTGAGCAGACTCATGTGAGCCTCCTTGATGAGTTCCATTGCAAAACGGCCGCCGTCGCCATTTCCGTGGTTGTCAGCGACGAGGTGTATGACGGTGACGCCAGAGTCAACCATCTCAGTCAACTTGGCCTGCCAACCAGCATCGAAATCAAGTCGAACACCGACAACCACGTCAGGTGCTGCGGCACAAGCGGTCGTGAAGGCCGCCTCATCCCAGGAGTCGAGTTCAACGAGTCGAGTTCCATTGCCAAAGCCACCCGCAGTGGAGGCCTCTGAGGCTGGGATGATCGGGACGACATTGTGACCTGCAATGGCCAACTTCCGGACAGTTTCAGCTGGGAACATGGCAAGCGTGTCGATACTCTCGGCGGCACCCTTCCAAATGCGAGTGAGCAGAGGTGACGCCACCATCTTTGGTGGAGCATCGAATAGGAATGGCACTTGGATTGTAAGCATTCGAGGGGCTTCGCCGACAAGGTCGCCTTCCGAATCGAACATCAGACGCATCGGCTTTCCACCAATGTCAACGGAGGTTCCAATCAACTCTCTTCCGTGAATTCCGTCGCGGCTTGGCCGGACAATCTCAGACATGTCGGTGAACATGCCATCCCACCCCGGGCCTCCGAACCGGCCACGGTAGCCCTGCCCTCGCACTGGCACTGAGCCTTTTCGGGCCTCCTCGTCGATTGTTTCGATGAGTTTCTGGCTGAGGAAGCGGTCACCCATCGCAGCCCTCTCTGGATTGTGCTCGACTGTTGTGAAATCCGGGTGTTGGACCGTGCACCTGAGGCAACCCACGCAGAGGTGAGGTCGGGGGGAGAACCCACCAACCGGTCCTGAGAAGACGCCGTAGGTGCAAGGGCGTGAGGTTATGACATCCCATTTCCCCCAATACTGGAAGAGTTCCGAGATGATGAACTTGGCAAGTCCGACCTTCCCGACCTTTACGAGAAACCTGTTTGGCAGAGGCTGCCGGTCAGGAGTATCCATCGCCTCGATGTTGTACCGATGGTAGCTGTCTGCGCGTTCTCTTGCGCGGCTGGCAAACTCACTCATCGTGAGAGTGCTCCCACCACCTGAACCGGATGCCATCGCCTCTCCCCCTTGCTGCTCGAGTGCCTGCACGCCTCGCCCCCCTACGGGGGCTCCTGCCAGCGCGGGCTGTCCTTAAGCATTCACATTAGTCGGCACAACAAAAGTCCCAAAAGTTGAGCAAATGTTCACTTTCTTAGGGGCTGGCTGTTCAAACGAGCAGGATTTGCGACTTCAGTCTGTGCAATTGCCGAAGGATGTTGTT
>CAZPJQ010000249.1:0-1671 GCA_964586945.1 uncultured Candidatus Poseidoniales archaeon
CATGAAGCGGCAACGGGAGTCTCGATGAGTGGTACGCGGTGGCGTCAACGAGGAGCCGTGGCTTTGGTCTTCTACGGTGTGAACTGAGGTACCAGCGTGTACCAGCTCGTTAACTGGGTTTTCGACATTCTCAATCGTATTGGCCCACTCTCCTTCCAAACCCCAAATCACCGGAGTTTCGGAAACGGTGCAGAGGAGCTGTTCTATGGGTTGTTGAAGGCTAAACGTGAAGGAAAAAAAGTCCTCTTTCTCTATCCAAGGCTTAGGTTGTTCGGTAAGAGGTACACGGTGGCAAATACGGAGATGTACCATCTTCGGTCACATCATGCGATCTCGAATGACGGCGTTTGGGGCCTCATAGGAGGGTTGATTCTCTCACTGTATGTGGGAGTTCTTCGAGTGACCTACTGGGTTTGGGGTTCCCAACAGATGAGGGGGTTGGTACGCCTCGCTCTACCCACGGCATCGAAGAAGGCGGTCAACGATTTCGGGCATCGGGGTCCCACGATTGGCCGATCGGCGCTGTGGAAACCCCACCACGCTGATTCATTCTCTTGGAGCATAGTGAAGGACCAGAACTGGGCACGACAATTTGAAGAATACACGCCTCCGCGGTTGTCTGAGCCTAAGCGTCGCTATGCTGAAGGTGTGAGAATCGACATGGGAATTCCCTTGAATGACTGGTTCGTCTGCTGCCATGCCAGAGAGGATCCTGGCAGGAATGGCCGCAGCGTTTCTATCCACAACTATATTGAAGGTATCAGGGCCATCACCGAAGCTGGTGGATGGGTCGTGCGTCTTGGTGATCAGTCGATGACACGACTTCCTCCGTTGCGTCGTGTGATCGACTATGCCTTCTCGGAACGCAAGTCTGCCATGATGGACATGTATCTGCTGAGTGAGTGTCGCTTCTACTTAGGGCACAGTGCCGGTCCTTTCTCAGTCGCAAATCTATTGCGGAAGCCAATGGTCATTGTGAACACGACAGACTGGGGCTTTGCTTTGCCCTTGAAACTCGGAGATCTCTTCATCTTAAAGCACGTATTTTCGCATAAGCACGATCGGCTACTCTCCCTGAGAGAGGTCTTGGAGCAGCCGTTCAATGTCCAGGCTCTGCCAGGACTAGATTCGCCCACCTATACAATGGTCGAGAATACACCGGACGAAATACGCGAGGTGATCGAAGAGTTTCTAGACAGTGCTGTGCCGTATGAATACTCCGACAAACAGGTGGTCTTCAATGAAGCTCGGAGGAGGCAAGTGCGCCGGTGGCTTGATGAAGGAGAGCCGTTAGGATGGGGTGACGTTCCTAGGAGTGGCATTGTTGCCGAGCAATATAAGATAGCAAGTGTTTCGGAGGCGGCTGCGGGCACGGTCGGTCGGCGATACGTTGAGCGGAACTGGCAAACGAATGAGACGACAACCAGTGTGGGAAGCAACACATGAATCAGTTGTGGATGGATCCCTCAAGACCAAATCCCTATTGTTGTCCCCCTTCCTCTGGGCTGTTTCTCATCTATGATTGTATCTTCTCGACCACCACCGTATCCCACCATCGATGACTATCGCCCTGCTCTGGACTAACCAGGATTTCGGAGGCTACTCATGTACTTTGGTTTGTCCATGATCAGGGATGCCTTGCTGCGATCCGCACTTCCACAGTGAGACCTG
>CAZPJQ010000250.1:0-1668 GCA_964586945.1 uncultured Candidatus Poseidoniales archaeon
CCTGGACAGAGGGCTGAGCAGGAATCAGAATCGTCATCAAGAGCATGATGGCAAGGCTCCCACCCCACAGAACGTGGTCGGACACCACCTGTTGGTTTGAGAGCAGGACTCCGGCTGTCAGCAATGATGCTGAAGCGGTGAAAACACCGGATCCCGTCAGTTCGAACGGCAACTCGAAAAGGCCACTTTCAATCAAGATGAGGATGAAGATAATCGGCACCAGACCACCTGCCAGAGGAGTCACCACCCGTTTCAGTTCCACCCCTCGCACGACCAGGTATGAGCCTCCGAAACTGGCGAGCAGCATTGTGACCAGCCCGAGTGAATAACTGGTCTCCGCCCGGTATGCGGCGATGGCCAACAGCGCACCACCCATGCCCAACCCAATCGAGACCGACCAAAGCCCTGGCTTCCCTAGACCGACCAGTGAGAGGGCTTGGCTGAACCAGTTCTCGGCGCGGGCGAAGTGGGCAGCGATTGCCGCGTTCACCGCGTTGATTCCGCCGAGCAGAAGGAAGAGTAGCAGCGGGTCATCGAATGAGACGATTTCGAGCGCTCCGATGTTCCACCCTGAGGAGAAGGCGTGCAGTCCGATCCAGATGTTCGAAAAGGCGATTCCCATCGCTGCGAGGTTGCCGCTCTTGCGGTGGATGGCGATGCCATGCAAGAGCAGTGTTGCGACTATGATTCCACCCGCGACCCCCAACTGACCGTAGACTGCACCTGCACCAGAACCGATGGCGAGCAGCACGAGGGTCGCTTGTGCGGCGATGGCATCCTCGTCGTGGTGATATGCGATGAAAATGTTGAGGCCGACGAGGACGAGCAGAAGGCCACCCAACTCGGTGGCGTCGATTGGGAAGACACCCCACAACTCCCAGTGGTGGAGGTCGATTGCCAGACCATACAGCAGTTTCATCGTGATGATGACCCAGGTGATGCCGAGCATCCTCATCGCCGGGTCCGGAACCCAGCGCTCGCCGAGGAAGAAGCCGAGGGCGGCGAGCCCAATCAGGCCGAACAGTCCGATGAGGGGGTCGAGGGTCGTACCGACAAGCCAACCAACGAGCGAATAGACAACAATCATGCCGACCATTATGCCCCAATGAAGTCGCTTCTCGCCGGTCGTGGCGATCTCTGTCACGGTATCCATATCAGGGGGAAGTCGAATAGAGCCGTCTCGCTCCACGTCGCCCGGTTGCGGACCGGTCGCGAACGGGTCGAACATATCACCCATCGCAACATCCTCGACCTCGGTTTCTGTGGTAGGAGCTGGCAGGGCAGCACGCACCTCGCGCGTCTCGTTTGCCTCATCGACTGCATCAGCGTCAAGGAAGCCAGAGAGGTCCATACCCCCACCCATGTCGAAGCTCCGCTTCCGGATGACCTTGTCATCTTTCGACTCCTCCCCGTCCGCCATCGCTACGCTTGAGGATTAGGCTCCTCCATCAAGGTGGCCCCTGCCCAGTTCGAGGCACATCCACCTTGCAAAAAGCGGCGGTTCTGCGCCGATGGATTCTAAGACGTGCCGCGACCCGGCCGCGACATGACAAGTGCCCTTCCTGTGGAAGGCGGGCCGAAAGGCCCGGTTGAATTGGACACACATGGACTGAACCCTGCTGGCGATGTTCATTGGAACATGAACTGTGAGATGCTCATCTCGCTGGC
>CAZPJQ010000251.1:0-1662 GCA_964586945.1 uncultured Candidatus Poseidoniales archaeon
TCAGGAGAGAGTATGATAGTACCGCAAGGTGGGGAATAAGGCCAGGACAAGAATGGAGCAGCCCAACCAGAAGCCTAGGGAGCCTTGGGGACCCGGGGTTGAGAAGACGGGGGCATTCTCGGACGCGGATACGAGCACCCACCCCGGGCTCGCCCACTCCTAACTCAACCAACGTAGTACGGCCTCCAGACTGAGCCCGAGGATTCCCGATATCACCGCTGGCGACCACCCGAGTTGTCGCATCCTGCGGACCTCCTGTTGCATCTTGCAGCGTGGCAGCCCATCCTCACCGTCCCTGACATGGAAGTTCTCGCAGAACCTTCTGTCGCACTCCTCGTGGCATCGTAGGCATCTCTGGCGGGTCATGACGCCCGACGACGGAAAGGAAGCGACTTGGTCAGCCACCACAGGAGGCGGAGGGTGTCCGGAAACTGTTAGATGTCAAAAATTACCTGAGCGACCCAGCCGGGACCCTCGAAAGTCGGAATGTCTGGCTCAACGCCTGGGAATTCGATGCTCGGTGGGACTTCGTGAAAGATTAGTTCGTGGCGTGTGACCGCCTTGATCTCGACCTCTCTCTCCACTTCGTCTGCATTGACATAGGAAACCTGCGCATCGAGGTTGTTCGGCCCGATCTGGACCTGTGAATCGACCAACCAGCGCCCTTCGACTTCGGCTTGGTAGAGCACTTCCTCGAGCCATTTCACAAGAGTTCGGTCCAACTCCCCCTGTCGCTCCACACTCCATTGACCGGTCTTCCTGACTAGACCTCCCAACGCTTCAGCCCCATCCTCAGACAGGAGAATGGACTGCATGCCTCGGGTCGCCTCGGTGATGACCGCTTCGGGTGAGGAGCCGAAGGCGCGTAGGCCGATGTCAGCCGTGGTCGGCAATATCCACCAACTCATCGGCTCATCTCTCTGATATCTGGAGTTGCCAGGCGAGTTCGTCCAGACGGGTTGAGAGGGTCTTGCGGTCGAGGACTTCAAAACTCGCCTCGGCGGCTAGAATACATTCACAGGCGGCGTTTGCGAGGCGTGCGCCTGCTGCGAGAGAGCGCCCGTTGCTGAGGGCGGCAGCAAGCGCTGTGGCCGCCGCGTCGTGCAAGCCGATGAGTTGCTTTGGGGCATCCACTAGGCAGGGGAGTTTTAGCGGCGGCTCATCCCTCTGGTAGAGCGTCACTCCATGTTCGCCGCCTAGAACGAGCATCGCCTGCCAATCGTTCTCGGCGATGAAGTGTGCCGCGGTTTCCTCCGCGGAGGAAAGGTTGTTCCTGCGGCGAAGAAGTTCTAGCCCGCGAATCTCGAAGAGAGCTACCGTCGCTCCGACCGTCCGGTGAAGTCCGGTCAACTTCGGATCGCAGATGACCGGCACATCGGCCGCCTTCGCCGCAGCGATGACTCGACTCGCTCCCGTATCGCTGATGACCCCCTTTCCATAGTCACTGAGAACCACCGCACCGGCACCGGGAAGTGCGGCAATAGCGGAGTCTGCGAGCCGCTCAACGATGCTTTCGGGGAGTTCCTCTTGTGACTCCTCATCGAATTGAAGCAACAACTGATGTCGGTCTATCAGACTCTCTCTGCTTCCGTATATCCTCGTCTTAGCCACCGTCGAAAGGTGGGCTGCGACTCGGATGTCTGAGGTGTCTACTCCTTCCTC
>CAZPJQ010000252.1:0-806 GCA_964586945.1 uncultured Candidatus Poseidoniales archaeon
CATCTCCGTCGGTGTCACGATTGAGTGGCTCGGTCCAACTCGACGAGTCGCCATCAGCCCTCGCAATCGATGTCAGGTTCAACAGTCTTCCATCGAGTCGCCTGTGCAACCAACTGGCCGCCCCAAGTTTTTCGCCTTCACTACAGGCAGAGATTCCTCCCAAGCTTGTTCTATTGATTGCTGATGCATGTCTCCAAGCAACTGCCTCGGATTGACAAGTGGTGTCGTTGACTGCACTACGGAGCCCAACCTCGATACCATCGAACAGACCATCTCCATCCGTGTCGCGGCGTGTTGAGAGAGTTCCCAACGCCATTTCTTGCGGGTCCGTCAAACCATCCTCGTCGGCATCGACCGCCGCTGGCATCGCTTCTGCACCGTCGGCCAAGCCATCGTCATCAGTGTCTGAGTCGAGCGGGTCGAGACCACCGAGGGGACCCCAAGCGAAAGAGTGCAGAGGTGCGATGTGGAGGTACTCGAAGTCATCGACATCAGTCGGGCCTTCATCCAGGCCAGTCATTTCTACCAAGTCTGGTCGCCATGCGTCCGGTTGCCACCTGATTCGCAACTCCATCGTCGAGACATTCTCCACCTGAACATCGAGCCAACCGCCAAGTCGCACTCTGAGAGTCCATGCCCCTCGTGCAGTTGTCTCAACCCGAGGTTCATCGATCCAGATTGAATCATCAGAAACCGGTAGTGAATGACCATTCTCGTCTACTACCTCGACGATGAGTAGGTTAGGTAGCCACTGTTCACGCGCTGAATCCATCCAAGATGGCAACGCCTGTGCAGGAACGCTGAGT
>CAZPJQ010000252.1:850-1630 GCA_964586945.1 uncultured Candidatus Poseidoniales archaeon
GCTGGTCTGAACGCTTGATATTGGAGTAACGAAAGGTGTTCCGTCCAAGGTCAGACGATGTATTCCCGTCCTTTCGACCGAAAGAGGCCACTGAAGGGATGCGCCCGCACCTTCGCCTGGTCGCCAGAATAGCTGAGCGCCCTCACCCAAGTGACACTGGTCATCCAGTCTGAGTTCTGGGTATTCTCCCCACCTCTCTTCCAACGCGGAGACTTGTCGAGGTTGAACACAGTGCAAGCCGGTAGTCGCGTCACTGAACAGGCCAAGTTGGGTACCGCCATTCATCTCGTTCAACTCGATTCCATCAGAAAGACCATCAGAATCTGAGTCCCGAAGAAGAGGATTCGAGGCGACGCCGGAGTTTGTGAGACGAACGGTCAAGTTGACGTTGCTGGAAAGTTCGAGGTTCAATCCAGAATCGTGACGGAGAATGGCTGGAACTAGCGAATCGAGCGCGACTTCGTGGTCCAACCACGGCGCTCTGATGGTACGGATTACTTCCTCCTGCGCAGGGGCGAGCGCGGGTTGCGACAGGGAGACTTCTGCCCACCATGCTGAGTATCCACTCACAACTGGATATGGGCTCGTGGGAGGGATGATGGATCCTGAATCTTCGTCTTCAAGCGGAACGAAGGTCTGCCACGGAGTCACGATTGCTGGGACATCTCCACGAGGTGCGGAACCAAGGCCATGCCACTCCCCAGTAACCCCTAGATTGCCTTCTGAGTCTCTAATCGACCATTGACGCCACTCGCCGGAGGAGTGGTAGACTAGAACAGT
>CAZPJQ010000253.1:0-1162 GCA_964586945.1 uncultured Candidatus Poseidoniales archaeon
GATGCCAGCCAGCTGCGCCTTGAGAGTGTCACCTTTGCCATCCCACGCCTTGACCGTCTGAATCTGAAAACCGGCGGGCAAATCCCCCCCTAACAGTGGATCGTATGTCTCGACCTGAGCGGACGCCTCGATGCACGCTGCCGGACCATTTTCCGTACCCTGAACATAGGAGGTCGTTAACTCGTAAGGAAGAGAGAGAA
This sequence comes from uncultured Candidatus Poseidoniales archaeon, assembly GCA_964586945.1. Classification (GTDB taxonomy): domain Archaea; phylum Thermoplasmatota; class Poseidoniia; order Poseidoniales; family Thalassarchaeaceae; genus MGIIb-Q1. The sequence goes on from CAZPJQ010000253.1 coordinate 201, forward strand.
CCGCCACATGCGCGCCGCCATCCCCCGATTCGGGTAGACCGAGAAACTGACCCTGCCCCAACTGCTCGTCCATACTTCCCGCCGCCCCCTCCGCGGCACCCTGTTTTATGATTCGCGCGGGCCCTGAGACAGCCCAAAGGGCCGATTTCCGCGCATTGTTGATATACAACGGAGTACAGAATAGTAGATGCCCGGGGCAGAAAAGCGTCTCTTCGACGCGGAAAGGGTGGGGGAAATCAGATGGGAATGACACTTGCTGAATTGACAGAGGCGATTAGACGCCACATTGACAGAGAGATGGAAAAGACGGTCGCTGAGAGCATGGCTGAGCATGCACTCGGATTCTTCGGTTACTACGACCGAATAATCGACAATGCGCTCGAGCCGACCGACCGGAACCTGTTCTACATGTTCCAGGACTACGACCTGCTGACAACCGAATCCGAGGAAACCACCCTCTGGGATGGTCGCGAGTGGCGTATCCATTACTGGAAATTCAAGGCTGAACTCGCCGATAAGGCGAAGGTCTACCTCGAAGAGGGACCTGTCGAGGAGGAGGAGGTCGTCGTGAACATCTACGACGACATTCCCTCGGACATTTGGAATCGTAGCGATGATGGCTACGAGGAACCTCTCTTTTGAGAATCATGCGACGCCCAGTCGTGCTGCTTTTGCGGCGTGAACCGCGAGGGTTAGGATTCATTAGGGAACAGACCAAGGTCTGTGTATGGTCAGAACTCGCCGCCTGCTCATTCCTCTCTTCACTATGATGTTGATGCTCGGCGTTAGCGCCGCGCCCATGGTGGCCGCGACTGGGCACGATGGAGTACTCTCCATCAAAGTCGACTGGCTGGACCACAACGGTGATGATGCGGCTGACAATTCCTATGTTCTGAGCATCAACGGAACCGCCCCAAATCCTGGAGATTGCTCTGTCACCGCCAAACACCTGGACTCCGACG
>CAZPJQ010000253.1:1172-1620 GCA_964586945.1 uncultured Candidatus Poseidoniales archaeon
ATAGGGATTTGGACATACAGTTGGGGTGACCCGAACTACACACTGTACCCGCTCGATTCCAACAACTATCGAGTCACCTTGCCGTCCAACATCTCTTTCGGAGACTCCGTGGAACTGACCGGAACCTGCGGCTCAAGTTACATTGACACCTCTCGGACGGTCGATGTGACACTCTGGAACCAACCGCTTGCTGACCACGAAATCACCATCACCACAGATTGGACTCTGCGCCATGAGATTGAGAATGAGACCGCTGAAGAGTATGTGCTCGAGTTTGCCGGGCAGGGCTGGCAGCGCCGCGCAGATGGCATATTGCAACACGATGAGTTGGGTGCTGGAACGCTGACCATCGACGAAACCTCGGAAGATGGCACGAACGTCTACATGTTCATCAATCTAGACAGAATCTGGCTCAACGAGACTATGGATGGTGATGAACTTACCAGCC
>CAZPJQ010000254.1:0-1617 GCA_964586945.1 uncultured Candidatus Poseidoniales archaeon
CAATAGGAACTACGACCACCATTGGACGACGGATGAGACCGCAAGTGGGGATGGTCCCTTTTCTGAAGCGGAGACCCGAAACAATGCGGATTACATGGCCGAATGGATGACCGACGCCGACCTCTATGTCACGATGCACACAGGCACCTGGATTCTCGCCTACCCATGGGGATTTACTGGGGAGATGCCCAGCGACTGGGAGATGTTCGAGCACATCCGTGACACTATCCACGAGACCATAGACGCCGACCTTCCGGTGCGAAACGCCAATGCCGGAATCTATCCCACCCACGGCACCAGCCGGGACTACGGCTACGGTGTGATGGGCTTCCCGACCTTCACCTTCGAGACGGACGATGAGCAGTTCCTGCTCGGTACGGTACAGTCACTCTCAGACAGGCTTTCGGTGGAGCTGGAGGTGATGCGCTATCTCATCAGCAATGTCTGGTATTGGCGGGCCCGCCTCAATGTGACTAGCATGGAGGTCACACCGGGAGGGCAGATTGAGTTGCATGTCGCAAATTTGGGCCACGCGTCGACTGAAAATGCCAGCATCCAGTATGTCTTCGAGGAGTCGATGGAGGTGCTCTGGCAGTCGGAGAACTTCACAGTCAACGCTAGCAACACGAGCGATGTCACTCTCGATGCGAGCAACCTCTCTCTGCAACCGGGCGGAACCTTCGCGCTGCATTACCAGAAGCGGGTGATCGACGCGTCGACATTCGTCCACCAGCCGATAGACGAAAAGATGGTCGAAATGGTCGAGCCGGACAAGTCTGGATGGCTTCCTGCCCCGGGACTCCTGCTGGTGCTCCTTGCAGCGTTTGGGGCAGCGGGTGCCGCAAATGGTTGGCCGAAGCGTAGGGTTTCGGGGACAATCGAGCCGGATGACGGCGAAAATTCCTCAGTTGACGGCACAACTCACGACGCTCACCTTTGAATAGGGTCACCCGATGAGGTGGTCGGATTGAGATGAATACGACTACGGGAACGATTGGAGACGCGCCGCTGGATGGAACGAAGAAACCAGGATTCACGACACTTGTGCTACCGCTGTTCGAGGGCGTTTCAAAAGCTCCGAACCGAGCGCTTGCAGGCGTCCCCCGAACCTCTTCTGCACTGGTCAAGGAGGCGATTTCATCAGATGACTTCGCTGGAAAGTCAGGCCAGAGCCTGACCATCTGGGGCGGCGACCTCCGAGTTCTCTTGCTCGGCATGGGCAAATCCGACGGCCTCTCGACCAAGGAGGCCCGCGACGCCGGCGCCAATCTCTGTGGCAGCCTCGCAAAATCACACGGCAAGAACCTCCTCGTTCGATTCACCACCGGCTGGCGCTCAGCGGCGATGGCCGCCTTCGCGGAGGGAATGATTCTGCGCGACTACAAGTTCGACAAGTATCTCTCAAAGGATGATGACGACGACGATGACGGCACCCCATTGACGGCTCACTTTGAGGCGAGCGACCGCTACACGGCGGCTCTATCCTCCGGTTGTACCCGAGCCTCGGCGATTGCAGTCGGAGTTCACACCGCACGCGACCTCGGGAATGAGCCAGCCAACAAGTTGTATCCGATGGAGTACGCGGCCCGCGCCCGCGCCTGGAAGAAGGGCAAGGGA
>CAZPJQ010000255.1:0-1613 GCA_964586945.1 uncultured Candidatus Poseidoniales archaeon
GGAATTCCGCTGGCTGCGGCTCGGAGCAAGTCTGTTCTGCGACGCCGGGGTCTTTTCGACCTCTGGCTCGCTGACACCGATGGCATCACCCGATGGAAGCCTCTACCAGTTCCTTGAATGGCTCGATGGCAGTCAAGAATCGCTTCATATCCATGTCTACGAACTGATGTCAAACGACATCGTCGCAAAGTTGGTCGAGCTGTCGGAGGCTGATGTCGATGTCACAGTCCTCCTTGAGGAGGATCCGCTCGAAGATGGCGACGACCTCTACAAGATTCGAGGAATGGCCTACGAACTCTACGCCGCAGGCGTCACAGTCTACTGGATGGGTAACCCCCGAGGTGAGAATGCACCACCGGCTCCATACCAATACCTCCACAGCAAGGTCGCCGTGAGGGATGACTCCAGCGTCTGGATCGGCTCTGGCAATCTGAAGGAGTCGACCTTCCCGGCGGGTGACTACTCATCCAACCGAGACTGGGGGCTCATCATCGACTCACCAGATGTCGCCCAATTGGTTCTAACCAGAATGTTGTGGGATGAGAACGCTAGCCATCCCCACCTGAACTCCTACAGCGTCACCGACTCATCGACCGGCAGACCAACCGGCTGGACTGGGGCTGGCCCTTCGGGAATCGACGCAGTGGCACCAACCACGGCAATCCCAACAATCACAGGAGACTTCACCGGGCAGGTCTTCACCTGCCCTGACGACTGCGTCAACGGAATCGTCACCCTACTAGATGGGGCTGAGAGCAGCATCGAACTCTCTCTGCAAGGGTTCGACCAGAACTGGCATTGGGGCTTTGGCGAGAACCCACTCATGGAGGCGATAGAGCGCGCGCTGCAGAGGGGTGTGGCGGTAAGGTTGCTCATCAACGGCTATTATGTCTGGGCTGACGACGATATCCGAGATACTGTCAACCACTTCAACAACCAGTGGAACCGAACCGACGGCTATGATGCGACGGCGGTTCTGATGTCACCCGCCGACCGAATAGTGAAACTGCACAACAAGGGGGTCATCGTTGACGGCGAATCCGTTCTCATCTCCTCGATCAACTGGAACTCGAATGCGGTTCTGCGTAACCGCGAAATGGGAATCGTCATTCACAGCAGTGACCTCGCTGGGTGGTTTCTCGCCTCCTTTGAAGAGGATTGGAATAGGCTCGACGATACGACCGACACAGATGGCGACAACATGCCCGACAAGTGGGAGGTCGAAAATGGCCTCAACAGGACTTCCTCAGTGGTGCCGGGTTCTTCGATACCCGAGCAGTCACACGACTTTGATGGAGATGGCCTTGAAAATCTACGCGAGATGAATGTCGGGGGTAATCCGCTGTTGGCGGACACCGACGGGGATTGCATCAATGATTTACAGGAGTTGGTGTTCGCCACTCTGAAGGGCATACCAGAATCGGATGCAATTCTCTACGCCGATGCTGACAACGATGGGGTGGCTGACGGTGAGCAGACTGAATGTGGGGCCACACTCGCTGGAGGCACCGATGACCCACCCGACGACACTGGGGGCGGAGATGATCAGACTCCCGACCTACCAGCGAGAGAGAATCCACTCGACTCCACCAGCGCCAAGGTGCTGCTCGCTG
>CAZPJQ010000256.1:0-1583 GCA_964586945.1 uncultured Candidatus Poseidoniales archaeon
TTCGGGTCGCGGTTAGTGATCGCCATCTCGAGAACGTGACGGACGATTCGGCCGAGGAAAATCGCCTTCTTCTTGCGATGTTCGGGCTGGTCACCGAGGTGAGGAAGAAGTTCCCTGTCCATCAGGTTGTTCACACGCTGCTCACGGTACTCCTTCTGTTGACCGGCTGCGAACTTCTTCTCAAGCCAGGAGATTGCCTCCTCCTGAGTCTCGACACCGTAGGCATCCTTCGTGTCGGGGTCGCGAACGTGATTGATGTTGGCGACGACATACTTGAACGCCTTCTTGTGACCTGCAATCGCAGCGAAGATGTCCTCGTCGGAATTGATGCCTAGTGCCCGCATTAGTAGGACTACTGGAATCACCTGTGTGCCGGCGCTGCTTATCTTTACCATCAGCATGCCATCCTTCCGCTTCTCAACGGTCAGCGGCTTGCGCACACCAGCCTTCTGCGAGAAAATCTTGGCAACCTCGGTGTGTCTGCTGTAGCGCTTGTTCATCTCGACGGTGACTCGGTTGGGTGCTAGGTCCTCCATCGAGATGAGAACTCTCTCGGTCCCGTTGATGATGAAGTAGCCACCTGAGTCGTAGGGGTCTTCGCCCTTCTGTTTGAGCAAGTGCATGTAGTGCTCTCTGTCCTCTTCACTCATCTCTGGAGAGAGGTTTCGGTTTGGGTCGATGTGACTGGAGTGGAGGTTGCAGCGCTCGCTGCGTACCATGATTGGGAGGTTTCCGACTTGGACGCGCTCCTCTTCGATAGGTGCGGGCAGATCCTCACGGTGGATGGTGAAATCCATGAATACGGGGGAGTAGTAGGTCAACTTTCGTAGTCGACATTCTAGCGGTGTCGCGTTCTCGTTGTTGGCTCCGTTTGCCTCACGAATTGTTGGAGGGCCCAAAGCGAGGTTCTTCATTCGGACGCTGATCTCGTTGTCCAATACGTCGAGCTTGATGAGCCCACCTTCGTCGTCTTCTACGATTTCATCTGTGCCGATGAGGATGTTTCGTACGATTTGTTCCATCCGGGATGCAGTTCCATCTCCGTTCGGCAGGCAGTCGTTGTATGATGCAATCTGGTGGTTCACCAAACTTCGCTCACGGAAGAATGTCTCGATAATTTCCTTCATTTCAGTAACCTCCTCACGTTCCCTCAACAACCAGTCTGTACGCGACATGGGTGCCCGCGGACGGGCTCCTTCTGATGACCCGGACGATTCGGTTGTTCAACCATCCAGCACGCAATTCCTCATCCTCAGCCTCGTGCACCTCCTTGATGACCTGTACTGCGGGGTCTGTGATGAGAATCTTAGGTAGCAACTCGCGGCGTAGGCGAGTGCCCCCGTTGCCATTTGAGGTGAGGAGTTCCCAAGGTGCGAGAGCATCCTCCTCCTCGTCGATTGGGACGAGTTCGTGGTGTGGAGTCAACTCGTGGTTGAGGACATTGAATCGGGTATCACCCAAGGGGATGTCGACTTCGTCCCCACCTTGACGGAGGATGTCGACTCGCTTGCCTCGAGATCGGCGCTTGCTGGCGCTGAGGGCACGGATGACATTCATGACGGTCTCGAATTCGGTGTCAGACT
>CAZPJQ010000257.1:0-1576 GCA_964586945.1 uncultured Candidatus Poseidoniales archaeon
GCGCCACATTCCAAAACTGAGTCAGCGTCGATTCCATTGCCGAGGGACTTTGACATCTTGCGACCCCAAGGGTCCATGCCTAGCCCGTCAATCCAAACATTTTCGAAGCCGGGCTTGTAGAGAAGCAGGGCAGACTGGAGAAGCGTGTAGTAGAGCCATGTGCTGACGATTTCCTACCCCTGTGGACGGATGCCGGTTGGGAAGGCGCGCGCAAAGGTCGACTCATCCGATAGGTAGCCAGAGACAAAAAGGTTGGAGTTCGAGGAGTCCATCCAGGTGTCGAAGACCTTCTCTTCACCGCACACCTCACCGAGCGTGGAGGAGAGTTCGCTGTACAGGCCCAGTTCTTCACGACTCTCTCGGTCGAGCACGATGCTGCCTTCTGGTGGCCCTTCTCGCCACGGTTGAACATAGGTACCAACGGGTGGGACGACGACTTTCGTTTCATCTTCTGAATACCAGATTGGAATCTCCGTGTGATACCAACGGCGTCGGCTGATTGGCCAGTCTATCGAGATGTTCTCCATCCAATCTAGGAGGAACTGTTTGTTGCGAGGAGGAATGAAGTTGATCTCATCGGCGAGTTCTGCCAATCTTCCTTGAATGTTGGTCTGCCGGATATACCACTCCTTCAGTAGGATTATCTCGACCGGGTTCTTGCCCCGCTCTGAGACCGGAACTTCCTGTTCACGCTCTTCTATGGAGACGATTCGACCATCTGCCTCCAATGCCTCGATGACCTGCTCTCGCGCCTCCTTCACTGGGAGACCGGAAAACGGTCCCGCCACTTCGGTCAAACAACCGTTTAGATCGATTGCCTGGAATGGGTCCAGTCCGAGTTCTCTAAAGACCGCCACATCGTTTTGGTCACCAAAGGAACAGATCATCAGTACACCGGAACCGAATTCCGTCTTGACCGATGGGTGAGTGCGGATTTCGACGCTGCTGCTGCGGCCAGCCACTTCGACAGGGAGGTGAATCTGCTGGCCGACGAGATGCTGATAGCGTTCATCACCAGGGTGAACCACGACGATTCCGCAGGCGCATATGAGTTCAGGGCGAGTCGTCGAGATGACAACCTCTTCGCCGCTCTCCGTCGTCCACTTGACATCGACGAGTCGAGTCATGCGCTGCAACCGCTCGACCTCCGCTTCGGCAATGGTAGTCCCCTCAACAGGGTCGTAGATGTTTGGTCGTAGGTCCTCGACGATGTCACCCCGCTTGAACAGGTCGACGAAGATGGCCTGTGTGACCGCACGGTAGGATGGTGAATCTGTGAGGTATTCCTTGGCAAAGTCGCAAGAGAGTCCTACTCGGCTGGCAGTGTCTCGCATCGCTTGAGTGAACTCTTCGATGGTCACCTCGCACAGTTTCAGGAATTCCGCCCGGTCGTAGCTCTTCATCTTCCGGCCGGTGTCCCTTTCGACGGTGAATTCGATGTTGATGCCGTTTCGGTCAACTCCCCATGGAAAGTAGACCTCCTTGCCCATCAGCCGCTGACAACGAGCGATCACATCAATCATCGAGTATTGCGCTACCGCACCGATGTGCCAAGTGCCACTCGGATATGGAGGAG
>CAZPJQ010000258.1:0-1556 GCA_964586945.1 uncultured Candidatus Poseidoniales archaeon
AAGGACATGCCGTCGCGCTCGGGATATCGCTGGTCCAGACCCGCGAAGAAGTCCGGACCATTGATGGGTACCACCATACCCCGTCGAACGAAGAAAGCGATCATCCGATCGACCAGAAGCTGCGGGCTTCGCTCTGCAACGGTCGCAACTTGCTTCCCATGTTCCAGGAAGACAGGCAGCTTGGCAAGGTGCTCATTTACGAACACCCATACAGCATCCTCGTGAGCAAGGCTCAGCGAACCGGTTGCAGCCAGTGTCTCCCCTGGCTTGTACGCTGAAATCACCAGGTCCTTGCTCATTGAGTTTACGCTTGTGTACTGCTTGAAAGTCCCCTGTTTCTTGTCCAATACGCTGACATCGGCCACCACAAATCCTACCGTCTGGATAGCGTCTTGAATCGCGTGCCAAACTGCGTTCTTGGAGTTGTGAAACTCGATTGTAAGCCATCGCCCAGGCTTCAAAATGCGAAAGGCCTCAGCCAAGCACGTTCGCATCTGCGCTGTGTAGAAGGACAAGCTTTTATGCTGACCTGGGTTCTGAATCGCTTCGAATTCATTCGATGTGTGCACGCCAAGCCATGCCTCGAAAATCGTATTGAGTTCCGAGTACATGATATTCGCTCCGAAAGGCGGATCGAGGAAGATGTAGTCAACCGAACTGTCCGGTATCCCTACCATTGACGAGGCAGAGTTGTTGCTGATGAAAACGGGCTGCTTCGCCTCAGGAAGTCGTGCTACAAAGCTCGCCGCCTTCTTTGTTCGGCCCTCAAAGTTAGCGAACACATTCCGTTCGCCGGAGATAGAAGGAAAGTACAGAATCCCTGACGTGGAAGGTTTGAATGCACCCGTGCCGCCCTGTTTCCAAGCCTTGGTCAGGAAGATTGAGCGTCGAGTCCAGACTCGGAAACCAGACAGAAGTTCAAACCACCATCGAGTGTCATCCTGTTGAGCAGCAACGTTCCAGAGGGCAGTAATGGCGATCAGGTTCCGACGCGTGAAGAAGTGATGAACATGGGTCACTCCGTGCGACTTCTTCGGCTGAATCGTATTGAATCCAGCAGGCATTTCATGGATCGGAACCCACGCGGGAAGCGGCGTCTTTTCAATGCGCTGCACAAGAGCCAGATCGTCATTGTCGGGCTTCTTCTCAAGCTGGCTGCGGCCCGGACCAAAGTACTTGATCAGCACCGGCACTTGCTTGAGACGACGAATAGGCGCGCCCAGTAAATCATCGTAGCTGACCTTCCAGAAGGGTTCTAAGCTCGACTTGGAAATCTCAGTTCCGCATCCGGGACAGATCGCCTTGTCATGCACAGCACCGCTCTCGTCATCAACAAATGAATCAAAGAAGACAACGTTTGCGCTACAGTTTCGACAAAGGAACACATCAGACCAGACAGTGTAGTTGATTCTCCGCGTTACACCGGTGGCGTCTGCGGTTTCGTACATCCACGCATATCGCTCTCCAACCTGCCGGAAGAGCGGCTCAAGGTCGGAGAGACCAACGCTCTTGTTGAAGTGGTACGCCATGAATGCGGCGTATGGCGACAGGTCAGA
>CAZPJQ010000259.1:0-1526 GCA_964586945.1 uncultured Candidatus Poseidoniales archaeon
AACAAGCGGGTCAGCACCGGCCTCGACCTGTTCGGAGTCGATGAGGCGACCTCAGCGACATGGGCGTATGTGTATGGCATCAAGGGGCTCTACGACGAGCGTGAGGCGACCGTCCCGGCCGACCGCGACCACCTCAACGAGGAAAGCAGGGCTCACTACTTCGACGAACTCAACCTTGAGATGGAGCGTATCAACGCCCGCAGGAAGGAGGGTCAGTCAGCTCTGTTCATCCCGTCTGACAAGTTTAACCGAAGTGTGGGCAAGTTCCACGGCAAGAAGCACGACCTGCAAGGCACACCGTTTGAGGGAAGTGACGAGGAGTGGGAGCAGTACCTCACTTCCGTACTGCCCGGTGACGAGGATGAGGCCGCTCTCCAAGAATACTTCAAGGAAGAGTGGATTCAGTACCGCGAGTGGAAGGAGTGATCCTTCGGGGTGGTATCATGCAGGCACACGCCCTGCTCAGCATCGACAGAGAGCGGTTGCGACCGTTCTTCGAGCGAGTTCCCGAGTTGTTTGAGGCTCATCACCTGCATGAGAGCCAGAATCCAGATGGCTACGAGGAACTGCTGTACCGAATCTATCGGCCCTACACCAGTGGCATGTTCGACATGATTGACGAGTGGATGGGGCACGGTTACCGAAACTGGCACAGTGATGTCGAGCGAGAGGTGATGCTGATGCTGTACGCAATCCGCTACCCTGACACGCTGCTTCTGGAGAGTCTCTCGGACGAGACTGACTTGGATGTCAAGCGGATTTCGGGCTACCTTCACTTCATGAAGCACACCTACTCGATTTGGGATGAGGACACTCGCAAGGGACTGGCCAAGTTGGGGATTCTGATTCCTGGCACAGACAAGGCCGACCCGTTCGTCTACGGTGCCTACATCACGGCCATCGAGCTCCTCAAGGACCTCGCCCCGTTCTACTCCTTCATTGAGCACGACGTCCCACGCCAGCGCCTCTTCCAAGCTGCCCTGGCTGCGTATGGCAGGGAGGATTGAGAGTGCAGATTCGAGTCGCTGTGATCGGTGCTGGCACCATGGGTGCCGGCATCGCGCAGGTGTGCGCGCAGGCGGGTTGGGAGACCCGGCTGTACGACACCTTTCCCGAGGGTCTTGAGGCTGGCATGGCTCGCATCGATTCGTTCTGGGATTCGGGGATTTCTCGTGGCAAGACCACTCCCGAACAGAAGTCAGAGTGGTCTGCTAACTTGAGCGCAGTGGCCGACTTGGCCGAGGCTGTCGCTGATGTGGACCTAGTGATTGAAGCTGTTCCCGAAATTCTCGAAATTAAAGCGAGAATATTCCATGTACTTGCTTTAGAAACAAAAGATGATTGTATCTTAGCAACGAATACATCCTCACTATCAATATCTGATATTGCTTCAGCATCTGGGAAGCCAGAAAAAGTCATTGGAATGCATTTCTTCAATCCTGTTCCCATCATGAAATTACTTGAAATCGTGAAGCATGATTTGGTATCCGAGGAGACAATCTCGTTCGCGCAAAAGGTCGCAGAGG